>JADHNT010000004.1 GCA_016779385.1 Pseudomonadales bacterium
GGGTTTCTCACGGTGGATGCGGTCGCTATTGTACCGGCGCGGGCCCGTAGGCCACCAGTAAAGAGGACAGCAGCGCGTGACCGATCCTGACGGATTTACCCATCTCGACGCGAAAGGCCAGGCGCATATGGTCGACGTCGGCGAAAAACCCAGCACCGCTCGGGAAGCGCGAGCCTCCGGGCGCCTGCGCATGGCGCCTGAAACCCTGCGTATGCTTCAGGAAGGTACGCACCGCAAGGGCGACGTGCTGGCGACAGCACGAATTGCGGCCATCATGGGCGCAAAGCGGACCCACGAGCTCATCCCCCTCTGCCATAGCTTGCCCCTAAGCTCGGTGAAGGTGGCCTTCGAGGTGGAGGGGCCGGATACCCTGCAGGTGTCGGCAACGGTGAAAACCACCGCTCAGACCGGGGTGGAAATGGAGGCGCTCACCGCAGTGAGCCTAGCGGCGCTCACGGTCTACGATATGTGTAAGGCTGTGGATCGAGGCATGGTGATCGAAACCATCGCCCTGGAGGAGAAGCGCGGAGGCGCGAGTGGCGTCTGGCTCCGGGAGGCCGAGACCGATGCTTGAGGTGCGGTTCTTCGCCCGCCTGCGAGAGGCGCTGGGTCGCGAGCGCGTCCGCCTGCCCTTAGAGACCCCGGGGCTCACGGTGGAGGGGCTTCTTAGCGCTCTCGAGGCTGAGATCCCGGGCTCCCGGGGTCAACTAACGGCCCCGGGGATTCGCCTGGCGGTCAATCAGACCTTCGTTGAAGACGAAAACTTCGCCCTTAACCCCGGGGATGAGGTCGCCTTCTTACCCCCGGTGACCGGCGGATGACCCCCCCCGCCGTGCTATCGGTTGCGGTGCAGAAGGAAGATTTCTCAATCGAGGAGGCCCTTCGGCGCCTGCGCAAGGCCGCCCATGGGGCAGGGGCCGAGGTTGCCTTTGTGGGCCTCGTGCGCGATCAGGCGGGGTCCGTCGCTAGCCTAACCCTCGAGCACTATCCCGGCATGAGTGAGCGCTCCATGCTGGCGGTTTGCAAGCGCGCGGCTGAGCGCTGGCCCCTGCTAGCGGTGGAGGCCATTCACCGCGTAGGGTCCCTAGGCCCTGGGGATCAGATTGTCCTCGTGCTCGTCTCCAGCGCCCATCGCCATGCCGCCTTCGAGGGCGCGCAGTACATCATGGATGCCTTCAAGAGCGAGGTGGTGTTCTGGAAGCTCGAGGACCGGGCCGGCGAGAAGGTCTGGATCGAGGCCGCCCCGTCGGACCACCGTGCTCTGGCCGCCTGGGAGGGGGCTTCAGGGGAAGGGGCCCCCTGAAAGCTGACGGCACGGGGGCCTCCGCATAGGCCCCGGGGGCAAGGTTCTCAAGGGCGTAGTCCCCGATGCGATAGCGAATTAAGCGGAGCACGGGCGTGCCTAGGGCGGCACAAAGCCGACGGACGAGGCGGTTTCTTCCTTCGTCGATGGTGAGGTCCAGCCAGCACGGATGGCTCGAGCTTTTGATCCGGGGGGCCGGGTCGCGCTCCGGGAGGCTCGGGGCGGGGCAGAGCGCTGCCTGCAAGGCCCGGGCAGGCCCATCCTTAAGCACGACGCCCTCCTGGAGCCGTTTGAGCGTGGCCCTATCGGGAGTTTGATCAAGCAGGGCCCAATAGCCCTTTTCGACCTTATGCCGGGGGTGGCTCAGCCAATGCTGTAGGCCCCCGTGATTGGTGAGAAGTAAAAGCCCTTCGGAATCTCGGTCGAGCCGCCCCGCGGCATAGATATGGGGCTGCGGTAGGTAGGTTTTGAGCGTGGGCCGACCGTCTTCGTCGGTGAACTGGGATAGTACCCCGTAGGGTTTATGAAAGCGCAGCAGCATC
The DNA here is from genome assembly GCA_016779385.1 of Pseudomonadales bacterium. Taxonomy (GTDB): domain Bacteria; phylum Pseudomonadota; class Gammaproteobacteria; order Pseudomonadales; family Azotimanducaceae; genus Salivita. The sequence goes on from JADHNT010000004.1 coordinate 1,846, forward strand.
GCCGCTTGCCCCGTGAACCTTCCTTCCACCCTTGCTATACTCCCGCTCGCTTCACGCATGGGCCCGAGGGGGGCCCAGCACCAGCCTAGCAAACCCTGCATGCGCCCGGCGGCCTCTGTTGCCGGAATCGTCGCGGGAGTCCCTTTGCCTCGAGCGGCTGGTGCCTCCATTACTTGCAGGGAGTTTTTCATGGCTTACCAGCACATCAAGGTTCCCGCCGACGGCCAGAAGATCACCGTCAACGCTGACCATTCCTTGAACGTACCCGACCATCCCATCATCCCCTTCATCGAGGGTGACGGCATCGGGGTTGATATTACGCCGGTGATGATCAAGGTCACCGACGCTGCCGTGGCCAAGGCCTATGGCGGCAAGCGTTCCATCGCATGGATGGAGATCTATTCGGGAGAGAAGTCCCTGGAGGTGTACGGCGAAGATCAGTGGCTGCCGGAAGAAACGCTGGAAGCCATGCGGGAATTCATTGTGGGCATCAAGGGCCCCATGACCACTCCCGTGGGGGGCGGCATTCGGTCTCTGAACGTGGCCCTGCGTCAGGAGCTGGACCTTTACGTCTGCCAGCGCCCCGTGCGCTGGTTCACCAACGTGCCGAGCCCGGTTCGCAACCCCGGGGCCGTGGACATGGTTATCTTCCGCGAGAACACCGAAGACATCTACGCAGGCGTTGAATATCAAGCAGATACGGCGGATAACGAGAAGCTTCTTAAGTTCCTCCAGGAGGAGCTCGGGGTGAACAAGATCCGCTTCCCCCAGCACGTGGGCTTGGGCATAAAGCCCATTTCCGTGGAAGGCACGAAGCGTCTGGTGCGAAAGGCGATCCAGTATGCGCTGGACGAAGGCCGGGATTCCGTGACCCTGGTGCACAAGGGCAACATCATGAAGTTCACGGAAGGGGCCTTTAAGGACTGGGGTTACGAGCTCGCCGTGGAAGAGTTCGGCGCTGAGCCTCTAGACGGCGGCCCCTGGCACGTAATCCGCAAGGATGGCAGGGAAGTGGTCATTAAGGACGTCATCGCAGACGCCATGCTTCAGCAGATCCTGACGCGTCCGGATGAGTACAGCGTCCTGGCCACCATGAACCTGAACGGTGACTACCTCTCTGACGCCCTAGCGGCGCAGGTCGGTGGTATCGGCATCGCCCCCGGGGCCAACATCGGCGACGAAGTGGCGCTCTTCGAAGCCACCCACGGCACGGCACCGAAGTACGCCGGACAGGACAAGGTGAACCCTGGTTCTCTCATCCTTTCCGCGGAAATGATGCTGCGCCACCTGGGGTGGACTGAGGCTGCGGATCTCGTGATCGAAGCCATGGACTCTGCCATTGCAGATAAGACCGTGACCTACGATTTCGAGCGCCTGATGGATGGGGCAACGCTCCTCAGCTGCTCCGGCTTCGGAGATGCCATGATCTCCAAAATGAGCTAAGGCTCACAGAGGACGATCAAAACGGGGCGCCGAGGCGCCCCGTTTTTTTTTGGACTGGCCTAACCCGAAGCGGCGGTGAGGGCGACGGCCTCCTCAGAGGCAGGGTCTTCCTTTTGTCGTACCCGTACCGCAGAGCTGCCCTTATCTCCGGCTTGCTCGTCGTAAGAAACGTCCTGTCCCGCCTTAAGGGTGCGATATCCCTCCATCTCGATGGAGGAATAGTGGACAAACAGGTCATCACCGCCATGCTCGGGCACAATAAACCCGTAGCCCTTGGCGTTGTTGAACCACTTCACGGTGCCTACCGCCATACGTCACCTCCCCGTGCGAATGGATCCACCCTGAGCGCGCCTTGGATTTTTATATGTGCTGCTGGCGCTGTTATGTCTCTAGGGTAAGCCCGAGCATAAGGCCAGGGGGCTAGGCGTCGTCAAGGGCTTGGACCTTGAAAGCGATCGGTCAGTGCCCCATATAGGAGAGGAAGCGAGGCGGATACTGGCCACCTTTCCTGGCAGAGGGGTATGATCCCGGGCTCTCCGTGCCGCGTTACTCGGCACGGGTACGACACACGGAAAGGAGATTTCATGGTGGTTGGGCAGGCGGGGCACCCGATGCCAATCCGCGCCAGCAGTGAGGGCCCGGGACAGGACGACGGGGGCGGAGCTGGGCTGATTACGGAAGCAGCCAAGCCCAAGCTGAAGCGGCCACCGCTCTATAAGGTGGTCCTGCTTAACGACGACTACACCCCGATGGAGTTTGTGGTCTACATCCTAGAGCGCTTCTTCGGTATGGGCCGGGAGAAGGCCACACAGATTATGCTAGCGGTGCACACGCGCGGGAGTGCGGTGTGTGGCGTCTATCCCAGGGACGTGGCGGAGACCAAGTCCGAGCAGGTGAATCAGTGCGCTCAGGAGAATAACCATCCCCTGTTATCCCAGGTTGAGATGGCCGACTAACGGGCGCGACCACAGGAGCAGTGCAGTATGCTCAGCAAAGACCTTGAAACGAGCCTGAATAACGCTTTCCGCGAAGCTCGGGGGAAGCGGCACGAGTTCATGACCGTCGAGCACCTCCTTCTGGCGCTCCTTGATAATGCGGCCGCTAGGTCTGTGCTTCGCGCGGTGGGCGCAGACATCGACCGCCTTAGGGGCGAGCTCGCGGAGTTCATCGATAGCACCACGCCGGTGCTTCCCGAGGACGCAGGGGAGCGGGAAACCCAGCCTACCCTCGGCTTCCAGCGGGTGCTGCAGCGGGCCGTGTTCCACGTCCAATCCTCCGGCCGCAAGGAAGTCACCGGGGCCAACGTCCTGGTGGCGATCTTCAGCGAGCAGGAAAGCCAAGCGGTCTACTTCCTCAAGCTTCAGGACATTGCCCGCATCGACATCGTCAACTACATCGCCCACGGGATCTCCAAGATCCAGGACAGCGAAGGGGAAGGCGAAGAGCGGGAGGAAACGGAAGAAGCCCAGGAAAGCGCTGAGCCCGCCGGGGCCGGCGCCCTCGAAGCCTTTGCCAGCAACCTAAACGAACAGGCGAAGGCGGGGCGTATTGATCCCCTCGTCGGGCGGGACGAAGAAGTCGAGCGGGTGGTGCAGATCCTCACCCGGCGTCGCAAGAACAACCCCCTCCTGGTGGGGGAGGCGGGCGTCGGGAAAACGGCGATCGCCGAGGGCCTCGCCAAGCGCATCGTGGATGGGCAGGTGCCCGATATTGTCAAGGGCAGCGAGGTGTACTCTCTGGACCTTGGCGCCTTGCTGGCGGGGACGAAGTACCGCGGGGATTTCGAGAAACGCCTAAAGAGCGTGCTCTCCGATCTCCAGGCTCGGGACAAGGCCATCCTGTTCATCGACGAAATTCACACCATCATCGGCGCCGGCGCGGCCTCTGGGGGCGTTATGGATGCCTCCAATCTCCTGAAGCCTCTGCTGAGCAGCGGCGAGCTGCGATGCATGGGAAGCACCACCTATCAGGAATACCGGGGCATTTTCGAGAAGGATCGAGCCTTGTCCCGGCGCTTCCAGAAGATCGACGTGGTGGAGCCAGACGTCGAGGACACCATCAAGATTTTGAAGGGGTTGAAATCTCGCTTCGAGGATCACTACCAGCTTCGCTACACCGATAAGGCCCTGCGAGCTGCAGCGGAGCTTTCCGCGCGCTATATTTCGGACCGTTTCCTTCCCGATAAGGCCATCGACGTCATCGATGAAGCAGGCGCCGCGCAGAAGCTTCTTCCGCCCTCGAAGCAGAAGAAATCCATTGGCGCTGCCGATGTGGAGCAGGTGGTGGCGAAGATCGCTCGCATTCCCTCCCAGCAGGTGAATAACAGCGATAAGGAATCGCTGCGGGACCTCGATAAGAAACTGCGCATGACTGTCTTCGGGCAGGATGAAGCCATCGACACCCTGGCCTCGGCCATCAAGCTGTCCCGGGCGGGGCTCAAGGAGGAGCGCAAGCCCATCGGCTCCTTCCTTTTCGCGGGCCCCACGGGGGTCGGTAAGACGGAGGTGTGTCGCCAGCTATCCCATGTCCTTGGGGTGGAGCTGCTCCGCTTTGATATGTCTGAGTATATGGAGCGGCACACCGTCTCTAGGCTCATTGGCGCCCCCCCGGGCTATGTGGGCTTCGATCAAGGTGGGCTCCTCACGGAGGCCATCAGCAAGCACCCTCACAGCGTTCTGCTGCTCGACGAAATCGAGAAGGCGCATCCGGACGTTTTTAATCTCCTACTCCAGGTGATGGACAACGGTCGGCTAACGGACAACAACGGCCGCAGCGCTGATTTTCGCAACGTCATTTTGGTCATGACCACCAACGCGGGTGCCGTGGATATGAGCCGGGGTTCCATTGGCTTTCTTGAGCAGGACGTCCGTCACGATGGCATGGAAGCCATCAAGAAACTGTTTACGCCGGAGTTCCGCAACCGACTCGACGCTGTGGTGCAATTTGCGCCCCTATCGCCATCGGTCATCGAGACGGTGGTGGATAAGCTCCTCACAGAGCTCCAGGCCCAGCTCGATCAGAAGCGGGTCACCCTTGAGGTCGACGAGGCCGCGCGGGCCTGGCTCGCAAAGGAAGGCTACGACGAGAAGATGGGGGCTCGCCCCATGCAGCGCCTGATTCAGGACAAGATCAAGCGGCCCCTGGCCGAGGATCTGCTCTTTGGCCGCCTAGCGGAGAAGGGTGGAGTGGTGCGCATCACGGAGCGGGACGGCGAGCTGGCGCTTGAGGTCGAAGGGGAAGCGGTCCCGGCCTAGGGGCCGGGAGGCCGCCGGAGCTCCTAGCGTTCCCGGTAGGTGATCCGACCCTTGGTGAGATCGTAGGGAGTGAGTTCTACCTTCACCCGGTCCCCGGTAAGGATCCGGATGTAATTTTTTCGCATCTTTCCCGAGATGTGAGCCGTCACCACGTGCCCATTGTCGAGCTCCACCCGAAACATCGTATTCGGAAGCGTATCGACAATGGTGCCTTCCATCTCGATCTGTTCTTCTTTGGCCATGCCGTTTGGGGCCTCGTCAGCAACGCGCCAGGGGCGCCGAATGTTTTCGCGCAACGCGCAAAACGCGCGCAATTCTGCCGCATGCGGCGGAAAGACGCAAAAGCCTAGGGGGCAGCGGCCGGAGGCCGCCCGAGGGACACCCAGCGCTCGCCAAGGCGGAGCTCGCAGGGTTGGTATTCCTGCTTGTAGCGCATCTTATCGGCGCGGCGAATCCAGTATCCGAGATAGAGGTAGGGGAGGGCCTCCCGGCGGCACCAGGCCAGCTGGTTCAAAATAGCGAAGGTGCCCAGGCTTCGGTCCTTCTCCTCCGGATCAAAGTAGGTATAAACCGCAGCCAGCCCGTCATCGAGGCGATCGGTGATCGCGGCCCCGAGAAGGCGAGCGCCTAGGCGCAGCTCCAGGCACCGAGGTTCGGCCCAGGTGCTCAAGAGAAAGCTTTCAAACTGATCGCGTGTGGGTGGATACATATCCCCGTCGCGATGGCGTTCGGATATGTAACGCGCGTAGAGCGCGTAGTGCTCGTCGGTCGCCCGGGCCGGAACCTCACGAAAGGTGAGATCAGCATTGCGCTTGAGTACGCGGCGATGGCGTCGGTTCGGACGAAAGGCCGCGGCCACCACGCGAAGAGGAATGCAGGCCGTGCATTGCGCGCAATGGGGGCGGTAAAGATGGACGCCGCTCCGGCGAAAACCAAGGCGGGAGAGGGCGCTGTAGCGCGCTTGGTCGAGGGGCGCGGCGGGGTCGAGAAATACCGTGGTCGCCGACTCCCCGGGCAGGTAGCTACAGGGGTGCGGCGGGGTGGCAAAAAATCTCAGTTCTGACAGATCCGTCATGTTGAGCTCCTCAGCCTCCCGAGCCTAGCACGGCGTTCCAGCGCAGAGTCCAATGGCCCCGGGGCGCCAAGCTTTCCTGGTCCGTCAGTCCCGCCACAATGCGGAGAAAGGCATCCCGGGCGAGGGGCCGAGCGCCGAGAAATTCCGTGTGGGGATTGCCGACCTGGCAGTCCAAAAGGGCAAAATTCCAGGCGGCGAGCTGGCCGCAGAGATGGACGAGACCGACCTTCGAGGCATCGCGCACCCTGCTAAACATGGACTCCCCAAAGAAGCAGCGCCCCAGGGCCACGCCGTAGAGGCCTCCGGCAAGGGCACCGTCCTTCCACACTTCCAGGCTGTGGGCCAGGCCCGCATCGTGGGCGGCGCCGTAGGCATCCTGCATCTCTTCCGTTAGCCAGGTGCCCCCCCCATCCCGGCGGGGCGCAGCGCAGCCCGCAACAACAGCGTCAAAGGCCTCGTCCATGGTGCAGTGAAAGCCGCCGTGGCGCAGGGTTTTACGCAAGCTGCGACGAATGCGAAGGGCCGAAGGAAGCAGGACGGCGCGGGGATTCGGGCTCCACCAGAGGATAGGAGCATCTTCGTCGAACCAGGGGAAGATGCCCGCGCCATAGGCCCGACGGAGCGTATAGACATCAAGGCTGCCGCCGGCGGCAAGGAGCCCATCGGGGCCCGCCTGAGCCGGCGAGGGAAAGGCCTGAGGGGCCTCGGGAAGCCAGGGTAGGCTCCGGGGGTGCGCCACAGGTCTAATCCCGCCGCGAGGCGCCTTCGGCATCGAGGAAGCGCTCCGCATCTAACGCCGCCATGCACCCAAAACCCGCGGAGGTGATGGCCTGCCGATAGTGGCTGTCGCCCACATCCCCGGCGGCAAAGACCCCAGGAACGCTGGTCGCGGTCGCCATACCATCTAACCCGCTATGGGTGACCAGATAGCCTCCGCGCATCGTTAGCTGCCCCTCGAAAATCCCCGTATTGGGGGTGTGCCCAATGGCGATGAAGACTCCGTCGACGTCGACGGTCTCCATCTCGCCCTCGGGACCCGCAAGGCGCAGGCCCGTGACCCCGCTGTCGTTGCCTAGAACCTCGTCAAGAGTGCGGTACCAGTGGGGAATGACCTTGCCTTCTTCCATGCGGGCGAAGAGCCGGTCCTGGAGAATCTTCTCCGCCCGAAGGCCCTCCCGCCGATGTACGAGGTGCACCTCGGAGGCGAGGTTCGCCAAATAGAGGGCCTCTTCCACCGCCGTGTTCCCGCCACCAATGACGGCCACGGGCTTATTTCGATAGAAGAAACCATCGCAGGTGGCGCAGGCGGATACGCCCTTACCCTTGAAGGCCTCCTCTGAAGGCAAGCCCAGATAGCGAGCGGAGGCGCCGGTGGCAATGATCAGAGCGTCGCAGCGGTAACCCTGGCTATCCCCGGTAAGACGAAAGGGGCGCTCGCTGAAGTCCACAGCCGTGATGTGATCGAAGATCACCTCCGTGCCGAAGCGCTCCGCGTGGGTCTGCATGTCCATCATCAGCCCGGGACCCTGGAGTCCCTCGGGGCCGCCGGGCCAGTTATCCACGTCCGTGGTGGTGGTGAGCTGGCCGCCGGCCTCCAGGCCCGTCAGCACCGTCGGCTCAAGCCCCGCCCGGGCGGCATACACGGCAGCGGTCCAACCCGCCGGCCCGGAGCCAAGGATGATCAGTCGACGATGAAGGGCTTCGGTCACGGGGGGGCTCCTTATGGGTAGGGAGTGTGCAAACTCAGACGGCGCGGAGGATAACGCGAATCTGCCTTTGGGCGCAGGGGGGGCGCGTGCTCAGCCGGCCTTTCGTATACTGTCGCTTCATTATCAGAGGAGCCAAGCGTGGCGCAACGACCCTCAGGGCGGGTGATCACCGCCGAGCCAGAGAAGGCGGGGCTCTTGACCTCCGCGCACCGAGGCCTTCGGGAGGCGGCGCTGATCTTCGCCCTCGCTGCGGGAGGTTGGTTCCTCCTTGCCTTGCTGAGCTATAACGCCACAGACCCCGGCTGGTCTCACAGCGCAACGGCGGAGGGGCTGCATAATCTTGCAGGGGTGACGGGGGCCTTCGCGGCAGACTTGCTCTTCTCCCTTTTCGGATGGCTCGCGGGCTTGCTTCCCCTGACCTTCCTCGTGCTCGCCGTACTGCAATTTAAGAGCCCTACGCTCATTCTTGCGGTCCCCCGCACTGTCTTCGGGCTCCGGGCTCTGGGCTTTTTCGTCACCTTGATCGCCGGGAGCCTCCTGGGCGCACTGTTGGCGAATGAGACCTTGGTTTTGCCGAGCGGGGGCGGCGGAATTCTTGGGCGTTTCCTCCTTTTACAAATGAGTAGCGCCCTGGGCACGCCGGGCCTCTCCCTGCTGGGCTCTGCGCTGTTCCTGCTGGGAATTACCCTGTTCACTGGCCTTTCCTGGTTCGTGCTGGTAGCCCGGCTTGGCGCTGCGGTGAGCGAAACCCTTCGCCGCACCCGCGCCTATGCGCAGCGGCGGATGGATGAGATCCGGGACCGAAAGGCCGCCGAGGCGCAGGCCGCGATACGCCGAGCCCGTATCGATCAGGAAGTGGAGCGCCGGCAAAAGCGCCGCCCGGTGGAAATCGAGACCCCGAAGGCAAAGATCGAACCGAGCCCCCGGGCGGAAAAGGAGAAACAGCAAAAGCTCTTCTCCCTGCCTGTCACCGGCGAGCTGCCGCCCCTGTCACTCATGGACGAAACCGATCCAGCGGATCACCGAGCGCTGCCAGAAGAGGCGTTGAAGCGCATGGCCGATCGCCTCGAGCTAAAGCTTCGAGAGTTTGGGGTGGAGGCGGCGGTGGTGAAAGTCCATCCCGGCCCGGTCATCACGCGCTTTGAAATTGAGCCCGCGGCGGGGGTGAAGGTCTCCCGCATCTCGAGCCTGGCCAAGGATTTGGCCCGGGCTCTCGCCGTGATCAGCGTGCGGGTGGTCGAGGTAATCCCAGGGAAGTCCACCATGGGGATCGAGGTACCCAACGAGGACAGGGCGGTGGTCCGCCTTCGGGAAGTGCTGGCAAGCAGCGCCTACGAGCGCGCTCCGTCGAAGCTGTCCCTGTGCCTCGGTAAGGATATTTCGGGCCAGCCCATTGTGGCGGATCTCGCCCGCATGCCCCACCTGCTCGTGGCGGGCACCACCGGGTCGGGGAAGTCCGTGGGCGTAAACGCCATGCTGCTCTCGCTCTTGTATAAGGCCACCCCGGAGGAGGTCCGCCTGATTCTGGTGGATCCCAAGATGCTCGAGCTGTCCGTGTACGAGGGCATTCCCCACCTCCTGACCCCCGTGGTAACGGATATGAAGGACGCAGCGGCGGCGCTGCGTTGGTGCGTTGCGGAGATGGAGCGTCGCTACCGCCTCATGGCCGCCCTCGGCGTACGCAACATGGCAGGCTTCAACCGCAAGGTGCAGGACGCAGAGAAGGCGGGCGAGCCCCTAAAGGACCCCCTCTGGAAAGCCCCGGAGGTGGTGCTCGAGGGCGACGCTCCCGAGGCCCCGTCGCTCGAAACGCTCCCAGCCATCGTCGTGGTGATCGACGAGTTCGCCGACATGATGATGATCGTGGGCAAAAAGGTAGAAGAGCTCATTGCTCGCATCGCTCAGAAGGCCCGAGCCGCGGGGATTCACCTCCTTCTCGCCACCCAGCGGCCCTCCGTGGACGTTATTACCGGTTTGATCAAAGCCAACATTCCCACCCGGATCAGCTTCCAGGTGTCCTCTAAGGTGGACTCCCGCACCATCCTCGATCAGGGCGGGGCGGAGCAGCTCCTGGGGCACGGGGACATGCTCTATTTGCCGCCAGGCACTGCGGTGCCGGAGCGGGTGCACGGCGCCTTTGTGGGCGATGACGAGGTGCATCGGGTGGTCGCTGATTGGAAACAGCGAGGTACGCCGAACTATCTTGAAGAGGTCCTCACGGTCACCGCCGATATCGATACCCTAGCGGCAAGCGGTGGCCAGACCACCTCAGGGGATACGGAACAGGACGACCCGCTCTACGACGAAGCCTGCGCCTACGTGTTAGAAACGCGCCGAGCTTCCATTTCTTCCGTGCAGCGCAAGCTACGCATCGGCTACAACAGAGCAGCTCGGCTTATTGAAGCCATGGAGGCAGCAGGCGTTGTCAGCGCCATGGATGCCGCCGGGGGTAGGGAGGTACTGGCTCCCGGTCCCCAGGGGGATGGATGATCGGCAACGCTCCCCAGGGCGCCCTCCGGAGCCCTGTTCTGGGTACGTTGCTGGGCGCGCTACTGGGCCTCGCAGCCCTCGGGCCCTTGATCTCTCAGGCGGCACCCTCGGCGGCTCCTGAAGGTCCGATGGAAGCCTCCCGGCCCTGGACCTCGGGCCCAGCCGTAAAAGCGCGCTTCCTTGATCGCCTGCACACCCTCGAGCCCCTCACGGGACAGTTTGAGCAGCACGTCGAGGATAGCTACGGACAGCGCTTTGACCAGCGGGCGGGGCGCTTTGCCCTGGCCCCGGGCCTTGGTCTGAGTTGGGTGACCACTTCCCCCTTTGAAGAACAGCTGGTGCTGAACAAGGAAGGGGCCTGGCTCTGGGACCCTGCATTGTGGCAAGCCTTTCGCCGTCCCCTAAGCGCGCTTGCGGGGACCCCCGCTACGCTGCTCGTGGGCCTTGGGGAAGGCTGGCTTGAGGATTACGCAGTAGAAACCCAGAAGTCGGAAGCTCTTGAACGCTTTCGCCTACTCAGGGAGGCGAAGACCGAGATCCGTCCCGGGGCCCCTGCGCGGCTGGAACTGGCCTGGATCGAAGGCACGCTGGGCCTCATTTCCGTAGAGGAGGGAACCGGGCAACGCCTCATCCTTCGCCTGCGGGCCCTAGCCCCGGCAGCACTGGGGCCTGAGGCCTTCGCCTTCGAGCCTCCGGAAGGCGCCGAAGTGATCGACGAGGGCGCGGCGGAGTGAACGATCTCTTCTCCGCGCCCGATGCCCGAGGCGCGCCCTTAGCCGCGCGCCTCCGCCCTCAACGCTTAGAGGAGGTGGTAGGGCAGGATCACCTCCTCGGGCCGGAGCGGCCCCTGCGCCGAGTGCTCGACCAAGGACGGCTGCATTCCATGATTTTCTGGGGTCCGCCGGGGGTGGGCAAGACCACCCTGGCTCGGCTCCTGGCCGAGGCCACGGGAGCGGAGCTATTAGCCTTATCCGCCGTCATGGCCGGGGTTAAGGACGTGCGCGCGGCCGTGGAGCAGGCGGCGCAGTTGCGTGCCCAGGGCCGGCGGACCTTGCTATTCATCGACGAGGTGCACCGCTTCAATAAGGCGCAGCAGGATGCCTTCCTGCCCTACGTGGAAGACGGCACGGTGATTTTTGTGGGGGCAACCACGGAAAACCCGTCCTTTGAGGTGCGCTCTGCGCTCCTCTCCCGGACTCGCGTCTACAAGCTTAGGCCTTTCGATGTCCCGGCCTTCGATGCGCTGCTGGCGCGGGCCCTGCCGCACCTAGGCAGTGGCGCTGTGACCGTCGAGGACGGCGCTCAGACGGCCCTTGTCCAGGTGGCCGACGGGGACGCGCGTCGCTATCTCAACCTGCTGGAGATCGCCTTTGATCTCTTGCCCTCGGGCGCAGAATGCCTGTCGCTCGAAACCGTCAAGGAGCTTCTTGAAGATAGCACCCGGCGCTTCGATAAGGGTGGGGATGCGTTTTACGACCAAATCTCGGCGCTCCATAAGGCGGTGCGGGGGTCCTCCGCTGACGGGGCCCTGTACTGGCTTGCTCGCATGATCGATGGTGGCGCGGACCCCCTATATATCGCTCGGCGCCTCGTGCGCATGGCGAGTGAGGATATTGGCAACGCCGATCCAAAGGCCCTCTCCCTGACCCTAGAAGCCTGGCAGGTACAGGAACGGCTTGGGGCGCCGGAGGGCACGCTAGCCCTGGCTCAGGCCGTCGCCTACCTGGCTCTCGCCCCGAAGAGCGCCTCCGTATATCAGGCCTTCAACTCAGCCCTTGCCGATGTGCGGGAAAGGGGATCTCTGCCCGTACCCCTGCATCTGCGTAACGCCCCCACGGCGCTTATGAAGGCCGAGGGGCACGGAGCGGACTACCGCTATGCCCACGACTACGACGATGCCTTCGTGCCCGGAGAGCGCTATCTGCCGGGCGCGCTGGCCGATCGCCGCTATTACGCCCCCTCGGAGCGGGGCCTGGAGCAGCGCCTCGGCAAGAAGATCGCTTATCTGGATGCACAGAATGCCGCGAGCCCCTGGCAGCGAGGCCCGGAGGAGGAAGAGGGCGCGACCTAGGGCGCCGCTCCTGTACCATAGCGCTCTTGCCTTGTTGATCGGACCGCGGAGACCCCATGCTGGACCCGAAACTCATTCGCAGTGATCTTGAGGCCGTGGTGGCGGCCCTGGGCCGTCGGGGCTATGTGGTGGATGAGGCTGCACTGTCTGAGCTAGAGGGGCAGCGCCGGAGCCTTCAGGCTGCGCTGGAGACCCTGCAGGCGGAACGCAATAGTCGCTCAAAGGAAATCGGCGCCCTTATGAAGCAGGGCGATCAGGCTGCCGCGGACGCCGCCAAGACTGAGGTGGGGCGCCTGAAGGCCGAGCTCGAGTCCGTGGAAGCCCAGCACAGCGCCGTGGCTCAGGCCTTCGAGGCCCAGCTACTGGCCATGCCGAACCTGCCTGCGGAGGCGGTTCCGGAGGGGAAGGAAGAAGCGGACAACGTCGAGCTTGAGCGTTGGGGCACGCTGCGGGCCTTTCCCTTTACCCCGAAGGATCACGTCGATCTTGGGCACGGCCTTGGGGGTATGGACTTTGAGGTGGCCACGCGCCTCACCGGGAGCCGCTTTGTCGTGCTTAAGGGGCCCCTGGCTCGGCTTCACCGGGCCCTTGCCCAGTTCATGCTCGACCTCCACACCGAAGCCCACGGGTACGAAGAGGTCAACGTACCGGTCCTGGTGAACAGCGACTCCATGCAAGGGACGGGGCAGCTGCCGAAGTTTTCGGAAGATTCCTTCCAGCTGGCTGGGGAGAGCGCCTATTGGCTAGCCCCCACGGCCGAGGTGCCGGTGACTAACCTGGTTCGGGGAGAGCTTCTGGAAGAGGATTCGCTGCCGCGGGCCTACGTGGCCCATACGCTGTGCTTTCGTAGCGAAGCCGGCAGCTATGGCCGGGATACGCGGGGCATGATTCGCCAGCATCAGTTCGAGAAGGTGGAACTGGTGCACATTACGCGGCCTGAGGAATCCTGGGCCACCTTCGACGCCCTCGTGGGCCATGCAGAAGCAGTACTACAGAAGCTGGCCTTGCCCTACCGCAAGGTGCTCCTTTGCGGCGGCGACCTGGGCTTTTCCGCGGCCCAAACCATCGACCTTGAGGTCTGGTTGCCGGCGCAGGACTGCTACCGGGAAATCTCCTCCTGTTCGAACTTCCTAGACTTCCAGGCGCGGCGCATGGGCACGCGCTATAAGGCGGCCGGCGCCAAGCAAACCACCCTGGTACACACGCTCAATGGGTCGGGGCTGGCCGTGGGCCGAACCCTAGTGGCGGTGCTGGAGAACTATCAAGAGTCCGACGGTAGCATCCGAATTCCCGAGGCGCTTCAGTCCTACCTGGGCGGCCAAGCGGTGCTTACGCCCCAGGGCTAAAGACAGTGCGGGGGCTTCGCAAGCCCCGCATATTTCGCGACGGTTTTCGCCGGCGCCCCCCCGAAAAGCTTCATCAGAGCCACGCTGGATCCCAGCGCAGGATCGAGCGTGGCTTTTACGGCCCGCACGAGCGCCCGGTTATTGGGAGCGATGCCATAGCGATCGTAGAATCCCTGGACCAGCGAAATCACCGCTCGGTGATCTTCCGTAAGCGCTCGGCCCTCCGCTGCAGCAAGCGCCTCGGCGATTTTTGGCGTCCAATCCTCGCGGTTTAGGAGAAATCCTTCCGGATCTTGATGCGGTAGCCCTTTCATCGCGCGCCTAGCTCAGAAGGCTGGGAGTTAGGGTGACGATCCGGTCTGCGCGAGCCGCCGCTTCCACAAAGGCCGCGTCATCGAGCGTGGGCCAGGGGCTTGCCAGCCCGCGAGCCTCGCAGTCCGCTGCTAGGGCAAAACCACTCACGCCCTCTGGAAGGGGAAGAGCAGCGTTGTAGACCCCATCCTCGAGGAGCAGGAGTTCATCACCCGGACGGAGCCACGCTCCAAGGCGCCGCGGTGGCGCTGGCAGGCGCAGTGGCAGCAGAAAGAGCGTCGAAGGCGCCATCAGTAGGTCAGCACCACATCGACCGACCGAAGCAGCGAGGCCACTGCCTCGCCGTCGAGAAGCGGGCCGGGCAGGGCGAGGGTTTCCGGCTTCAGGGAACGCTGCACCAAGGCTTGCGCGGCCACAAAGCACCGCTCTACCTCAAAGGCCGGCAGGGCTTCTAGCACCTGGCTCAAGTTCCTTACGCCCAGCTCCTTGCCCGCTTGCGCGGGCAGGAGCTGAAACACCCCATCCCCATCGAAAAGCAGGGTGACGGGCACGTCCAGCGCCGCTGCAGCCATGGCCGTATCCAGCGCTTCCACTGCGCTGCTGCGCCCGTAGGGCGTGCCTTGGGAAATGATGAGCAGGGACTTCACGCGGCGGCTCCAAAGGTGAGCACCCGATCGGCCGTCTGCATTTGAGCGAGAAACGTCGCCAGCCCCGCCAGTTCAAAAGGCGGTGCCAGGGTGGCCGCCGCGAGCCCCACTCGTTCCGCCTCGGGCCCATCCACCAGACCCCGGCGTAGCGCCGAAGCCACGCACAGCTGAAGAGGCAGGGCACAACGCTCCGAAAGCGTCTCCCAGCGCGTTTGAAGATCGCTTTCATCCCGGGGCGGGCGTCGAAATCGCTGCGCTACCTGAACACCATCGCCCTGAAAAAACACGCCCACCAAGGCGTGCTCGGAAGCAGCCACGGCCTCGGCAAAGCGAAGGGCACTGATGGCACTGGGACTGTGGGCCGGATCGGCTTGAACAAGGAGGGCGAAGCGCATCAGGAAAAGAGCGTTGGCAGGCGTAGCGGGAAGAAAGCTGACCCTGGCTGGGTAGACCCAGCCAGGGCCAACGGGCTTACTCGTCGCCGCCAAAGCCCGCGAAGGACAAGAGGGACAGGAAGACGTTGTAGATCATGACGTAGAGCGTCACCGTCGCGCTGATGTAGTTGCGCTCGCCGCCGTGAATGATGGCGCTGGTTTGGAACGCAATCATGAGGGAGCAGATGCCCAGAAACATGGCGGAGGTGGTCATGGCCAGAGCGCTGATCTCCATAAAGATGTTGGCAATGGACGCCACGAAGGCGATGACCATACCAATCATTAGGAAGCGGCCCATGCCGCTCAGATCCTTTTTCGTGACCAGCGTGTAGGCGCTCATGGCGAAGAAGATTGCTGCCGTGCCGCCAAGGGCCATGACGATCGGACCGGAGCCTCTGAACTGCAGATAGGCGTTCAGGATGGGGCCAAGCGTCAGACCCATAAAGCCCGTGAGGGCGAAGGTCAGCACAATGCCCATGCTGCTGTGTTTGGTTTTGTCGATGCCCCAGAGCAGCCCGAAGTAGGGGAGAAGCATCCAAAGGCCCAGGTAGGGCACGTTGAGCGCCATGGACGCCACAGCCGTTACGGCGCTGAAGGCCACGGTCATGGCGAGCAGTGCGTAGGTATTCCGCAGAACCTTTAGGGCGCTGGGGTCTAGGGCCGTTGATTGACCGGTAGCCACGGCGCTCGCTTGGGCGATGCGGGAGTTCGGTCGGTGCTGATCCATGATGATCCTCTTTATTTGCCAAAGGGGGTGGGCGCAGACGCGCTCCAAAGGCCTGTATACGGCGAAGCTAAGACCCTTGCAAGGGGAGAAAAGTTCCTCGTGAGGGGCACCCGGGCTTCCCTTTCCCTATACTAGTCGCTTCGGAGAGGTGGCTGAGCGGTTGAAAGCACCGGTCTTGAAAACCGGCGTGGGTTAATAGCCCACCGTGGGTTCGAATCCCACCCTCTCCGCCAAGCTCAGGATTAGGGGAGAAACCCGATGGTCCGTAACGTACTTCAGCCTGCCGGCGACCAGGTTCGCGCCTTTCGCGATCGCGCAACGGGGCAACCCATCCAAATGCTCAACCTCCTGAAGTTTCGCGCGAGCGCGGCGTATGAAGACTCCACCGAGGCCCCCATCTCCGGCGTTGAGGCCTACCAGCGCTACGCCGCCGGCTTTCGGCGCGTCATGGAACCCAAGGGGTGCCGCGTACTCTACTCGGGCGATGCTCGGGGGTTCCTTATTGGTGAGGGCGAGGGCGCATGGGACGCCGTCATGCTGATCGAGTATCCCTCCACCCAGGTCATGCTCGATATGTTCCGCGATCCTGACTACCAGGCGGTGCAAATCCATCGCGAGGCAGCGCTAGAGGGACAGCTTCTCATTGAATGCGGCCCGGACTTTAAGGTCTAGCGGTAGTTCGCCTCAGCGCTCCGCACCTTTTCCACATAGCGCCGGGTTTCTGCGAAGGGATGGTTTCGCCGCAGGCGGTCATAGACCGCATCGCTGGATAGGCGATTAATCTGTGCCACTGCGCGCTTGGGGTCTCGGTCGAAGGTCCGTAGAGCCGTAGAAACCCCTCCGTTGTAAGCAGCGATGGTGGCGAAGCTTCGGCTGTTGCTGTCCTTGATCTCTTTCAAGTAGCGATCGTCGACCAAATGCAGGTAAGCGCCCCCGATATCGATATTAAAGTCCGGGTCGAAGAGGGCTTCCTTCGTGGGTTCGCCGGACCGCTTTTTAATCTGCTTATACACGTCGCGTCCGGCAGTGGCCGGCACGATCTGCATCAGTCCGTAGGCCTTGGCCGGGCTGACGGCATAGGGGTTGAAGGCGCTTTCCACCTCGATCACTGCGTAGATCAGGGAAGGGCGCACATCGTAGCGCCGGGCCGTGGCCAGGACCGCTTCGGCGTAGGCCTTTTCCCTGAGCTTTAGGTGATTCGACACCAGGGCGACCTGCACCTGGCGCAGCGTGCGTCGTTCCCCGCCGGGAAGGCTGATGGCGCGGCTCGTCAGCTCCGAGGCCACAACGGCATTTGCAAAGCGCTCGGCACGCCAGCGCCAACGAAGGGCCTGGCCCTCCCCGTCGAGGATTTGACCCAGCAGAAAGGGTTCGGCCCCAAGGGTGGGCGCGCTATCGTCAAAAATGGCCTCGATGCGGAGGTCCTGGGGCGTGAGTACGGTGGTGACAATGGCCTCCCTGAGCTTCTCCAGCGGGGCTTCCTCAGCCACCGTTTCCACTCGAAGCCAGCCCTCGTCGAAGTCCACGATGGCGCGAGCCTCGTAGGCGTTGGTGTACTTCACATAGCGATGCTCAGACGCCACCTCGGGCTGCGCCTCAGGCCACAGGGCTCGCAGCAGGCTCTCTAGGGATTGGACAAGCTCCGGAAGGTTCCGCAGCTCCGGGGGGAGTTGGGTGCGTAGGGCTTCCTCGGCGGCTACCCGAGCGATGCGTTGCTCATCGCCGGTCAGCACGGCCTCTACCAGGGCCCGGGAAGGAAGGGTAGCGCAACTGCTGAGCGCGCCCATCCATAGCAGCATGAGGGGCCATCGCCCGAAGGATCTTGCGCCGGTTTTCATCCATGAACTCCGCGGCGGCGGGGGCCCGAAGCCCCGTGAGCTTTAAAAGTTTAGTTTGCGCCTTCCCCGGAAGCGAGGCGCTGCGCTGCGGACCGATAGGGGCCCTTAGCCTCTACTAGAGGCCCGACCTTGCCGAGGCCGAAGGGTGGCATATTGGCGTAGACCGATTCAAAGGCGCCGGCCTGAGCGAGATAGGTCTCGTGCCAAATGCCCACGGAGCCATCGGTGCCTACGGCGCGATTGAAGGCCTGCCAGGCCGGTAGGTGCTCTGCTTCCCGAGCACTGGCGTAGGCCATGAGCTGATCGATAGAGCGCCAGTACTGAACGAGGATGAGCGTCCGGGAAAACCACATCTCATGGCTCATAAAGCCGAGCGTGGGATTCTGATAAAGCTCCCGCAGCATGCGGGGCATGGCCCGGGCGACGGGCAACCACTTGTGAACAGCCCAGGGCCTATTGAGGCGCATGCCAATGAGGAAAAGGACGACGTCCCCCTCCACCGCGGCGGTCATGCGAGCAGCCTGAATCATTGGGGGTGAGCCTCCCTATGCCTTGCTCCGGGGCGATGCCCGGAGGCTAGCCTTTCTCTCCAGGGGAGGCCAGCAGTCGTGCTAGCCTTGCCGGTTGATGATTCACACCGCTTAAGGAAGACCCCATGGATCCGGTAGATGTTGTCATCGTAGGCGCAGGGATCTCGGGCATCAGCGCAGCGGTGCACCTTCGTCAGCAGTGCCCAGAACTCAAGGTGGTCATGCTTGAGGCACGGGGGTCCGTGGGGGGCACCTGGGATCTGTTCCGATACCCCGGAGTCCGCTCCGACTCGGACATGCACACCCTGGGCTTCGCCTTTAAGCCCTGGACTGCCGCGAAGGCCATTGCCGATGGGCCCTCCATTCGTAGCTACCTGCGCGAGACCATGGAGGAATACGCCCTCGAAGGTTTGGTGAGTTTTCACCACAAAGTCCTCGGCGCCGACTGGGATAGCGGAGCCCAGCGCTGGGCCCTACGGGTGGACACGCCCCAAGGCGAGTCCGTAATCGCGAGCCGGTTCCTCTTTATGTGCGGCGGCTACTACCGCTACGATCAAGCCTACGAGGCGCCCATCCCCGGCCTGGAGACCTTCGCAGGAAAGCGCGCGCACCCGCAATTTTGGCCGGAAGATCTAGACTACGCAGGCAAGCGCGTGGCGGTGATCGGCAGCGGCGCAACCGCCATGACCCTCGTGCCCGCCATGGCGGAAGGGGGCGCCCAGGTGACCATGGTTCAGCGCTCCCCCACCTACGTGGTGTCCCGGCCCGCCGAGGATCGCCTTGCCAATGCGCTTCGGTCCTTCTTGCCCGATGCGTGGGCGTACGCCCTTACCCGGTGGAAGAACATCGCCTTCCAGCGCTTCTTCTACCAGCGCACGCGCACCAAACCCGAGGATACGAAGCGTCGCATGCTGGCCATGCTGAAGAAGGCCCTGCCGGCAGAGATGGTCGACGCCCACTTTACGCCGCGCTACAACCCTTGGGATGAGCGGGTGTGCTTGGTCCCCGATGGCGATCTTTTCAAGGCGCTTCAATCTGAGAAAGCAACCGTGGTGACCGGGGAGATCGAGACCGTGACCCCCGGGGGACTCCGGCTCAAGGATGGCACTTCCGTGGAGGCCGATATTCTCATCACCGCCACGGGCCTTAAGCTCGCGGTGCTGTCGGACATCTCCCTCACGCGCGACGGCAATCCCATCGACCTTCCCGAGACCTATAGCTACAAGGGAATGATGTTCTCCGGAGTGCCCAATCTCGTGCAGACCTTTGGCTATATCAATGCTTCCTGGACGCTACGCGCGGATCTCACCTCCGATTACGTCGCGCGGCTTCTTCGGCACATGTCGGATCAGGGCTTTGCCTCCGTGACGCCGACGCTGCGGCCGGAAGACGGGAACATGCCGGCCCGCCCCTGGATCGATGATTTCTCCCCCGGTTATATGCAGCGGGAGATGCACCGCTTCCCGAAGCAGGGCACGGGGCCCTGGCGCAATACGCAGGATTTCGCGACGGATAAGCGTCTGGCGGCCGAGCCCCTGGAGGCCGATGGGGTGCTGGCCTTCGAGACGCCGAAGGCGGGGGAAGACGCAGTTCAAGCCGCGGCCTAGATGAATCGCCAGCCCATCCTTGTGGGAGAAGGCCTCGTCCTTCGTCCCCTCGAGGTGTCCGATCGGGCAGGGCTCTATGAGGCGGCGAGCGATCCTTTGATCTGGGAACAACATCCGGCGAAGGATCGTTGGCAGCCAGGACCCTTTGACGCGTTCTTTGAGGCGGCGGTGGCGTCCCAGGGGGCACTGCTCATCCAAGACGGCGAGGGAGAGGTGCTGGGCACCTCGCGCTACTACGACGAAGATGGCGCGCATTCCGTCGCCATCGGCTACACCTTTCTGCGTCGCAGCCATTGGGGCGGAGCCACGAACGCGCGGGTGAAGGCGCTCATGCTGAACCACGCCTTTAAACGCGTTGAAGAGGTCCGCTTTCATGTTGGCCGGGACAACCTTCGTTCCCAGAAAGCGCTCGCAAAGCTCGGGGCGGAGCCGATTCCCGCCCCCGATCCCGACCCGCGCTTTCCTCCCGAGGCCTACGCCATCTTTCGCCTATCTCGGGCGCGCTGGGTCCACGAGAGTGCCGCGCAGCAGTGAAAAGTCAATCGCGCGCATTCCCTTTTCCTAGGGCACACTTCTATGCTGAATTCATTACGGATGCCCCACGGCGGAACCAACAAGGAGAGCACCATGGCGATTAAGACCCGCTTCACGGAAGCGTTCGGAGTAGAGCACCCCATCGTTCAAGGCGGTATGCAGTGGGTGGGTTACGCGGAGATGGTCGCGCCCGTGGCCAACGCCGGGGGCCTCGGTTTTCTCACCGCTCTGACCCAGCCCACGCCTGAAGATCTGGCCAAGGAAATTGCCCGTACCCGGGAGATGACTGATAAGCCCTTTGGCGTGAATCTAACGATCCTTCCGGCCATCAACCCGCCCCCCTATGCGGAGTACCGGGATGCCATCATCCAGGGCGGGGTGAAGATTGTGGAGACGGCGGGCTACAAGCCCCAGGAGCATGTCGATCACTTCAAGGAGCACGGCATCAAGGTGATCCACAAGTGCACGGCTGTACGCCATGCCCTCTCCGCAGAGCGCATGGGCGTCGACGCCATTTCCATTGATGGCTTCGAGTGCGCCGGGCACCCGGGGGAAGACGACATTCCGGGCCTGATCCTCATTCCTGCCGCCGCTAACAAGGTCAAGATTCCCATGCTGGCCTCCGGCGGCTTTGCCGATGCTCGAGGCCTCGTCGCGGCCCTTGCCCTCGGCGCCGATGGGGTGAACATGGGGACGCGCTTCTGCGTTACCAAGGAAGCGCCCATCAACGAAGCCTTCAAGCAGCGCATGGTCGAAAACGATGAGCGGCAAACGAATCTCATCTTCCGCACCCTACATAACACGGCGCGGGTGATGAAGAACGCCGTCAGCGACGAGGTGGTTGGCATCGAGCGGAAAGGGGGGGCGAAGTTCGAAGACGTCCAACATCTGGTTGCTGGGGCCCGAGGTCGGCACGCCATGGCCGAAGGGGACACAGACGGCGGGATTTGGTCCGCAGGCATGGTGCAAGGCCTGATCAACGACATCCCCACGGTGAAGGAGCTCATCGACGGCATCATGGCCGACGCGGAGAAGCTCATTAGCGAGCGGCTTCAAGGCGTCGTCGCCTAAGGCCATGACCCAGCGGGTCGTCATCGGTGCGGGGGTCGTGGGGCTAGCTACGGCCCTCGCGCTGCAGCGGCCCGGGGTAACCGTCACCCTCATCGATCGCCTGGCGCCGGGCTCGGGGACAAGCAGCGGCAACGCAGGCATTATTGCCGCGGGCTCGGTGCATCCCGAGTCCATGCCCGGATTGCTCGCCAACCTTCCTAGCATGTTGCTGAATCCCCAGGGCCCCCTGCGCCTACGCCCCAGCTTTCTGCTTAAGCAGCTCCCTTGGCTAGTGCGCTTTCTGGCGCAGGCCCGACCCGTCCGGGTTGAGGCCGCTTCGGTGGCAATCAGCGCCCTATCCAAGCCTGCCCTTCGCTATTGGGATGGACTGCTTCAGCAGGTGGGCTTGCCGTCACCCTTCACGCGAAAGGGCCTGCTCTACGCCTTTGGCTCCCATCGCGGCTTTACCGCGGCCCTCCGGCATAACGTTTACCGAACGCGGCGGGGCATTCCCTTCGAAATCCTTGACGGCCCGGCGGCCCGCGCTCTCGAGCCAGCCCTCGCGCCGAGCCTCGCCGGAGCCATCTACGCGCCGGAGGCGGCGCACCATCCCTGGCCCCAAACCCTGTCAGATCAGCTCTTTGAGCGCTTTAGGGCCCGGGGCGGTCACTTTGTACGGGGGTCGGTGGCCGCGCTGGCGCGGGAAGGAAGACAGGTACGCGTTAATGGCCTCGGCGCTCAACCTCTGGCGGATCAACTTTTCCTTTGCGCTGGCGCCTACAGCGCGACCTTAGCAAAACAGCTGGGCTGGGCCGTGCCCCTCGCTTCGGAGCGGGGCTACCACATCCTGCATCCAGACCCAGGGTTAAGGCTGACGCGAACCGTACTGTTCCCTGAGCTCGGTTTTGCCGCTACTCCCATGGCAGAGGGGCTGCGGCTGGCGGGAACGGTGGAGCTGGCGTCCCTCGAAGCGCCGCCGGCCTGGGGCCGAGCTAAGGTGCTGAGCCACAATGCGCGAAAGATGCTCCCCGCTCTGAAGGGCCCGGGAGTGAGACCCTGGCTCGGCTTTCGACCGAGCCTTCCCGATAGCCTGCCCGTGCTTGGGGCGGCGCCGGACGCACCCCAGGGGATCTTCTTTGCGTTCGGCCATGGCCACCTTGGCCTTACCCAAGCCGCGGTCTCCGCGGCATGCCTTGCGGCCCTAGCAGAAGGCGAAACGCCCCCCCTGGAGCTCGCGTCCTACCGAATCAATCGTCCCTTTCCCCTGCTTTAAAGTCCCGGAGCTTCTCGGCACCTAGAGCGACAGCCCCAATAGCAGATAGGCCCCAAGGCTCAGGCCCGCTACCGCAAAGGCGTAGGGAAGCTGGGTTTTAACGTGATCCATGTGGTCCGATGCCGCGCCCGTGGACGCCAAAATCGAGGTATCCGACAGGGGAGAGCAGTGATCCCCAAAAACCCCACCACCGGCCACCGCCGCGAGGGTGGCGTAGACCAGAGGCCCAAGGGCGCCTCCGGAGAAACCCAAGGCGAGGGGGACGGCCAAGGGAACCATGATCGCGTAGGTGCCCCAGGAGGTGCCGGTAGAGAAGGCCACGGCGCCAGTCAAGAGGAAGGCGAGAGGTGGGAGAAGGGCTGGGCTGAGCCAACCTTCGGTCATGGCCAGGATCACTTCCGCCGTCTGCATAGCTTCGGACAGCGCGTTCAAGGCGTAGGCGAGGGCGAGAATAATTACCGCCGGCATGATCCCCTTCACCCCGGTGACGGCGGTGCGGGTAATTTCTTCGAGGGGAAAGCCTTGGATCCGCATGATCACCGCGGACACAACCACGGCCAGCAGGAACGCCTCCATGGGCTTAGCGCTGCCGACGAGGACCACGGCCGTGAGAGCAAAGCCAATGACCACGAGCACGGGGAAAAAGAAGTTCCAGAAGAGGCTGGTCTTCACCCCCTCGTAGGGCTCGAGCCCCGTCAGCTCCTCCGCCAGCATGGGCTGGCTACCGGGCCGAAGAACCTGTCCCGATGTCTGAGCCCGGCGCTCAGCCTTCGCCATGGGACCCCAATCCGGGAAAATTCCGAGGGCAATGAGCGCTACGAGCAGGACTGCCATCCAGGCGTAGATGTTGTAAGGCACGGAAGCTACGAACACTGCCATGGCTTCATCCGCCGTGCCAATGGGGCCCATGCCGATGGTGAGCCCTGCTACAAATACGGCCCAGCCCGTGATGGGGACGAGAATGCTTACCGGGGCCGAGGTGGAATCACAGATATAGGCCAGCTTTTCTCGGCTGATGCGGTATTGATCGGACAACTTGCGCATGGTGCTGCCGACGAAGAGAGGGCTGAAGTAATCGCTGAAATACACGAAGGTGCCCATAAGCCAAGTCATGAGCTGCACCCGACGGCGGGACATGGCTTGCCGGCTGATATAGGCGGAGAAGTTCTCGATGGCCCCGGTGCGCTGAAAAAACGCAATCAGCATGCCAATAAAGAATTCAAGGAGCATGACCCAGGAAAAGCCTTCATTACCCAGGGCGGTAACCAGTAGCTTGGGAAAGCCCGCAAGCCCCAGCCCCGCCACGAGCACTCCAGCGAGGCAGGCCACGGCCAAGGCAAAGAGCGTGTTACGCGTCAAGAAGGCTAGAACGATAGCCGTAGATGCGGGGACGAGGGCAAGGGCGCCAAGGCCTTCTATGGGATCCATAGGCGTTCCTATTGATCCTCAGCTGGAGGTAGGGCAAAGGCGACGAGGAAATCACCGCCGCCGGAACTGAAGCCCTCAAAGCGCGAATCGCCCCCGGCGGCTATGACGACGAAGCTTTGCCAAGCCCCAGATGAGGTCTGGACAGCATAGGCCATGGGGGTGGCCAGCCCGGAGTAGGGGAGAGCGTGCTCCCAGAGTAGGGTGCCGCTTTGTGCATCGTAGGCACGGAAGCGCTCATCGGCGGAAGCGCCCAGGAACAGAAGACCACCCGCCGTCAGTAGGGGGCCACCCTGGCCGAGCATCCCCGTACCCAAGTCAAGGGGCAGACGCTTCGAGAGCGGATCTTGCCCGTGGGGCTGGCGGAAATGGGGTTGCTCCCTCGCAAGATCGAAGCTCACGACCTCGTTAAAGGGGCCACCGGCGCAGGGCAGGGGCGCCGCTGGAAACTCCCGGGCCATGAAATGGGAGGTGCCGCGCTGCCAGGCGAGCTCCGCCCCCGGAGGCACGTCGAGGGCCGCCTTCAGCGCCTCCCAGGCCTCTCGCGGCGGCCGATAGGCGCCCTCGTCTAGCGCCTTAAGGTCGACCGCCCGATCCCAGCTGGCCAGCGTCGGCAATACCGCCGCAACCGCCGTGCGGGGAATCAATTTCGTTCGTGATGCCAGGCTTTGAATGTGGAAGGCCAAGTTCTGCCGGTCGCTGTCCGCAGCCAGACCGCCCCAGTTGCTCGCCCCCGCATGGCCCGGAAAGCCCAGGGTCCACTCCGTGGTGACGGGGCTAAAGATCGGCCCCTGCGTCGTCGCCTCCATGAGGCCCCGGCAGCCAAGGGGCACCTGGGCCGGGTCGAAGGGCCGGGCGAAGCGATAGGCTTTCGGGGGAAAGGGCTGGGTGGGCGATAGATAGGGCGCGAGGGGCCCACCCTGGGGCACGGGACGCTCCTCCACTGGAACCAGGGGCTCGCCCGTTTCCCGATCGAGCAAATAAACGAAGCCCATCTTGCTGTTCTGGGCCAGGGCCGGAATGTCCTCACCGTTTTGGCGAAGGGTGAAGAGTACTGGGGCCGCCGGGGTATCAAAATCCCAAAAGTCCTGGTGCACCAGCTGGAAGCGCCACCGCACGTCCCCGGTTTCCCCGTCTAGGGCGACCACGGAGGATCCGTAGTAAGAGCGATCGGGCCCATCATCGCGAAAATAATCGGGGGCAGGGTTACCCGTGGGCAGGAAGATGAGGCCCCGGTCGGCGTCCACGGTAAAGCCGGCCCAAACGTTGGGCGTGCCCAGGAGATAGCCGTCCTTGCTTCGCCGCTCCGGCGCCGGGGGATAGTCCGGCGGCGCCAAATCGAAGGCCCAGCGCAGGGCGCCGGTGCGCACATCAAAGGCCCGGACCACCCCCGAGGGCGCATCGGTTCGCATATTGTCGGAAATGGCCGAACCCACCACCACCAGATCCTTCACCACGGCGGGCGCGGAAGTGACCTGCACCTCCTCGGGCCACAGGCGATCACCGATACCCTTGGCCAAATCCACCTCGCCACCGGTGCCAAAATCCCCACAGGGCGTTCCTGTCGCCAAATCGAGGGCGAAGAGCCGGGCATCGTTCGTGGCCATGAGCACCCGGGCCGCGCAGGCCTTGGTCTCCGCCCGCGCGTCTTCCCATGCGGCCACGGCGCGGCAGTTGGCCTGATTGGGGTAAGGGCCCGGCCCCACCTTCGGGTCGAAGCGCCACAGCGTCGCCCCGGTGAGGGGATCGAGCGCCAGGACCTGGTTGTGCGGCGTGCAGGCGAGAAGCCTGCCCTGAGCGAGGATCGGCGTGTTCTGAAAGAATGTCCCCGCGTCGCCGGTGCGCACGGCCCAAGCCAGGCGTAGGTCGCCAACGGCTTCCGGATTGAGTGCCTCGAGAGGGGAAAAGCGTGCATTCTCCGGGCCGAGGGCATTGGGCCAGGGCGTGGTGCGGCGCACCTGCCCAGATTGATCGAGTGCCGGAGCCTTGGCTAGAAAGGGCCCGAGCTCAGGTCCTAGGCACCCTAGCAGGAGAGTGCAGACGGTTCCCAGGAGCGCTCCGCGCCAAAGCCGAGGGCCGCGCTCTCCTAATCGGTTTCGCATGCCTCTTCCCCCCAAACGACAAAACCAGGCAGGGACCATAACGGCTCCCCTTCAAAAGTGAAATAAAAGGGGACAGGGCCTGAAGGACCCAGTAGCCTGAGGAAAGCTTGAGAAGGGAGCGCACGGTGAGCGAACAACCGCATTTAGGGTTTGGCACCCGCCTAGCCTATGGTTTTGGGGCCGTGGCTCAAGGGGCTAAGTCGAACGGGTTTAACTACCTTCTGCTGTTCTTTTATAGCCAGGTGGTGGGGCTGCCCGCCCAGTGGGTCTCCCTGGCGATTCTTATCGCATTAATCTTCGATGCGGTCTCCGACCCCCTGGTGGGCTATTTCTCCGATAACCTCCGCTCCTCCTGGGGCCGACGCCACCCCTTTATGTACGCGTCAGCGGTCCCCGTCTCCTTGGCCTACTACTTTCTTTGGGCGCCCCCGGAGTGGTCTCAGGAAGCGCTGCTGGCCTATTTCCTGGTACTGGCAATATTTATTCGCACCACCATCACGCTCTATGACATTCCCTCTACGGCACTGGTGGCTGAGCTCACGGATGATTACGTCGAGCGCTCCCGGATCGTGGGCTTCCGCTATTTCTTCGGCTGGTGGGGCGGGCTCACCATGGCCGTGCTGGCCTATCTGGTGTTCCTTCCGGAAGCAAAAGGGGGACTGCTTTACACCGAGGGCTGGCGCCATTATGGCTTGTCCGCGTCAATCATCATGTTTATCTCCATCGTTGTGTCGAGCTTAGGCACGCACCGGCACATCCCTTACCTCAAGGCGCCAAGCGTGCAACCTAACGATGAGGGCTTTAGCCTGCGGCGTACGGCCCGGGAGCTGCGGGAAACGCTGGGAAATCCTTCCTTCCTTGTGCTCTTCGCCGCTGCGCTCTTTTCTGCCGTGGCGGCGGGGGTATCCACGACCCTCTCCATCTACTTCACCCGGCACATGTGGGGCTTCACCACGGAGCAGATTGGCTATCTGCAGTTTCCCTATTTCTTCTCAGCGATGGTGGCACTCTGGCTTGGGCCCAAGGTAACCCAAACGCTGGGAAAAAAGCCTGCGGCTATCAGCATTACCGCCATCGCTGTGGCCCTAGCTCCGGCGCTATTCATCTTGCGCATGCTTGACCTGCTCCCGGACAACGGTACGGATGCCCTCTTTTGGATTGTTCTTACCCATGGCGCCATCGAGGTTGCTTTGATCATTACCTCGTCAATTTTAATCGCCGCCATGATCGCTGACGTCGTAGAAGACAGCGAAATACAAACCGGACGACGCTCCGAGGGAACCTTTTTCGCCGCCAATACGTTTGCTCAAAAGGCAGTCAATGGCCTTGGGGTCCTTGTCGCGGGCCAACTCTTAGCCTGGGTGGAATTTCCCACTGGGGCCACCCTAGGGAGCGTTAGCCAAGAGACCATATTTGGCTTGGCGACCTATTACATCCCCGTGCAATGGATCCTTTACGGATTCGCAATTGTCATGATGGCCCTTTATCGTATTTCCCGCGCCGGGCACGAAGCGAATTTGAACACGCTTCGGGCACGCCGATCATCCGTCTCCGATGGGCAAAACGGAGAACACACAGGAGCTTCCTCATGAGCACTCTGAGTCATCAAGAGATCTACAAGGACGGCGGCCGAGCAGCAGTGGAGCTCCCCCTCGGGGACGCCCTCGGCGCCCTCGGCGCCGGCGCTACCTTCCCCCTTATGGAGGACCCCCGGCAGACCAATCGAGCCTTGCTTATTGGCATGTTTGTGCTGCGCCCTGCGGCGGAAGCCTGGGATGCGTCCCTCGAGCAGGCCGTCCCCGAGGCCCTTCGGGCAGGGCAACAGTGGTGCTTCAACGTGAAGGGCTTCGATGGGGGCTGGTTGATCGCCGCGGGCAATCCCCTGGACGCCTATCGCTTGGCCCTGCAGTACGGCCTGTCCGACGCGGTCATCGTGGGAAGCAATACGGTGGTGACGGAGGGCGTCGATCACGGGGAGGAGCAAGGCTACCTCTGGCAACCCTACGGCCCGGCAGCCTGGCCCCAGCTGGCCGCCCTTGACGGAGACATCGGCGACAAAATCGCTGCTCAGCGGACTGCGTGGCAGGATATTGGCGTACTGTCCTCCCGGCGCTACCCGGCACAGATTGTGGTGACGCAAAGCGGAAAGCTGCGAGAAGGGGCTAAGGACATCTTCGAGGCGCGCATCTTCCACGCGACCCACCCCGATGGCAGCCCCGTGGAAAGCTACATCCTGACGAGCGAAGCTGGCGCCGAGCGTCTCCGTGCCCGCGCCGCCGACCATGGCCTTGCCGATCGTATCGACGAGATCTTGATAGCCACCTCTCCGGACGGCGATCCGGAAACCCTCGCCATCGATACCGTACCTGCCATCCTCCGGACCCGGCTGGATATTCGAATCGCCAACCACGATGGCGGCCGCACGGTGCTGTCGGAGTTCAGCGCCGCAGGGGTACTCCCGCAGATGAACCTCACGCTCATGCGCGGGGCCCCAGTGAAGGCCATTCTGGGAGAAAGTGATCAAGTACCGGACGGTGAACGAGCGGCGCTGTTAGAGAACTTCGAAGCCCGACGCCAGCTCTTCTTCTCTGGGGACCATCGCCTTCCGGAGGGGCTCATCCCTATGAGCGTGCTTCACGATGGGGGGGATGGGGTGGTCGTGTCCTTCGACGCACGGGGACAGCGGGGCCTCTAGGGCCCCGCCAGTTGCCTACCAGCCCTGGAGGTCAGCGAGCTCCGCCCGAATGCGCTGCGGGTTGCCAAAGGCTTGGCGATTAAACCCGATGCGCTTGAACCAGTAGTGGAGCCCCACTAGATCGGTGAAGCCCATGCCGCCATGGACCTCCGTGGCGGTCTTTGCCACGAACTGCCCAACGTCGCCGAGAAGCGCCTTGGCATGGCCCGCAGTGGTAAGGGCCTCGTCACGAATATGGTCCTGGCAATGAGCGGCGTACCACACCAGAGCTGTGCAGGGCTCTAGCTCCGCGGCCATCTCGGCGCACATGTGCTTCACCGCCTGGAAGGTCGCGATGGGGCGATTGAACTGCTCCCGCTCTCCGGCGTAGGCCACGGCCTTGTCAAGCATGGCTCGGCCCGCCCCAAGGCTATCGGCGGCAAGAATGACCCAGGCCACTGCTCGCAGCTCCGCAAGGACCCCAAGATCCCGGCTAAGCAGCGTTGCGGAGCAGTCCGTCAAAGTGAGGCGACAGCAGCGACGGCTGCGATCCACCGTTTCAAAGGCCTCCCGAGCGCAGCCCGAGGCGCTGGCCTCCACCCACCAGAGAGCGCCATCGCCGCTCGCCACTAAATAGGCGTTAGCGACATCGTCGAGGGCGAGGGTCACCGTCCCGCTTACGCTTTCGCCGCTTGCGGTGACGCTATCCCGGCTGCGCTGCCCCCCGGCCTGGGGAAAGGCAACGCCTACGCGAAGGCTGCCATCCAGCACGGCGCCCAGGCGCGCCTGCCAAGTGGGGTCCTCGCTTAAGCCCGCCGCCGCGAGGGCCCGTGGGAACAGCACGGCCGTTCCCAAGAAGGGGGCAGGGGTCACGTGATAGCCCAGGGCCTCCGCAATCACCGCAGCGTCGAGCACGCCCAGTCCAAGGCCGCCGGCATCTTCTGGCACGAGCAGGCCCCCGAGACCCAATTCACAAAGGGTGGCCCACAGGGCGTGATCATCGCTGCCGTCGGCGTAGGCCCGAACCGCATTCAGCGGCGCCTGGTCCGCGAGGAGCCGGCGCACCGTGGCATCGAGGAGTGTTTGATCTTCCGAAAGTCCGAATCGCATAACGCTCCCTTATTTCGCAAGCTTCGGTTCGCGAGGCATTCCGAGGCCCCGCTCGCTGATGATGTTTTTCTGAATCTGGGAGGTTCCGCCACCGATTATCAGGCCAAGGAAATACATGTAGCTTGTTTGCCAGCTACCCCCATCTTGCTTGTCAGGGTTGTCGCCATAGGCAAGGCCAAGCTCCCCGAGCACGTCGATGGCAAAGCCTTCCAGCTCGTGGCGAAGCTCCGTTCCCTGAAGCTTTGTGATGAGGTTAGCCAAGGGCGCGCGCGCGTCGTTGACCTTGTTCGATAAGAGCCGCATGTCGTGGAGACGCATAGCGAGTACCCGGCTCTGGAGTGCAGCCAGCCGATCCCGGAAGAGGGGGTTATCGATCAGTCGCTGCCCGTCCACGGTTTCCCGGCGCATCAGCTCCAGAAGGGCGTTAAAGCGGGCCATGGTGGCATTGGGATCGCCCAGGGAGCCGCGCTCGTGGCCTAAGATGGTGTTCGCTACCTTCCAGCCTTCCCCCCGCTGGCCCACGATTTGCCCCCGGGGCACGTGCACGTCGGTGAAGAAAACCTCATTGAAGTTCGCCACGCCGGTCATATCGACGAGGGGCCGCACCTCGATGCCGAGCGTACTCATGGGAAAGAGGAGGAAGGAAATCCCCTGGTGCTTCGGCGCCTCGGGTTCCGTGCGCACAAGGCAGAAGATCCAATCCGCGAGGTGGGCCGTGGAAGTCCAGATTTTCTGGCCGTTCACCACGAAATCGTCCCCGTCGACCACCGCGCTAGTACGGAGCGCTGCAAGGTCGCTCCCCGCCCCGGGCTCTGAGTACCCCTGGCACCAGAGCATTTCGCCGCGGATGGTCGGGGGGATGAAGGTGGTCTTCTGCGCCTCCGTTCCCACCTCGAGGAGGGTCGGAACCAGCATGGAGATGCCCTGACCCCCAAGTCCCGGGCTCACCCGGGCCGCGGCAAATTCTTCGGCGATAATCCGGCTTTCTAGAATGTCCGGCGCTGCGCCAAAGCCGCCGTAGGCCTTAGGGATGGTGCGCGCGGCGTAGCCGTGCTCGATGAGCAGGCGCTGCCAAGCCAACACCTTCTCTGAGCGCAGGCCTTCCCCCCGCGGCGCATCCTTGCCATGACGGGCCAAAAAGCTCCGCACTTCCTCACGAAACGCCTCATAGTGAGGCCCGTAGGACAGATCCATACCACTCCCCCAAGTCGGTAATTCTCAACCGGAGCTTACCTAAGCGCCCCGGTGCTGACCACGGGCGCTGGGTGCCCTAGGGGATCGCTGCCTGGCTTTTCTCCAAGGCCTGAGCGAGGTCTGCGGTGAGGTCCGCAGGGCTCTCTAACCCCACGGCCACGCGCATAAGCCCCGGTGCGAGGCCCATGGCCCGAAGCCGTTCTGGCGGTTGTTCCTTCACGGCACTGATGGCCGGTGAGTAGATCAGACTCTCGTGACCGCCCCAGGAGACACCCCGGCCAAAGAGCTTAAGGCTGTCGAAGAAGGCTTTGATAGCGGGCAGATGGTCGGTCTTGAGGGTGAAGCTAAATAGGCTCGAAAAGCCTGAGAGCTGGCGCGAAGCCAGGGCGTGATCAGGATGGCTGGGAAGCCCCGGGTGCCGCACCTCGGCGATGCCCGAGTGAGCCTCGAGAAAGTGCCCCACCGCGAGGCCGTTGGCCTGATGCAGTGCCATACGGGCGGGGAGGGTGCGGAGGCTCCGTAGCAGCAGCCAGGCTTCGAAGGGAGCCATCTTGCCCCCGAGGAGCTCCGCTTCCCGGGTCGCGATGGCGTCCACCAGCTCTGCCTTGCCCAGCACCACGCCGGCGACGAGATCGCTATGGCCGGACAGGTACTTAGACACGCTGTGGAGTTCCAGATCGACGCCCAGGGCGAGGGGCTTCTGGAACAGGGGCGTTGCCCAGGTGTTGTCGATAAGTACGCGGACGCCGCGCGGCTTCACCAGAGCACACAGGGCTTCGATGTCCTGCAGCCCAAAGCGCGCGGAATTGGGGCTCTCGAGGTAAAGCACGCGGGTTTCCGGGCGGAGCGCCGCTCCCACCTCCGCAAGGTCTCCGCCATCCACGAAGGTCGTTTGAATCCCCATCTTCTCCGGCAGATAGGAGCCCATGAGATTGGCTGCGGGGCCATACACGTTGTTTAGGGTAATCAGGTGATCCCCGGGCCGGAGGCAGTGGAGGAGAGCAGCGCTGATGGCACCCATGCCGCTCGGGAAAAGGCGCGCCTTTTCCGTCCCGGCCAGCGCCGCCAGATGACGCTCTGCGGCTTGCACCGTGGGATTCAGGATCCGGGAATAGGTCGGGGTCCCCGAGCGATCCTCAAAGGCCGCATCGAGCGCATCCCAGCTGTCGAAGGTAAAGGTGCTGTTCTGGTAAAGCGGGGGAATCACGGCCCCATAGCGTTCGTCTCGGAAAGGTCCATCCTGAATAAGCTGGGTTTCGGGTTTCAGGCCATCGTTCACGAAGCGGTTTCCTTAGACGGGGCCGGGCGGTGAAGCACCCCTTGGCCAAACAGGGCAAAGAGGATCGCAAAAGCGAAGTTAAATAGGGAGAGCAGCTGCCACGGCGCGTAGGCGGATACGGGTACGCCTAGGGTCGCCACCATAAAGAGGGCGGTGGCGTGCCAGGGCACGAGGCTTTCGAGCATGGTACCGGTGTCCTCGATAGAGCGAGACAGGAGGGGCCGGGGCACGCCAGCGCCGTCGAAGCGGCGGGAAAAGGCGTCGCCCACGATGAAGGACGTCGCGCTTTGATTCGACGTCATGGCGTTAGTGACGGCCGTGGCCCCCAGGGCAGAGAGCACCAGGGCTGATGGTTTCCTGGCAAAGGCAAAGGCCCGATTCACGAGCCGGGGCATGGTGTCGAGAAGGTCAATGGCGCCGACGAAAAGGAAGACCAGCATGGCGATGAATATAGCCTCGCTCATGGAGTAAAGCCCGCCTCGTTCTAACAGCACCGCGATACCGTCGGGCAGGGAACCGGAGACTTCGCTAAAGGTCAGGCGGTAACCGTTTTTCAACGCCGCAGTGACCTGGGCAGCGTCGAAGGGCTGGAGTAAGAGGGCAAGCCCCGTGGCCACCACAATGGACAGCAAAAGCAGGGGCAGGGTGGGGGCCGCGCGCCAGGCTCCGGCCAGCACAATGAGGGGTGGTAGGAGCAGGGCCGGGTGGAAGGTAAAGAGGCCGCCCAGGGCCGCCGCAAAGGCCTCCGGTGCCGCAAGATCCGCCGCCGGCGCCGGGGGGTGGAGAAGGCCACGAGCCGTATACACCGCTAGGGCAAGACCCGCAGCGGGGAGCGTGGTCCAAAGCATGGCCCGGATATGGCTAAAGAGGGGGACTTCCGTAGCAATAGCCGCGATGTTCGTAGTGTCCGATAGGGGGGAAAGCTTATCGCCAAAGTAGGCCCCCCCAATGATGGCGCCGGCGAGGACGGCGGGATCGGCGCCCACGGAGAGCCCAATACCCATGAGCACCACCCCAATGGTTCCCGCAGACCCCCAGGAGGTCCCCGTCAGCAGGGAGAACAGCACGGGAATGAGGAAGGCGAGGGGGTAGATCCAGCTTGGGCTCACGAGGGTGACGCCCCAGGCCACCAGCATGGGGATGGTGCCCGAAATGATCCAAGCGCCCACCAAAAGCCCAATAGCAAAGAGAATAAAGATCGCCGGCAGAGCCCGCCCCAGGCGATGGATGATCGCGCCCTGAATCTCGTTCCAGGAGAAACCGAGCCAGAACAGTTCTGCCATGGCGAAGGCCGCAGAAAACACGAAGATCGCCTCAAGGGCCAGGGGCGCCTCGTCAAGGGCCAGGGGCCTGAGGACGAGCCCGTAGAGCAGAAGGGTCAGCAGCACCCACGCCGGGGCCGTGGCCTGAAGAAAGCTTGGAGCAGGAGGTCTGGGGCTTGGCGTCGTCATGGAGCAAAGTTAGCACAGGGCGCTACACTGCGGGCCTGGCTAGGAGCGCAGCTGTGGCGGACGCCTTCGACTATCAATTCTTCCTCAAGACCCTGACCCGCCGGCCCGGGGTTTATCGCATGCTCGATGGGGAAGGGGCCGTGCTTTATGTGGGCAAGGCCCGGGATCTCAAGGCGCGGGTCTCTAGCTACTTCCGCGGCCAGGGCCTGACCAGTAAAACCCTCGCCATGGTTCAGCGCATTGCCCGGGTGGAAACTACGGTTACGGGCAGCGAGATTGAAGCCCTGCTGCTCGAGCAGAGCCTGATTAAGGCGGAGCGCCCGCCCTTTAATATCCTGCTCCGGGACGATAAGTCCTATCCCATGATCGCGCTCACGGAGCACAAGGACTTTCCCCGCCTGCGCGTGTTTCGGGGCCGCCGGGAGGGGAAGGGGAAAACACTGTTTGGGCCCTTTCCCTCCGCCGGCGCCGTGCGGGAGACGCTCACCGTGCTCCAAAAGCTCTTTCGGCTTCGCAGCTGCACGGACAGCAACTTTGCTAATCGGAGCCGGCCCTGCCTTCAATATCAAATTGGCCGCTGCAGTGGACCCTGCGTGGGGCTCATCGATGAGGCGAACTACCACGCCGATCTGCGCCACGCGCTCCTTTTCCTTGAGGGACGTTCCGATGCGGTAACCGCCGAGCTCGAGGCAACTATGGCAAGCGCCGCAGAGGCCCTGGCCTTCGAGGAAGCGGCACGACTTAGGGACCAAATCAGCAAGCTTCGACGCGTTCAGCAGCAGCAGCACATGGTCACCGAGGGGGGGGATGCGGACGTCTTCTCCCTTTTGGAAGAGGACGGACTGACCTGTATCGTTCGCCTCGGGGTGCGCCGGGGCCAGGTGCTGGCCACGGAGCACTGGTGGCCTGACAACGCTCTGGGGCTGGCACCAGAAGCCCTCCTAGGCGACTTCCTGGCTCAGTACTACTTTGGCGAGGAAGGATCAGGCATGGGGGATCGCCCTCGGGAAGTGTTGACCTCCCACGCCGTCCCGGACGCGACGATCCTTACCGAGGCCCTGTCCCAGGCCTTCGGCTACCGGGTACGCCTCTCCCATCAGGTCCGGGGCCAGCGTGCGAGCTGGCTGCGCCTGGCGGAGGTGAACGGGCAGACTCAACTAACCCAGCGTCTCGAGGCTCGGGGCCACGGGGCTGATCGCCTAGCCGCGCTTACGAAAGCTCTTCATCGTAGTGCAGCGCCGGAGCGCATGGAGTGCTTTGATATTTCCCACACGGGCGGTGAGGGGACCGTTGCCTCCTGCGTGGTATTTCAGGGCGGTCAGCCCAAGAAGAGCGACTACCGGCGCTTTAATATCGAGGGCATCACCCCTGGAGACGACTACGCGGCTATGCACCAAGCGCTGGAACGCCGTTACGCCCGGGTGAAACGAGGGGAGGCCCCGGTGCCCGATCTTCTCATCATCGATGGCGGACCGGGACAGCTCACCCAGGCCCGAGAGGTCCTTGAAGCCCTTGAACTCACCAGCATCAGCTTGCTGGGAATCGCCAAAGGGGTGACCCGAAAGGCCGGACTTGAGCAAGTCATCGATGGGGCTACGGGGCGCGTCCTGCCGCTGGCCCCCTCCGATCGTGCCCTTCACCTTTTGCAACATATACGGGATGAGGCGCATCGCTTCGCCATCACGGGGCATCGGCAACGGCGGGATAAGCAGCGCACCCAATCCTCCCTGGAGGGTATCGACGGCATCGGGCCGAAGCGTCGTCGAGCGCTTCTCGCCCACTTTGGCGGCCTGAAGGGGGTGCGAAACGCCAGCGTAGACGATCTGCGCCGCGTGCCGGGCATCAACGCCGCCCTGGCCCAGAGCCTTTACCGAGCGCTGCACGGCGCCTGAGGGGGTCCCCCGGGGCTGCCCCCAAGGGAGTGGGGTAGTACACTGACGGCACCGCAACACCGCAAGAGAACTGTCATGAATTTGCCCAACCTCCTCACCCTCTTGAGGATTGCGCTCATTCCCGTACTGGTGCTGCTGATCATGCTCCCCGGGGCCTGGACCTACGAAGCAAGTGCCGCGGTGTTTCTGCTGGCCAGCCTCACGGATTGGCTTGATGGCTATCTTGCGCGGCGCCTGAAGCAGCAGACGGCCCTCGGGGCCTTTCTCGATCCGGTGGCAGACAAGCTCATTGTGGTCACGGTGCTGGTCATGCTCACGGGGCGCTACGGCGACCTTTGGTTCTCCCTCGCGGCGGCGGTCATCGTGGGCCGGGAAATCATGATCTCCGCGCTGCGGGAGTGGATGGCAGAGATGCAGCGCCGGGGCGTGGTCGCCGTGGCCTGGCTAGGCAAGGCGAAAACCACGGCGCAGATGATTGCCATCCTGGTGCTCCTGTACACCCCGGAGACCGCCACGGGCTGGCAGCCGACGTTGGGCTTTGCGCTTCTACTCTTGGCCGCAGTCCTGACCTTGGCCTCTATGGCGAGCTACCTACGGGCGGCCTGGCCCACGCTGCAGGAAGCTTTTGAGGCTGCCCGTCCTCCCCGTTAGCGCGGACCAAGAAGGCTGGTAATTCAAGTGCGCTTCGGTATCATCTCGCTCCCTGAGGCCGGGTGGCAGAGTGGTCATGCAGCGGACTGCAAATCCGTCTACGCCGGTTCGATTCCGACCCCGGCCTCCATCTATTACTCGCTGAACTCCCTTCTAGCCCCTTAGCCAACCCCGGCTGAAGGGCGTTAAGCTCTGCGTGAGAAAACAGACGCGGGGCCCGGGGAGGGGCAGTCCAACATGAAGAACCTGATCCTTGGCGTGCTGCTGGGCGTGGGCCTGGTGGTTCTCTTCGCGATGCCCTTCCGAGGCCCTCTGTCGATGCTTCTTGCGCCGAAGGCAAGCCTTCCCCCGGCGGTGGCGGAGGGGTCACTTACGGGTACTCGGGGAGCCAGCTGGGAAGCAGCCGTCGCCTTGGCAGCCAAGGATGACGGGGCGGAGCTGGCGGAGCTGGCCTCCAGCTTCGTGGCCACGAGCGCCGACCCCCTCATTCGCAATGGCGCGGGGGAAGTGATCTACGATCTCACGAGC
Organism: Pseudomonadales bacterium; assembly: GCA_016779385.1. Classification (GTDB taxonomy): domain Bacteria; phylum Pseudomonadota; class Gammaproteobacteria; order Pseudomonadales; family Azotimanducaceae; genus Salivita. The sequence goes on from JADHNT010000004.1 coordinate 38,492, forward strand.
TACGATTTTCTTGCCGGCGCAGCACCCGAGTCGGTCAATCCTAGCCTCTGGCGCCATGCTCGGATTCTTACCCAGCACGGGCTCTACCGCCTGAGCGATCGCATCTATCAGGTACGGGGCTTTGATCTTTCCATTGTCACTTTTATTGACAGCGGCGATGGCTGGATCGTGGTCGATCCCCTCACCGTGGTGGAGTCCGCAGAGAAGGCCAAAGCCCTGGTCGATGCTACCCTCGGTCCCCGTCCCATCCGGGCACTCATCTACTCCCACTCCCACGCGGACCATTTCGGGGGGGCTCTCGGCATGGTTTCCCAGGAGGCCGTGGATCGAGGTGAAATTGCCGTGCTCGCCCCGGAAGGCTTTCTCCACCATGCCGTTGCGGAGAACGTGATTGCGGGCCCGGCCATGGGGCGCCGCGCGCGCTTCCAGTTTGGTAATACGCTGACTCGCGGAGCGAAGGGAGAGGTGACCTCAGGTCTGGGGCCCGGCCTTCCGCCCGGAACCTTGAGCCTGCTTCCGCCCACGGAGGTGCTCACCCGCACCGGGGAGACTCGGCGCTTTGGGGACCTAACGCTGGAGTTCCAGCTGACCCCCGGAGCGGAGGCGCCGGCGGAGATGAACTTCTACATCCCCGAACTTCGAACGCTGTTTGTCGCGGAAAACGCCAATCTCACGCTCCACAACCTTCTCCCCGCCCGGGGCGCCCTAGTGCGCGATGCGAAGGCTTGGGCCGACTACCTCACGGAAACGCTGCGCCTCTATGGAGATCGCTCTGAGCTACTTTTTGGCGCCCACGGCGTGCCCCTGCGGGGCACGGCGGCCATCCAGGATTTTCTCAGCCACCACCGGGATGCTTACAAGTATCTCCATGATCAGTCCGTCCGCCTCATGAATGCGGGACTCACGGGCACGGAACTCGCTGAGGCCCTCGAGCTTCCCCCGGCGCTCGCCGAGCGTTGGTTCAACCGGGGCTACTACGGAACGCTAAATCACAACGCGAAGGCCGTGTATCAGCGCTACATGGGGTGGTACGACGGGAACCCAGCCAACCTTTGGCCCCTACCGCCGGAAGCAGAGAGCCGACGCTGGATCGCGGCCCTTGGCGGGGCCGAGCCGGCCCTGGCCCAGGCGCAGGCCGCGGTGGACGGGGAAGACTGGCGCTGGGCGGCGACCTTGCTCAATCGGATCATTTTCGCCGGGGGGGGCGGGGAAGAAGCCACGGCCTTGCTGGCCTCCGTCTACGAGCAGCTGGCGTTCCGAACGGAAGCCGGGACCTGGCGGAATATCTACCTCACCGGTGCCCAGGAACTCCGGGACGGGGTTCGCCAGGGTGGACTCAGCGTGGCTAACCAAGCCATCGTGGCGGCAACGCCGACAGCCATGCTTCTGGACTTCCTGGCCGTGCGCCTGAATCCCGAACCGGCTCTGGCGGCGCCTTTCGTTCTGAATCTCAAGGTACGAGACCGGAACGAAACCCACCGCATCGAAGTCCGCAATGGCGTTCTGATTCACGAAGAGGGTCAGGTTGCTGCGAACGCGCCCACCCTTACTCTCAATTATCGAAGCTTACTCATCGGTTTCTTTGGTCAGCTGCCCCCAGCGGTCGTACTGGCTCGGGACGATGTGGAGGCCTCCGAAGGGGCGGAGCCTTTACTAGAGGCCTGGCTCTCCATGCTCGATCCCTTGAACCGCCTGTTTCCCATCGTCACCCCCTAGGGAGGCCTGCCATGCGCAAATACTGCCTACTGATCCTAGCCCTTTTCCTTCCGCTTCTGTCCTGGGCGGAGGAGGAGATGACCATCTACTCGGAGCTGACCTATCTGAGCGTAGCCCCGGGGGCCGAGGCCGCCCTGGAGGCCGCCCTGCTAGAGAACGATGCTGTGGTCGCACAGGCGCAGGCCAACGCCCGAGGTCTCTTTGCTTGGGCGCTCTATCGCGTGCTCTATCACGATGGCGCCCACAGTCACGTGCTGATTCGCCAGGCCATTCAGCGAGAAGGCCTGTCCCCCCTCGCGCAAGCGAGCACTGCAGAAGCCCTTGGGATCGACCTGGGAAGCCGACTCCGGGGCCTGGCGCGGGAAGAGAGGCGCCTGGTGTACTCCATCGAGCAGTTTCATACCAATTTAGCGTTGCGCGACCGCCCCTTCCTGACCGCGATCTTCCTCGCTAGCGATGATGACGAGGGAACCCGAGAGGTCCTTGAAAATCGCTTTGGGCCAGCCCTGAAATCGCTGATCGCGGATGAGGCGGGCCCCGCGGCCTATTCCCAGTATCGGCGGCGCCTGCCCAGCGCCGGCGGGGATCATGATCGGGTGCTGGTGCTCCAGTACCCGACCTTCAAGGCTCTGGGAACCAGCGCCCCTGCGGAGGCGGCGTTTGCGGACGCGGGGGACAGTTTGGAGGCGGCGGAGGCGGCACTGAGCGAGGTCGCCTCCGTCGTTCGAAGCGAACACTGGCAACTCGTGCAAGTGGTCACGCGGCAGGCGGAGAATTGATCCGCCGATCCTTGCTTCGCGCAGGGCTACGCTGCCTGGGGTCTTTACTGCTCCTTAATGCCAGTGTGGCCCTCGCCGCGGCACCGTCTACCCGTGAGGCGCCTGGGGAGGGGGATAGCAAGCCCTGGGAGGCCGACCTTGGGCTCCAAGCTATGGCGCGGCTGCAGCGGGGCCTTCAGCGTAACCACGTAGCCCTCTATTTTGATGGCGAGATCACGGGGCAGGGGCTTGGCCTTCCGAGTGAAGAAACGATGGAAACGACCTTTTCCGGTCAGACCTCGCTTGCGCTGACCTTCCGTTTGCCGACCCTCCCCGTGCCTTTGCACCTCACCGTGCCCCATCGAGGAGTCGGGGTTTACTCCGTGGGGCCCAGGGCCCTGGGCAGGGCTGAGTTTGCGGAGCAGGAGAACCTCCAGGGGTTCATCCATTTTGAACGCCTTGATGCCGAGGCCCTTGGCGGGTGGTTCTTCCTCCGGGTTCGTTCTGCTTCGGGGGATACGCTTCAGACCTTCGGGGGCGCCTTTCGCGAGGTTTCCCCCTAAGATAGGGCCCCTCCACCTAAGCGAGACCCTATCATGCTCACCCGCACTGCGTTTCTGCTGACGCTCGCCCTTTCCAGCCTTCCCTCCGGTGCCTGGGCCGCTCCAGCCGCGGAGCTGGAGAGTGACGGCGGCAAGGTAACCCTCGAGACGCGCGTGACCCAACGGGTCACCCGCAACGACGACAGCGGCGCCGAGGAAATCGTGTATTTGGAAGACACCTGGCTGGCCCCCGGGGCAATCCTCCGCTATGAACTGATTATTCATAATCAGGCCGAGGGCGAGGCCGTTGCGGCAGAAAGCCTCCTCGTCACTACGCCTCTCCCGGAAGGGGTGCAGTTCCTCGAGGGGTTGAAGCCCTTGAGCCCCGTGATCTTTACGCTGTCAGCGGACGATGGCGTTACCTTCGAAGCTCCAGACAAGATAGCCCCAGCCACCGTGACCCATCTGCAGTGGCGCATTATGGAGAGCCTTCCTCCCGAGGCACGCCGGACCCTCGCCTTTGAAGCACGACTCCTTTAGCCCCCTTATGGGCCTAGGGGCAGCCTTAGGAACGCTCCTGGGTCTACTTTCATGCCTCCCGGTCCTCGGTGCCACTGCGGGCCTTCCTGGCCAGGTTGCGCCCTTCGTGGCGATGGATGAACGGGACGTCAAGGCCGCCCTTGCGCTGGCCAAGGTGGGGCGAGGGGACCGACTTATCGACCTAGGGTCGGGGGATGGCCGTATCGTGATTGCGGCGGCGAAGCACGGGGCGGAGGCCCTGGGCATCGAGCTTGATCCGAGCTTAGTCATCAAAGCCCGCCGAGCTGCCGAAAGGGCCGGAGTGGAGAAGCGAGCTCACTTCATTGAAGGGGATCTCTTTGCCCAGGACCTCTCCGGTGCCACGGTGGTGACTCTCTACCTCTTTCCCGATGCCAATCTCGCGCTTCGCCCCAAGCTACTCCGGGAGCTTGCGTCGGGAACGCGCATCGTCTCCAACAGCTTTGATCTAGGAGACTGGAAACCGGATGCCCACATCAAGGCCGCCTCCAGCGGCGGCTTACTGCTATGGATCGTGCCTGCGCAGCTGGGGGGCGCATGGTGCACCGCCCGCGGGGAGCGCTTCCGGCTAGCACAGAAATATCAGGTACTACGGCTATTTGATGCGCCAGCATCCCTTGGCATCAGCGCCTCCTGGGAAGGACGGATCAGAGGCAAGGAACTCTTTAGCGAAGGGTCCGAGGGGACGCTCTCGGGTCGCCTAGAGGGGGATCAGCTAATCCTTCAGGCCTCGGGCTCGAGTAGCGTGAAGGCGACGCGCTGCTGACGCTCTAAGGTAAGGGGGGCAGCCTGGCCCTGGGACCAGCGTGCCCGCACCGTCAGCGTCAGGGTAGCGGGGGGCGCGCGGCGCCATTCCGCGGCCTGACCGAGCAGACGAGCGCCAGCGAGGGGGCAATCAAGCGTTTGCACCGCCCCTTGCTTTGAAGGCGCCGCGGTGCAGCGAAGGGTATCCTCGTTAACCGTAAGGCTTAAGACACTCAACGTGCCCCCGGCCGGGGCGAGCTCCGTCGAAAGCACCAGGGCTTCAGCGGTGAGGGTGCTGCTTAGCAGGTTGAGGCTTGGGGGCGCTGGCGGAGGAAATAGGGCGCAGCCCCCAAGGGCTGCGACCCCCAGCACGGCGATAGCCCCGCGCTTATACCGCTGCTGCAAGGTCTAAGGTTTCCTTCACTTCGCGCTTTAGGAACTTACCGTTCGCATTCCGAGGCAGGGATTCCCGCTGCACCCAGAGGTAGCGGGGTACCTTATGCTTGGCGACGCGGGTCAGAAGGTCAGCGCGGAGAGCCTCCGGGTCTACCTCGGCGCCGAGCTTCAGAACGATGACCGAACCCACTTCCTCCCCAAGACGATCGTCCGGTACCCCGAAGACAATGCATTCGGCGATGCCCTCCGCCTCATAGATGGCCGATTCCACCTCGGCGCAGTACACATTCTCACCGCCGCGGATCACCATGTCCTTCTTGCGATCGACGATGTAAACGAAGCCGTCCTCGTCCACCCGAGCCACGTCACCGGTGCAGAGAAAGCCGTCGACGATCGTTTCTTCCGTGGCGTCTTCCCGGTTGAGGTAGCCGCGAATCACCGGCGCTCCGCGCACCGTGAGTTCGCCCACCTTCCCCGGCGGCAGGGGGTTGCCCTCGTCGTCGATAATGCGCAGCTCAAAGTTTGGCATGACCGGCCCGCAGCTTTCCGGGCGGTCGACGAAAAAGTCCCCGGAAATGGCGGTGATGATGCCGCAGGTTTCCGTCATGCCGTAGCCCGTGTTCGGCTTTGCCGTGGCTACCGCCTTATCGATCTGCCCCACGAGATCCGGCTGGAGCTGAGCCCCTCCGCCCCCTAGCTGCACCATGGAACCGGTGTCGGTCTTCGGAAAATCAGGGTGGGCTAGGAGTTCCCGGGACATGACGGGGACGCCGCTCATGGTGCTGACCCTTTCCCGCTCAATGAGCTTAAGCGCTTCCCCAGCATCCCATTTGTACATCAGCACAAGCTTGCCGCCGCTGAGCGTGCCCCCCTGGGCCGCGCAATTATTAGCGGTGACGTGGAAGAGGGGGGTGGTAATGAGGCTGACGCCCTGGGGCGGATTCTCAAAGTCTTCGGGCTTGGCATTGCCCAGGGCCACCTGCGTACCCGCGAGGCAACCTGCCCAAAAAGCGAGGTTCATGACGTTATTCACGCAGCCCCGGTGAGTCTGCAGCGCGCCCTTGGGGTTCCCGGTGGTGCCTGAGGTGTAAAAGATGCAGGCGTCGCTGTCCGGGTCGATGTTGACCTCGGGCAGGGGACCACCCTGATCGCGAAGCGTTTCATAGGCCACGGCGCCTTCCGGGGCCCCGAAACGCACAGCGATTAAGGTCGGGTTGCCCGGCAGCTCCGGCTCACCCTTGATGCGCGCATAGCGCTCCTCGTCGAGGAAGAGGAACTTAGGCTCCGAGTCGCTCAAGCCGTAGCGCATCTCCGGCGTGACCCACCACGCGTTCATGCCCACGACGGTGGCGCCGATGCTCGCGATCGCCCAGTAAATCAGCATGAACTCGGGGTAGTTACGCATGGCGATGGCCACCCGGTCCCCGGGAACGACGCCATTCTCTACCAGCCAAGCCGCGACAGACGCCACCTCTTGATGGGCCTGAGCGTAGGTCCAGCGTTCATCTTGGTAAACGAGGTATTCGCGCTCGGCGAATTGCTGGGAAGACAGCCAGAGTTCGCGAAGGCTGGGCGGGGCGTTTTTGTAGGTCTTAGTGGGGATCCCCCGCACATCGACCGTGGTGATCTCAAAGTTGCCCTCGGGCCCCGTGAGTGACTGCCAAACCTGCTTAAGCTCTGCGTACATCCCCGTCTCCCCTGTCAGTAGAGCGCCCGATTCTGCCCAAGTCCTGGCACGGGTAAAAGGTCCGAAGCGGCAGAAACGGGTTCCCGGGGCGGAAAGCCCTGCTAAACTGCCCGCGGTTGCCGGTGTGGTGAAATTGGTAGACACACGGGACTTAAAATCCCGAGGGGGAAACCCCGTGCCGGTTCGAGTCCGGCCACCGGCACCACTTACCTTAAAAGCCTGCTCTGAAGCCCTTTTTTCGTAGATTTCGACCCAGAGGGTGTCCTTACCGCGCAGGTCTTTAATTGGACCGGACACATCCTCTCCGCCCCTCGCCTAAATCTGATAAGTGCCCTGAAGCGCGTTGAAGCCGGTTACACTGGCACTGACGTACTTGTTGGCGAGCGCGACCGCGCTGATGTTGCCTATGTGGGGCAAGGCGAGAACATCGCCGAACGCATCCGCTGGGAGGCAAGCGAATGGGATCGGGCACTTCATCCCGCCATCGGGAAAGCGCATAGAACTTACCCAAGGCGCCCGGGTTTCTTTGCTAGTCTTCGGAGGAGGGGCCGTAAGGAGTAAAAAGACCATGCCGTCTAGCATAGCCAGCTTTTATGCAGCGCTTGCCGTTTGGGGGCTCTTGATTGCGCGCGGTCGGAATCGCCCGACGCAATGGCCCCTGGTTGCGGCCTTTGGTCTTATCCTTCTTCTAACCCTAAATGCCCGCTATCTTATTGAAGGCGCGCCTGCGGGCATTGCTTATTTCATCAGCCTTTACGATTTTTTTGACAATCTAGGCTTGGGGCCAGGGGCGGCTCCAGCTGCCATGGCAACCTGTTCTGAAAACGCCTGTTCGCTCTGGAGCGAAACCTACCTCCTGCATCAAAGCTGGGGCGTCGCCTTCTTCGATCGCTTTCTGAATGCGCCGGCGATGCGGACGAATGCCCTATATGTCCATTTATTTTGTAACTCGGTCGTTTTTCTTCTCATGCACGTTCAAGTTCTTCGGGCAGGTCAGCCCGGAGCCAGAACTTCCCACGCGTGGCTGGGACGCACAACCTTTGGATTTTTAACGGTGGGAACGGCGGCGGCCCTATACCTAGCCGGAGAACACGACTCGGTGCATGCCTACGGCGGGATCTGGGCCGAGTGGGGATTCTATTCCATGTCTCTCTGCGTTTACGGCGCCGCTTTGATGGGATGGCGTAAGGCTAGGCAGGGCGACTGGGAACAGCATCGTATTTGGACGCTACGGTTTATCGGCGCGATGTATGGCGCGTTCTGGCTTTTCCGGATTTTCCTCATGGCATCCGGGCCCCTGCTTCGGGAATGGGAAAGCCTTTCTCTCTTGTTTTCGATTTGGGCATCGGCCCCCGCGGGACTCCTTACGGCGGATTGGTTACGCCGAAGATGGGATGCCAAACTTATAAGGGAGTCAGATTCCCCTGCGCAGCCGGGCGTGTAATTAAATAATTGGTAGAGACAAAAGACAGCGGGAGGCAACCATGAATTTATTGGACAACGAAAAGCTGCGCTGGAAGCGATTTGTCGGCGGAGATGAGTTTGACTATCCCATCGATTACTCAGCCGCTCTGCTCCAGGCCTACGACGACGGCCATGTGGATCTTCTTTACTGGTGGGCACCCAATGCGTACTGCCACTTTCACAGGCACACTGCGCGCACAGCCTCCACAGTCCTGGCCGGTGAACTGCATGTCATCGATATCGACCCAGAAACGGGCGAAGAAACTCACCGTCGCATCAGAAAGGCGGGGGACTATGCGTGCAAGGAACCTGGCGACGTCCATATGGAACTTGGCGGCCCGGAAGGGGCTCTTGTGCTGTTCAATCTCTTCAATCCAGAAGGATTGCTGGCCGAAAGCCTAGCCGGCGATGGGACGGTAATCGGTCGTTCCAAGCTCGCTGACATTTTAAGGGGTAGCGCGTACCGCTCGGGCATCGCCTGAGCACCAGCGCACCCCCAGCGCTGGTCAAGGGGAGGGCAAGCCCTCATTCCTAGGATCCAATGGCCACCCAGCGCTCAAAGATAAATTGAAACTGCAGCTCCCCAAGAAGGGGCTCGGTCGTGCCGACGGGAGATCCCGCCTGAGGCGCTTGCAGAAGACGCCAACCACTTTCTATCACTTCGAGACCCGTGGCGTAGGGGAAGGCACCGGCCGCCTCCGAACTGGGAAGTGCGGGACCGCCCCCCTTAGCTCCGTCATAAACCGCCCAGGCGACCACTTCCGTATCAAGCGCGCTCTCCGCGAGCCATAGATAGAGAAGCTGCTGACGCATTAACGCTCCCCTGGGCTCAGGGCACCTGCTCGAACCCGTTGGCGCGTTTGGTAGAAATCCACGTCAAAGGCGGGATCACCGCTCAGATAGCGCCACAGAGCTGCACGCTGCATCTGCTCGTAACGACCCTCGTGGCCCTTTTGCCAAGGCGCCATACGGCGCAGTCGCTGGGCGACGCTGTGGCTTCCCGGGCGGGCGAAGCTGTGATCCCTGGGGTCGTTGTGGAGGCCCGGAAAATCAGCCGTGTTCCAGAGGCGCTGCTGAGGAACGCGAGGATTCAGACGAAGCTTGTACATCCACCGATCCTCCCCACTGGGGTTGGGTTGCCCGGCGTGCCAGAGACCCTGGTGGAAGACGAGGAGGGTCCCCGGAGGGCCGCTATAGTGCTGCTCCCCCAGCACATGCTGGTAGCGAGCAATGCCTTCGGCGCGGGCACGGCGAAAATGGCTGCCAGGAACAAAGCGGGTGCCGCCGCCCCCCTTTGCCACAGCGGTGGGGAAATAAAACAGCTGAATATCGAAAGCCTGGGCCGCGGGTTCGAGGACAGCATCGACATGCAGATGCTGTCCTCGGGGCGCCCCTGCCGGAATATGATGGATGAAGTCATGATCAAACACCGGGTTCGATCCAACGAGCGATTCAATAATCCCTGCGACGGCCGGCAGCCTCAGCACCTCACCGAGGGCTGAAGGCGCTGGGTAGCAATCCTCCAAGGGCGTTAAACTTTCCGGGCTTTCGATGGAATCCGACCCCGAAGGAAGCGTTCCCGGGCGTCCGCTGAGCCCGTGGAGCGCTCGCCGAAGCTTCCCCGGCGCGAGCTCCTTCATTTCCTCCAGTGCGGCCCAGTTAAGGGGCTCAGGGACTAAGGCATCAAAACGCAGAAATCCATCGGCTACGAAATCCGCCATAGCGGCGGTGCTGAGCAAACGATGACGGTCCCCCATGGCGCGCCTTCCGAGGCTTAAGCAGCCCGCGCCCTGGGATGAAGCATCACCTGCATGGAGGCATAACCTTTGACAAAATTGGACCGGACGCGTTCGGGCTCCGCCAGTACCTCAATGTGTTCGAAGCGCTTTAGCAGCTCCTCCCACAGCACGCGCAGCTGCATTTCTCCGAGCCGATTGCCCATGCAGCGGTGAATCCCATAGCCGAAGGAGACGTGGCCCCGCGCGTTCGGGCGATCAATGATGAGCCGGTCCGGGTTTTCAAAGGCGCGCTCATCCCGGTTACCGGAGACGTACCACATCACCACCTTGTCCCCGGCCTTCATGGTTTGGCCTTGGAAAGTGAGGTCTTCCTTAACCGTTCGGCGCATGTGCGCCAAGGGCGTTTGCCAGCGAATGATTTCCGCCACCATATTGGGAATGAGCTCGGGCTGGGCCTTCACTTTGGCGAAGGCCTCGGGGAACCGGTTCAAGGCGTAAACCCCACCGCTGATGGAGTTCCGGGTGGTGTCGTTACCCCCGATGATCAACAGGTTCAACTGACCCATGAAGGTCATGGGATCCATGGCCGCAAAGGCCGGAGACTGTGCCATTAGCGATATAAAGTCGTTGCCGGGCTTGGCCTCACGCTCTTTCCAGAGGCGGTAAAAGTATTCCAACATGGCATTAAGCTCTTGCCGACGTTTTTCTTCGCTGACCTTCCCCGAGCCAGTGGCGGAACCGGAGGTGGCAACGTCGGACCAATAGGGCAGGAGGTGGCGATCTTCGAAGGGGAAGTCAAAGAGCGTGGCGAGCATCTGCGTGGTGAGCTCAATGGAGACCGCTGGCACCCAGTCGAAGGCGTCCCCCACGGGCAGCCCATCGAGAATGGCCGCGACGCGCTGACGAATGAGCGGCTCGAGGTTGGCCAGTTGCCGCGGCGCCACCGCCGGCTGCACGGCCTTGCGCTCTTCGTCATGAGCTTTACCGTCCGTTCCGATGAAGCTTCGGGTGCGAAAATCCGGGGGCGGATCCCCGAGGATAATAGTGGGCTCGGAAGAGAACGCCTGGTGGTTCATGTCCACGGCTTTGATGTCATCAAAGCGCGTGATAGACCAGTAGGGCCCGAAGGCGCTGTCGGCGCAATAGTGCACCGGCGCCTCATCGCGCAGCCGGGCGAAGTAGGGCCGCCAAGCGTCCTGTTCTAGAAGCCGGGGGTCGGAGACATCAATCGCCTCGAGGGGAAGCGCGTACGGGTCTGCCAGTTGATCGTGCTCTGCGATGGCCTCGGCCATGGGGTGCCCTCCCAGGGTGCGGGCGACCTCAAGGCCACCTCGTCATTAGCTATTCCCCGAGTGTAGGCATTCTCGGGCCTGGGAAAAAGCACCCCTCAAGGGCTTTCCTTAAAGCCTTTCCTTAAGGGTTGGGGAGGCTCCCCCACAGCGCCAGGGCGAGAAGGAGGAGGATGGCCGCGATCACGCTATCAAGGACGCGCCAGGCCCGGGGCGTTTTCAGGAGGGGGACGAGCAGACGCGCACCGTAAACCAAGCTCGTGAACCAAACCGCACTCGCGCTGACCGCCCCCGCCAGGAAGGCAAGTTGCACGGCGCCGTCAAAACGACTGCCCACGGCGCCGACGAGGCCCACCGTATCCAGATACACGTGGGGATTTAGGAAAGTGATTGCCAGGAAGGTCAGCGCCGCGGATCCGGGGGAGGGGGCTCGACTTGCGGCCTGGGTGTTGTCAAGTGCCTCCCCCTGCCAAGCCCGGCGAAGCGCCGCCCCGCCGTAGAGCACGAGCATGGCCACGCCCCCAAGGGTCAGCCAGCGCAGGGTGTCGGGATAGGCCGTCACTACCGATCCGAGGCCCAGCACCCCCAGGGCCATGAGAAGCCCGTCAGAACCGACCGCGGCCAGCACCAGCGGTCCGCGATAATGCAGGCCGAGGCCCATACGCAGAAGAAATAGGTTCTGCCCCCCCAGGGCGATGATCAAGGAAAGAGAGAGGCCGAAGCCGGCACTGAGGGCAGAGAACATGATCGAGACTCGCAAGAGCAGGCGCTAGAAATCGCTCGACCCTTCCCCTAGGCTCAGGGTCATTCTATGAGGGGAGCAATACCATGAAAGTTTATCACGCCCGAAATACCCGATCCCTGCGCATTCTGTGGCTCCTAGAGGAGCTGGGGCTGCCCTATGACGTCGAGATTTTTGATCTCGGCGCGCCAGAGATGCGCAGCGAAGCCTACCGGAAGGTCCACCCCATGGGGCGCGTGCCGGCCCTCCAGGATGGGGAAGTCATCCTCCATGAATCCGGGGCCATCGTGGAATATGTGCTGGCCCGACACGGAGCCGGGCGCCTTGTGCCCGCGGTAAACGATCAGGCCTTCCCAGCCTACCTACAGTGGCTTCACTACGCCGAGGGCATGATGATGCCCCAGGTCAACCTCATTATGGTGGAAACGCGATTCCTGCCTCCAGAGAAGCAAAACCCCACCAATCTCGCTCGGGCCCAAAAGCTGCTGGCTAAGAGCCTCGACGCGGTGGAAGGGGGCCTAGCGGGCAAGGATTATCTGGCCGGGGACTTTTCCGGCGCGGACATCATGACCGGCCACGCCTGCCACGCTGCGGAAAGCCTGGGCATTCCTATGGAGGCGCTTCCAAATACGGCGGCCTACGTCGCCCGGCTTCGGGCGCGCCCGGCCTTTGCCGCTGCCCTAGGGCGCTAGACCCTTCCCATGACCACGCTCATGGAGGTGAGCCCCCGGGACGGGCTGCAGAACGAGGCCAAGCCGATCTCGACCCCGCAGAAGCTGGCGCTCATCAGGAAGGCCCTGGACGCCGGGGTGAAGCGCATCGAGGTCACCAGCTTCGTCCACCCAAAAAAGGTCCCCCAGTTGGCGGACGCCGAGGCCCTCTGCGCAGCCCTCGGGCCTCGCCCCGGAGTTTCCTTGACCGGGCTCGTAATGAACCTCCGCGGCGTGGAGCGGGCTATTGCTACCGAGGTGGTCGACGATATCGGCATGGTGATTCCGGCGAGCGATGCCTTCGCCCAGCGCAATCAGGGAATGGGCGTAGAAGCCGCCTGCGAGGAAGCCCTTCGGGTTTTTGAGCGGGCGGCCCAAGCGGGCAAAAGCTACCAGCTCACCATCGCCGTGGCTTTTGGCTGTCCCTTCTCCGGCACGACACCCCTCGAGCAATGCGTCGCCTTGGCCGAACGTTTTGCAGGCGCAGGGCTTCGCGAATTCGCCCTCGCCGACACCATTGGGGTCGCGGCGCCTCGAGAGGTGACCGCCGCCTTTGGCGCCGTAGGCACCGTCCTCGGCAGCGCCACGCCGCTCCGGGCCCATTTCCACAATACCCGGGGCCTGGGCATCGCCAACGCTCTAGCCGCCCGAGACCAGGGCGTCGAAACCCTTGATGCAAGCATCGGAGGCATCGGCGGGTGTCCCTTCGCGCCTGGCGCGACCGGTAACATCGCCACGGAAGAATTGCTCTACGCCCTAGGGCGGATGGGAGAAGGGTTGCCAATATCCCTTGACGGCATCCTAGAAGCCGCTGCGCTGGTAGAGGCGGCACTGGAGCGCCCTCTACCATCCCTCATCTACCGCGCGGGGTTGCCCCCTAGGGGCGAGGAAACGGGCAGCGCCAGCTGATAGCCCTGGCCTCGAACAGCCACGATACTTCCAGGCCCAAGCTTCTGCCGCAGCTTACCCACGGCCACATCGATGTGCCGCTGCCCAGAAGAAAGGGGCTGGGACCCACTGTCCCGAGCGAGCACCTCTCGGCGCAGCACTTCCTGGGGGTGGCGTAGAAAGGTTGTGAGCAAGTGAAACTCTTGCTCCGTAAGGGGAATGGTTTTGCCCTGACGCTCTAGGGCACGGCGCTCCACCCGTAGGCGTGCATTTCCAATCAGTTGATCCTGCTGCGCACCCTGGGGGGTTCCCTGGCGGCGCAGAATCACACGAATGCGCGCGAAGAGTTCCGCCTCATCGAAGGGTTTGGTGATGTAGTCCTCAGCCCCGAGCTCCAAGGTGAGGACCTTCTCTAGACTGCTGGTCTCACCACTCAGCATGAGAAAGGGGATGCCCCGGCCACCGAGCCAACGCCCAAAGTCATAGCTCTTACCGCTGCCCAAGCGAAGGTCGAGGAGAACTAGGTCCGGGAGGGTCTGGGCAGCTCGTCGCCCGGCTTCGAGGGAATCCGCTACCGTAACGTCGTAACCTTCCAGTTGCAGGAGAGCCACAAGCGTGCCGCGAAGCGCGGGGTCGTCATCCACAACCAGGAGCTGAAACCGGCGATCAGCCACGGGAGCCCTCCTTCAGGAAAGGGTTAATGTAAGCAGAGCTTGCATGACCTCGCCAGTGCTTACCCACCCTTTCCAAGAACCGGAAGGTTTCTTATCCTTCGCCCTACGGAAGTGTCCCAGGAGCGGGGCGGCAGGAGGGTGCCATGGATGAAGGCCTACAAGCACGCCTAGACCAAGCCATGGCTCAGGCTGCGGCGGAAGGAACGCTTGACAGCCTTCTAGCGCTACCTGAGGGCACCACCTTTTTGTTTGTAGATGAAAAGGGACAGATCACCGAGGTTTGGGGCGCCCAGGAATCCTGGCAACAGGCCTGCGAAGGCCTCGCCCTAGCCGCGCTCCTTTCGCCTAACGCCGCTCGCGCCCCCGGGGCGCTCGCGGAGCTCTTCGATGCCCTCTCTGCCGGGCGCTCTATCGACGTCTTCCCCCTCTTTCTCGAGCGGGAAAACGGGGCTCCCGAGGTTGTTCGCATCGTCGCCCGTCCTCAGCTGCGCAAAGGCGTGGCGGGGCACAGGCTCTGCCTCCTCGATGAGTCGGACCTCTGGAAAGCCCTCGATACGGCCATGGCAACGGTGCAAAGCCAGTCCGCCCTAGCTGAAACGGTGCCGGCGCCGCTCCTTGTCCTCGATCCCCAGGGGAATATCGAAATCCTAAATGATGCCCTGGCGCGGCTTCTGGATCTCCCGGAGGGCGGGCTTCTGCAACGCCCCTTGAGCGCCCTTGAGCGTTGGGCCCGGCTCCCGGAGGGCATGCTCGCAGAAGCCATCCACAGCGCGCTCGAGCCGGAAGCGGCGTCCGAAGGCCGGCCCCTTCGCCTACGCGATGGACTAGGCAATCCTCATTGGCTGGTCCCCGCAGCGGCGCCCCTGCAGCAGCCCGACGGGATGCACACCATGGTTCTGTTCACCGAGGTCACGCACTTCGAGATGAGCAAGCAGGCGCAGGTCGACACGGAGCGAGAGGCGGCCCTCAACCTCCTCAGCCACAGCATCCTCCATGATCTCAATAACGTCATGACTGTAATTTCCGCGGCCAGCCGCCTGCTCGATCAGCCGAGCGCTTACCCATCGGCGAAGGAAGATCTCGGCGTCGCCGTAGAGGGGGCGAAGCAGCTCATTGCCAGGCTTCGGGATCGGGAACTGGGCCGCCCTCGGCGTGCCGAGCATCAGTCCCTCGCGGAAGCCATTCGCTTAGTCTGTGAGGGCTTTCGCGCGACGCTCCGCTCGGACGTAATGCTAGAGGTCGGCTCCCTCATTGCGGCAGGCATCTTCGCCCCGCCGGGGGACTTCCAGCGCGCGCTGCTTAACCTCCTTAAGAACGGCGCGGAAGCCATCGAAGGGCAGGGCGTCATCACCGTCAGCAGCCACTGGCTGAAGCCCGGAGAGCAAATCCAGATCCTGGTGACGGATTCGGGGCGGGGCATGGTACCCAGCGAACGGGCCCGGGTCTTCGAACCCTATTTCAGCACGAAAACGGGGAACGAAGATCGAGGTCTGGGCCTGACTCAGGTGGCGCGCATGGCCGCTTCGGCCGGCGGTGAAGTGGAGGTGAAGTCCAGCGCCCCCGGAGAAACGGTGCTGGCCCTCACCCTGCCGGCCCAGCCATCGGTGTTCTACGACCGAGTCGACTCCGACGCCTAGTGCTAATCCGGATGCGTAGGCGGACGGGGATCCATGCAGGCCACGGGAA
>JADHNT010000073.1 GCA_016779385.1 Pseudomonadales bacterium
CCACCCCGTCCGTGGAGGCATAGAGAACGGCGCGCACGGGGCCGGTGATTTCCTGGGGCTCCGTAAACGCTTCCGTCTCGAAACGAAGAATATCGCTGCGCTCATCAAGAGCGCGCTGATCAAAAGCTCCTCGAAGCTCCGCCCTCATAATGTTTCCGCCTAAGGTGGGAACGGGATCCCGGGGGTCGTAGCGATAGCTCAGAGACCCCTCGTCGGCGTCGGGGCGCTCGGGCGCAAGCCTGCCATCGCCGTGAAGATAGAAGGGCGTAAAGGCGGTCCGCTCAAGGGGCCACGCCTCTTCATCACGCCAGCGGTTTTCCCCCATGATGAACAGCTTGACGGGCGCCCCGGACGGCGCGGGGCCGTCCTTTAACCAGTGATCGAAAAATTCCAGCTGAAGCGCCTCCGCGTCAATGAGCGCTTCCGGGCCGAAATCTTCCTCGCCGGTCACGGTCCGCGCATTCCAGCCATGGGGCCAGGGACCAATGACCAAACGCTGCCCCGCCCGGGCCTCGGCCGTCGCTGCCTCTCGCTTCATGGTGCTATAGCTCCCCAGGGTGCTGCGGAGGAAGACGTCGTACCAGCCCCCAATGTTAAGGGCGGGCACCGCCATTTCCGGCGCCCGGGCCTCGAGGTTCAAGGGCTTCCAGTACTCGTCATAGGTCGGGTGCGCCAGCCAATCCCGAAAGTGCGGCACGTCAAAGCCCAGGCTCCGGTCCAGGGTCCGCAGGGGTAGATGATCGATGGCCGATACCCAGTCGATGGGAAAGCTCATATTGGTGCGGCTTCCCACGAGCCCAATGCCCCAGCTGGCCCGAGACAGGAGGGAAAAGGCCCCGCCAGGGTAGGCCACGTCCCGGTAGTAGTTGCCCGGGCTCATGGCCGGGGCAATGGCTTTCAGGGCCGGGTGCTGGCCCAGGGCCGCGAGCCACTGCACGGAGGCCAGGTAGGAGGTGCCGAACATACCCACCTTACCGTCGGACCAGGCCTGCCCTTCGATCCAGCTTAAGGTGTCGTAGCCGTCGTGGATCTCCTGAAAATAGGGATACCACCGCCCTTCCGAGTCGTAGCGCCCCCGCGCGTTTTGGAACACAAAGGCGTAGCCATTTTCCGTGGCCCAGCGGGCATAGCGCTGGCGCCCCGGGGCAGAGCCGTTGCCGTAGATATCTCGCACCAGAAGGGTCGGAAAGGGCCCGGGGCCGGAAGGGAGATAGACATCCGTGGCCAGGCGCACCTCATCGCGCATGGGCACCATCTGATGATAGCGCACCGTGCCGAAGGGCTCCGCGGCCGCCACCGTTGACGCCCCCAGCGCGACGGCGCATAGCATCATCGCCGCGCCCAGGACGCTCCCAAGGATCCACCGCCCAGACCATTGACGCTCGATCATGCCCGTCTCCCTTAACTAAAATGAGGTTCTCAAATTCCCACGGGGCTTTGGTCCCGCGCAAGGGCGGGGCTTTGCTAAACTGCCGTCGTCAACGCTAGCGAGATCTGCCGTGCAGCCCTGGCCTACCCTATCCGTCGCCCCCATGCTCGATTGGACCGACCGGCACTGCCGGTTTCTTCATCGCCTCTTTGGGGCCCATACCCAGCTCACCACAGAGATGGTGCATGGCAACGCCATCGTGAAGGGGGATCGAGAGCGCCACCTCGCGTTCTCCCCGGAAGAGCACCCCGTAGCCCTCCAGCTTGGGGGAAACGAGCCGGCGCTACTGGCCGAAGCCACGCGCATTGGGGCGGACTACGGCTACGACGAGATCAATTTGAACGTCGGTTGCCCCAGCGACCGGGTGCAAGCCGGGGCCTTCGGAGCTTGTCTCATGGCCGAGCCCGATACTGTGGCCCGCTGCGTGACCGCCATGGCGCGCGCCACCGACCGCCCAGTGACCGTCAAGTGCCGCCTCGGCATCACCCGCCCGGCTCGCGGCGACGCTCCAGCTCTTAATCTTGATACGGATGAACATCTGCACCGGTTCGTGGGCGCCCTGGTGGACGCCGGCGTGGCTGGGGTGGTCGTGCATGCGCGAAAGGCCATTCTCGGTGGCCTCTCCCCCAAGGAGAACCGCACCATACCGCCGCTGCAGTACGCGCGGGTTTTCGCCCTGAAGCGAGCCTTCCCTACCCTCGCGATTAGCCTGAACGGAGGCCTGACGAGCCTCACCGAGGTGCAAGCGGTCCTCCCCCACTGCGACGGCGTGATGATCGGCCGGGCTGCCTACCACGATCCCTGCCTCATCGGGGCGCTGCATGAGTCTCTACTGACCCCGGAGACCCCCGTGCCGTCCCTGGCCGCGGTGCTTGAAGCCTATGGCGGCTACGCCGAGGCCCAGTTTAGCAAGGGCGTCCCCTTGGGAACGCTCACCCGCCCCCTTCTTGGCTTGGTGCAGGGCCGCCCCGGGGCGCGCCGCTTCCGCCGCCTGCTCTCGGAAGGCTCGCGGCAGGACGGGGCCAAACCCGCTCTGCTAACGGAGGCCCTCTCCCTGTTGAAGGACGCTGCCTGATGGCCTTTCTTGATTCGCTGAAACGCTGGCTGAACCCTGAGGTGAAGGACGCCGCCCAGCCGGACCCCGTGCTCGCCGCCAGCGCTGCCCTCATGGCGGAGATCATGCGCGCCGATGGCACCTATGACCCTCAGGAGAGGGAAACACTCCTGAGCCTGCTCATGGCCCAAAGCGGCAGCTCTGAGGAGGTGGGTCAAGCGCTCATAGCGGAAGCGGAAGCCGCCGTGGAGGACGCTCACGATCTCTTCCAGTTCACCTCCCTTATCAACGCCCATTGCGACGCCGAGACCCGCGTCGCCATCGTGGAACAGCTGTGGAAGGTTGCCTTCGCCGACGGCAACCTTGACCAGCACGAGCAGCACCTGATTAAACGCATCGCCGATTTGCTCTACGTTCGCCACAGCGACGTCATTACGAGTAAGCAGCGCGCACGGGCGGCGGTGCTCGGCGCCTAAACCGACTAGCTACCGCCACCGCCATCGTTCTGTCACATGCCTGGCCTAACCTGACCAGGTGCGTAAAGCTTGACCGTCTCCGTGGCCAGGGCGCCGACCGCCACGCTCCGGTGCCTCGCCAAGCCCGCCCGGAAACCCTTCAGGCAGACTTACGACGCCTCGGATCTCCCCAACCCTGCGAGTCTTAGCGATGACCACCGCACCGCTGAAAGTCCTCGTCCTCTGCACCCATAACCGGTGCCGAAGCATTCTTTTCGAGGCGATTGCCCGCGCCGAGGGAGGAGCTGCCCTCGAGGTGCGGAGCGCCGGAAGCGAACCCGCCGGGGAAGTGCACCCGGCAACCCTGGAAGCCCTGACCCGCGCCGGGATCTCCACCGAGGGACTACGCAGCGAGGGCTGGGATCGCTACGAGGCTTGGAGCCCGGATGTGGTGATTACGGTGTGTGACCGTGCGGCGCAGGAGCCCTGCCCCCTCTGGCTCGGTCAGGCCCATCGCCTTCACTGGGGCCTACCCGACCCGTCCCTGCTCGCGGGCCCCGAGCAAAGCCAGG
Source organism: Pseudomonadales bacterium (assembly GCA_016779385.1). Taxonomy (GTDB): domain Bacteria; phylum Pseudomonadota; class Gammaproteobacteria; order Pseudomonadales; family Azotimanducaceae; genus Salivita. The sequence continues at coordinate 3,511 of JADHNT010000073.1, forward strand.
CCTTCGCTGAAGTCATGGAAACCATTCGCGCACGGCTGCCCGACCTTTCAGCCCTCGCCGCCACCCATCCCCGACCCTAAGGAGCCTGCCATGGGCCTTTTTGAACGCTATCTCTCCCTTTGGGTGGGGCTCGCTATCGTCGCTGGCGTGCTCCTTGGAACCGTATTCCCAGCGGTTTTTCAGGCCCTGGCGGCCGTTGAAATCGCCCAGGTGAACCTGGTGGTCGCAGCCCTCATCTGGGCCATGATCTACCCCATGATGGTGCAGGTGGACCTGCGCGCGGCGACCCAGGTGCGGCGCCAGCCCCAGGGTCTCCTCCTCACGCTCGTGGTGAACTGGCTCATCAAACCCTTCACCATGGCCGCCCTGGGGGTGCTGTTTTTTCGAGGGCTCTTTGCGAACTTTGTCACGGCGAAGGACGCCTCAGAAATCATCGCCGGCATGATTCTCCTCGGCGTCGCCCCCTGCACGGCTATGGTGTTTGTCTGGAGCCAGCTCACCAAGGGCGATCCTAACTACACCCTGGTGCAGGTCTCTCTGAACGATCTCATCATGGTGCTGGTCTTCGCTCCCCTCACCGCCTTTCTTTTGGGGGTGAGCGAGATTGTGGTGCCCTGGTCCACCCTGCTCCTCGCCGTGGCGCTCTACGTGGTGCTGCCCCTCGGAGCCGGGGCCTGGACCCGCCGCCACTTTGAAAGCCGCGACGCCCTCGAAGCCCTCGACGCCTTTACAACGCGGCTCAAGCCCTTCGGCATGGCGGGCCTCGTGCTCACCGTAGTGCTGCTATTCGGCTTCCAGGCTCAGACCATCCTCGCTAAACCCCTGCTGATTGGCCTGATTGCGGTGCCTCTGCTGCTCCAGACCTACGGCATCTTTGCCCTGGCCTATGGCGTGGCCCATCGCCTCGGCCTTCCCCACCGCATCGCGGCACCGGCGTGCATGATCGGAACATCAAACTTTTTTGAGCTAGCGGTCGCCGTCGCTATCGCCCTCTTCGGCCTCAATTCCGGGGCTGCGCTGGCCACGGTGGTGGGGGTACTGGTGGAAGTGCCGGTGATGCTGTCCCTCGTGGCCTTCGCCAATCGCACCCGACACTGGTTTCCCGCCTAGGAAACGGAGGAGATCGGGGGGGCTTTCTCGAGGGAGGTGACGAGATCCTGGAAGCGCGATCGGTTGTCGTCGTTTAGGGCCATGAGAGTCCGGTGCGCGTCCAGCACCCGCTGCCGGGCATCCTCTTCGCAGCACTCCATGAGAGGGCACTCCCCCAGCTGGCTGGGGCACTCCAGGGGCTGGTCTACCAGGTTGAAAATCTCGTCAAAGCCCATGGTTTCGAGGATGCGGGTGATATCCCCGCGGGTGGACACCAGCGTGGGCACGGCGCCGTGGCGCCGCTTCGTCTCCAGGGACAGGCGCGCCAGAAGCCCCAGCGCCGTGCTGTCGATGCCATCGGTCTCCGATAGATCGACCAGCGCCGAGCAGAAGTTCTGCTGATCCAGCACTTCCCGCAGGCAGGTATCCATGGTGACGCAAAGATTCACCCGCACGTCGCCCACAAATTTTAGGAGATACACGCCCTTGTGTTCCCCAAGGAGGATGCGTCCTTGCGTCATGAAAGCTCCTGAGCGTCGGGCCCCGAGGCCCCTTGGGAAAGCAGTAGGCAGGCCACGTCGTCCGGGAGCGCCTCGGCACCCTCCGGGGCCAGCAAGGACCAAAGCAATGGCAGCTCGCCCTGGGCCTCCGAGGCGAGGGCATCGAGCTGGTCATCCTTCCCCGCCAGCGTTGCCTCAGACACCACGTCCAGCACGCCATCGGAGAAGAGGGCCAGGGAGAAAGCTTCCGGAAGGGTCTTCTCAAGCACCTGAAAGCTCGGCGCCTCGAAGAGCCCCAGGGGCTTACCCTTTAGCGAGAGGCGCTCCACACCCGCTTCCGTCACCAGTCGCGGCTCGGGGAAGTGGCCCGCGTTGGCGCAGCGCAGCACCCCTTGGCCGAAGTCGAGGATGCCCAGGAACAGGGTGACATGGCGCTGCAGATGGCTATCGAGGAGCTCCTGATTGAGCCAGCTCAAAATATCGTCGGGATGCTCAAGCATATGAGGCCGGTATTCCCGGCGCAGGCGATTGGAGAACTGCTTGAGCAATACGGTGACGAAGGCCGAGGGCGCTCCATGGCCGGAAACATCGGCTAGGTAGAACAGCACATGCTGATCGGTGATGGAAAAGTAATCGACGTAATCGCCGGAAAGATACAGGGACGGCAGGATCTTGTGGGCAAAGGTAACGCCACCAATGGCCGCGGGCGTCTCCGGCAGCATGCCCTCCTGGAGCTGGCGCCCCGCGGCTTGGTCCCGATGCAGCGCCTCCAGGGCCCGCCGAAGCTCGGCGTTCGCCGTTTCCAGCTCGCCCTTCACCCGTTCATTTTCATCGCGCAGGCGGAAGCGCTCAAGGGCGCAGGACACGGCGTGGTGAACCCCCGCCGCGTCTCCCAGCGGTCGGGCGAGGAAATCGGCTGCGCCCTGCCCCATGGCACGCCCTAGCGTGCTGTCCTGGGCGTCTCCCGTGAGCACCACTACGGGTAGCTCTGGGCGTTCCCGGCGAAGGCGCGTCAGAAGCCCTTCCCCATGCTCATCGGTGAGGCCGAGGTCGCACAGCACCAGGTCGGGGCTGCAGCGCGCAAGCTCGGAAAGCCCCGCTGTCGAGGACGCCGCACAGCACACCTGAAACCCATCATTTTGGAGCGTGGCTTCGAGCCAGACGCGCTCGTCTTCCGGTTGATCGATGACGAGCACGCGCGCCTTCACCGTTGCCGCTCCACGACCGCAGGGCAACAGGAGGAAAAGAGATAGGACCGGAATGAGGCAGTGTGTGGGGGGTGCCGCATAACCCTTACTTTACTCCGGAAACGCTGGAGCTAATGGCCAATTTCAGGCGAACGCTACTCCCCTCGAAAGTGTTACGCAAGCGTTTCGATATCGCGGTCCGATGGCTGGTTATCGCCCCCTTAGCCCTCTCCGAGGCGCGCGCTGGCCTCCGCGGCTTCGAAGCGCGCCTTCAGGCGCTTAGCGGAGATCGGCGCGACCGTGCCCAGCTTTTGGGCCGTGAGGGAGACGCGATATTCCTCGAGCCACCAGCGCAGCTCCGCGGCCGCCGCCGCACCGCCGGGGCCCAGGGCCGCGAGGGCGGACCGCCGCTCTTCCCACTGGGCCAGCTCCATGATCAGGGCGCGATCCTTATCCACCCGCCCCTGGAGCTGCTTGAGCCGAAGGGTCGCAGCCGTCAGGTAGCGGGCAAGGCCCGCAAGCCAGGCCCCCGGGGTCCGGACGAGAAAGTCCGGAGGGAGCAAGGCCCCCATCCATTGGCGCACCTCATCGGTGGCATCGCGGAAGCTCGCCATTTTTTCGGCCTGATCCAGCGCCAGCCGCAGGCCCTGCGCGGCCTTAAGAATCTCTAGGGTTTCTTGCTCTAGGGCTTGGAGCGCTGGACCGAGACGGGAGGTGCCTTCGCTCAGGCAGCGCCGGAACGCGGCTTCGTCCCGGGGGACGGGGCGCCCTTCCAGCTCATGGGCCGCGGCCAGGGCGCAATCCCCCAGCTGCTGGAAAAGGATCTTCGGCGGACCCAGGGGGGTGTAAAGCAGACCTAGCGGGTTGCGCTCGGGAAGCTGTTTTAGCCGCTGGCGCAGCGCGCTGCGCTGGCGCAGGGCCAGAAGACGCAGCACCCCCAAACGGTGGGCCGCCTCCGCCTCCTTCCGCGCCGTGAAGAGGCGCTGCGCGACCTTGTCTCCCTCATCCACCAGAGCGGGGAAGGCCTGGAGTCCGTTGCTCAGGGTTGTTTGCGCGAGCACCTCCCCGAAGACCCAATCATCAGCGCCCGCGGTTTCAAAGGGCGTCGCGGCGGCCACGGCTTCGGCAAGGGTTTCCCGATCCCCATAGCGCTGCTGGAGCGGCGCCAGGGCGCGGTCCGCTCCCAGCACCTTGCCCGCCTCGTCCAGCACTTCCAGGCGCATACACAGATGGAGCGGGATGCCCTCCCCTTGCCAGGCATCAGCGGGCACAGTCACGCCAAACTGTTGCTCAAGCAGCCCTGTCAACGCAGCCAGCAGGCTCCCCTGGCGATAGCGCTCAGGAGCAAGGAGCGCAGGCATCAGCGCCCGCACCTTATCGGGAACTGGGGCAAGCTGGCGCCGCACGCCCTTCGGCAGGGCCCGGAGCAAGGCGACGCAGCGTGCCTCAAGGAAGCCCGGCACGAGCCAATCGAGGGCCTCCTGACGCAGCTGCGGCAGGGCCAAGCGCGGCACCCGCACCGTGACCCCGTCATCCCCCTGCCCCGGGGAGAAGCTATAGGTCAGCTCGAGCTCCAGGGGGCCAAGGGCGAGCGTGCCCGGGAAATCTTGATCCGCCTGCGCGTCCGGATCCGCCTGGAGGAGATCCTCCCGCGCAAAGAAAAGCACGCGCTTGTCGTAGCCCTCCGCTTTTCGGCGCCAGTGCTCAAAGCTCCGTGCATCGACCACCCCCGCCTCGATGCGGGCGTCGTACCAGGCCACCATAGCCGCTTCGGAAACGAGTAGATCGCGACGTCGCTCCCGGGCCTCCAGTTCCCGAAGGTCTTCCACCAGGGCGAGGTTATGCGCCAGGAAGGGCCCGCGGGTTTCGAGGCCCTCGCGAACCAAGCCCTCAAGGAGGAAGATCTGCCGGGCTCCCTCGGGATCGATGGGGGCATAGGGCACGAAGCGATTTTCGACCACGGGAAGGCCATAGAGCGTGGCCCGCTCCCGCACCACCACCCGGCCCTGCTTCCGGCGCCAGTGGGGTTCCTCGTGGCGCCGACGCAGCAGATGGGCCGCCGCGCCTTCGATCCAGCGGGGATCAATGGCCGCCACGGTCCGGGCGTACACCCGGGAGGTTTCCACGATCTCCGCCGCCATCACCCAGGGGGGATCGCCGCCAAACACCCCAGACCCGGGGAAAATATGAAAACGCAGCCCCCGGGCCCCGAGGTAGTCCTTACGCTCCGTGCGCAGCCCCAGCTGGCCCAGAAGACCCGGGAGCAGCGCCTGGTGGATACGCTCCGGGGCAGCGTCTTCTCCGCCGAGGCCCCAGCCCAGGCTCTGCACGACGAGGCGAAGCTGTCGATGAAGCGCCCGCCACTCCCTGACCCGCAAGTAAGACAGGAATTGGCGCTGCAGCACCTTTCGAAAGGCGGAGGCGGACAGCGCTTCCCGCTGCGCCTCCAGCCAGCGCCAGAGAGCCAGGAGGGTGAGGAAGTCGGAGCGCTTATCCCGCCACTGGGCGTGGGCCTGGTCCGCAGCCTGCTGCTTATCCTGGGGCCGGTCCCGCACGTCCGGCTGGGCCAGCCCCGTAACAATAGCCAGCACGGGCTCGAGTACGCCCCCCTGCTCCGCCGCCACCAGCATGCGCCCAAGCTGGGGATCAACCGGGAGCTTCGCCAGGGCCCGCCCCACGGGGGTCAGGCGCCCAAGCTCATCCAGGGCCTGGAGCTCCTGCAGCAGGCGCCGACCGTCCGACAGGGCCTTCGGCTCTGGGGGCTCCAGGAAGGGAAAGGCTTCGGGATCCCCGAGGTCCAGCTCCTTCATGCGGAGCACCACGGAGGCCAGGTTCGTGCGGCGAATCTCCGGATCCGTAAACGCGGGGCGCGCCTCGAAGTCCGCTTCCTCAAAGAGGCGGAAGCACACCCCCGGCGCCAGCCGTCCGCAGCGGCCCGCGCGCTGGGCGGCGCTGGCCTGGGAAATGGGCTCCACGGGCAGGCGCTGAAGCTTCGAGCGATAGCTGTAGCGGGAAATGCGGGCCAGCCCGCTATCGATGACGTAGCCGATGCGCGGCACCGTCAGGGAGGTCTCCGCGACGTTCGTTGACAGCACGATGCGCCGGGCGCCCCCCGGGTTAAAGACCCGCTGCTGGTCCGCATTGGAGAGCCGGGCATAGAGGGGCAGTACCTCCGCGCCCCGAAAGGGCTGGGCGTCCCGCAGCACCTTAGCCGCATCCCGGATATCCCGCTCCCCGGGCAGAAAAACGAGCACGTCCCTGGCGTAGGGCGGCGGCGCCTCACCCCTTCGCTCTAGGCGATCAATCGCCTCCAGGGCGGCGAGAAGCCCCTGCTCTACGCCCCCCTCCCCCTCGGGAGGCAGATATTCCACGGAGACCGGGAAGGTCCGTCCCGAGACCTCCACAATGGGGGCCGGCTCGGGCTCTCCGTCCTTGACAGGCTGGGCGAAATGCGCCGCGAAGCGCTCCAGATCAATGGTGGCCGAGGTGATGATGAGCTTGAGGTCCGGGCGCCGGGGAAGTAGGCGTGCCAGGTACCCCAGCAGGAAGTCGATATTGAGGCTGCGCTCGTGCGCCTCGTCGATGATGAGGCAATCGTAGGCGCGAAGCTCCGGGTCCCGCTGCGTTTCCGCCAAGAGGATCCCGTCGGTCATGAGCTTAATGCGAGTATTTTCGCTCATGACGTCGTCAAAGCGTGTTTGGAACCCCACCGTTTCCCCGAGGGGCACGGCAAGCTCCTCGGCGAGGCGCCGGGCCACGGCCCGGGCGGCAAGCCGCCGGGGCTGGGTATGACCGATACGCCCTGCAATCCCAAGCCCCGCGGCCAGGGCGAGCTTGGGCAGCTGGGTGGTTTTTCCCGATCCCGTCTCCCCGGCAATCACCAGCACCTGATGGGCCTTTAGGAGGCTGACAATTTCCTCCGCCCGCTCGGCGATGGGCAGGTCAAGATTAATTCGGGGGACGGGCAAGGCTTCCGCATTCGCGAGTACCGCCGCTGCGGAGCGAGCCAGGAGGGCGTCATGGCGCGCCTGAAGGCGATCGAAGGGTTTGCCGTCGGCTTTCAGCCGCGCGAGCTTGGCCTCGAGCTTGGCAAGCTCGGGACGATCGGCGCACAGCGCAAGGGCTGGCGAGGGCGCTGGCGCCGAGGTCACGATTTACTTGGACAGGATGCCCATGGCTTCTTCCAGGCCTGCGATGGTCAAGGGGTACATCTGCCCCCCCACCAGGCCTCGAATCAGTTCCACGGACCCGGAGTATTCCCAGGTGTCCTGGGGCGTGGGGTTGATCCACACCAGATTGTTGTACACCCCAGCCAGGCGCTGCATCCACAAGGCCCCGGGCTCTTCGTTCCAATGCTCCACGCTGCCCCCGGAATGGGTGATTTCGTAGGGCGCCATGGTGGCGTCGCCGACGAAGACAACCTTGTAGTCCGAGGGGTACTTGTGGAGCACATCCCAGGTGGCCAACCGTTCCGCCATGCGCCGCCGGTTGTCCTTCCACACCGACTCATAGATGAAGTTGTGAAAGTAGAAATACTCCATCTGTTTGAACTCGGTGCGCGCAGCCGAGAAGAGCTCTTCGCAGATTTTCACGTGCGCATCCATGGAGCCGCCCACGTCGAAGAAACACAGCACCTTCACCCTGTTCTTTCGCTCGGCCTGGAGGCGGATATCAAGAAGCCCGCCGTTATGGGCCGTGGACCGGATGGTCCCATCCATGTCGAGCTCTTCTTCCTTACCGGTGCGGGCCAGCTTACGCAGGCGCCGCAGGGCGAGCTTGATATTCCGCGTACCCAGCTCCACGGAATCATCGAGGTTCTTGTAGGCGCGGCGATCCCAGGCTTTCTTGCCTTTTTTCTTCTTGCCCTTTCCGCCCCGGCCGCCGGAACCGTTAGGCCCCTGACCACCCTGCCCCTCCTGTTCGCCCTTGCCACCTTCGCCGGGCTCTTCGCCCTCGCCTTCGCCCTCACCGCCCTTTTCCGCCGCCTCCTTGGCCTTACGGAATTCTTCAATGAGCTTCTCAAGGCCGCCCATGCTTTCGATCTTTTCGAGCTCCTCGGCTGTGAGGGAGCGCTCGAACTCACGGCGCAAAAATTCGTCCGGGATCAGGGACTCGAGGAGCCCCTGGAGGTCTTCCAGCCCCTTGAAGTAAACCCCAAAGGCTTGATCGAACTTATCGTAGTGCTTCTCGTCCTTAACCATGATGGCCCGGGCCACCTGGTAGAACTCGTCGACATCGCTGTACACGAGGCGATGCTTGAGCCCTTCAACGAGGTCAAGCAGTTCCCGAATCGTCACCGGCACCTGATGGCGGCGCAGGGTGAAGAAAAAATCGATGAGCATGCCGGTCTCCTGGTAGCGGCGCCCGGGGGCGCCCCCAATCCCTAGCCGCGGCTGTCGCGACGATTCATGAAGGCCAAACGCTCAAGCAGGTGCACGTCCTGCTCGTTCTTCACCAAGGCCCCGTAGAGCGGCGGAATGGCCTTGGTTGTGTCTCGGTTGGTGAGAATTTCCTCGGGGATATCGTCGGCCATGAGCAGCTTGAGCCAATCGATGAGCTCGGAGGTGCTCGGCTTCTTCTTCATGCCCGGCACCTTGCGCACGTCGAAGAAGATTTCCAGCGCTTCCTTCACGAGGTCCTGCTTCACCGTGGGGAAGTGGACGTCGACGATGGCCTGCATGGTTTCCCGATCAGGGAAGTCAATGTAGTGGAAGAAGCAGCGGCGCAGGAAGGCGTCCGGGAGCTCTTTCTCATTGTTCGAGGTGATGATCACGATGGGACGCTTCTTCGCCTTGATGGTTTCCCCCGTCTCGTAGACGAAGAATTCCATGCGATCGAGCTCCTGAAGGAGGTCGTTGGGGAATTCGATGTCGGCCTTATCGATTTCGTCGATGAGGAGCACAACGCGCTCCTCACGCTCGAAGGCCTCCCAAAGCTTACCCTTGCGGATGTAGTTCTTGATGTCCTTGACCCGCTCGTCCCCCAGCTGGGAATCACGCAGCCGGGACACGGCGTCGTACTCGTAAAGGCCCTGCTGAGCCTTCGTGGTGGACTTGATGTGCCAGGTGAGGAGCTCCGCGCCGAAGGACTCGGCCACCTGTTCCGCCAGGAGCGTTTTACCCGTGCCCGGCTCCCCCTTGATCAAGAGCGGACGCTGGAGGGTCACCGCTGCATTGACGGCCAGGCCCAGCTCATCGGTCACGATGTAGGAATCTGTGCTTTCGAATTTCATAGGGTAAACACCAAGGCGAAG
>JADHNT010000074.1 GCA_016779385.1 Pseudomonadales bacterium
TGTGGTGGGACTTGATGACATGGGCTTTGCCGAATTTTGACGCGGCGGATTCGATGACGTCGGGGTAGATCGTGCCCTGCGCCAGGTAGGCCACGCCGTCGATCTTCGCGGCCTCGCGCTCGAACACCTCGATGAAGGTCTCTCCGATAATCTTCCGCTTGCGCTCCGGATCGCTTTCCCCAGCCAGCTTGCCCAGGAACTCATCCTCCGCATCCACGCGAATGATCTTCAGGGTGAGACTGTCATCGGCGGCCTGGCGGAAGGCCTCCATAACCTCATCCCCCTCCTTAAGACGAAGCAGGCCGTTGTCGACGAACACGCAAACAAGCTGATCGCCGATTGCGCGGTGCAACAGGGCCGCCACCACGGAGGAATCCACGCCCCCGGAGAGGCCTAGCAGCGCCTTGCCCGATCCCACTTGCCGACGGACCGTTTCGACGGCGTCGTCCACGATATTGGCCGCCGTCCATAGGGCCTGGCAGCCGCACACTTCCCGAAGGAAGCGGCGAAGCATGGCTTGTCCCTGTTTCGTATGGGTAACCTCGGGATGGAACTGCACGCCGTAGAAATGGCGAGTCGGGTCGGCCATGGCCGCGATGGGCGCATTGGGCGATTGGCCACTATGCTGGAAGCCCGGCGGCAGAGCGGATACACGATCCCCGTGGCTCATCCACACGTCGTAGTCCGAAGCTCCATGGTCTACGGGGTCGCCGAGGAAAGCATCGGGCGCAAGCCGAGTCACTCGCGCGTGGCCAAATTCACGCTCGTCCGAGGGCTCTACCGCGCCCCCCAGCTGAAGCGCCATGGTTTGCATGCCATAGCAAATGCCCAGCACGGGGACGCCCAGCTCAAAGACGACGCTCGGGGCCCGGGGCGTTTCTTCCAGGGTGACGCTTTCGGGACCGCCGGAGAGGACGATGCCGCGCGGTGCCCGGTTGACGATTTCCACCTCGGGAATATCAAAGGGCAGGATTTCGCAAAAGACCCCGAGCTCCCGCACCCGGCGCGCGATGAGCTGGGTGTACTGGGATCCAAAATCGAGGACCAGGATCCGCTCCTGGTGGATATCGTGGCTCATGGCGGCTCTCGTTTAGCCCTAGCGGGTCGGGTAGTTCGGCGCTTCCTTGGTGATGCTCACCCCGTGCACGTGGCTTTCCGCCATGCTCGCCGAGGTCACCTGCACGAACTGGGGACGGGTGCGCATGGTGTTCATATCCTGAGATCCGGTGTACCCCATGGAGGCCCGAAGTCCGCCCATGAGCTGATGCACGATGCTGCCCATGGCGCCCTTATAGGGCACGCGGCCCTCAATGCCCTCCGGCACCAGCTTGGACGCGTCCCGCTCCGTGCCCTGGAAATAGCGGTCCGAGGAGCCGTGGGCCTGGTCCATCGCCCCGAGGGATCCCATACCCCGATAGGCCTTGTAGGTCCGGCCTTGATACAGCTCCACTTCCCCAGGCGCTTCGTCGGTGCCAGCAAAAAGACTGCCCACCATGACCGCATGGGCACCAGCGACGATGGCCTTGGCCAGATCCCCGGAGAAGCGCACGCCGCCATCGGCGATCACGGAGACGTCCGTATCCGCTAGCGCCGCAGCTACTTTGGCCACAGCCGTCACCTGAGGCACGCCAATACCGGTCACGATACGGGTGGTGCAAATCGATCCGGGACCAATACCGACTTTCACGGCATCGGCACCGGCGTCCACCAGCGCCAGGGCCGCGTCAGCGGTGGCGATATTGCCGCCAATAACGTCCAGCTGCGGGTAGGTGGCCTTCAGCCAGCGCACCCGATCGAGGACGCCCTTGGAATGGCCGTGAGCCGTATCCACCACGATGATGTCCACCCCGGCTTCCACCAGCGCTGCAACCCGCGCCTCCGTTTCCGCGGAGGTGCCCACGCTGGCGCCGACGCGCAGCCGCCCCTGGCTGTCCTTGCACGCCCGGGGATACATCTGCGCTTTGTTGATGTCCTTCACCGTGATCAGGCCGCGCAGCTCGAAGGCATCGTTGGTGACCAGGACCTTTTCGATGCGATGGCGGTGAAGCAAATCACGCACCACGTCTTCTGCCGCGTCCTCTGGGACGGTAACGAGCTTCTCCTTCGGGGTCATGATCTCGCTGACCTTGGTCTCAAGGTCTGGCTCGAAGCGTACGTCCCGGGAAGTCACGATGCCCAACAGATCATTGCCGCGCACCACGGGCACGCCCGAGATCGCGTGCTCCCGAGTCAGCTCGAGGAGCTGGCGCACCGTCGCTTCCGGAGCGATGGTGATGGGGTCGCGAATCACGCCGCTCTCGAACTTTTTCACCAGGCGCACTTCCCGGGCCTGGCGTTCGATGGGCATGTTCTTATGGATGATGCCGATGCCCCCTTCCTGAGCCATGGCGATGGCCAGGCGCGCCTCCGTCACCGTATCCATGGCGGCAGAAAGCAAAGGTATGTTGAGGCGGATGTTGCGCGACAGCTGCGCCGTTAGATCCACCTGCGAGGGCAGTACGTCGGAGAAGGCAGGCAGGAGCAGAACGTCGTCAAAGGTGAGCGCGTCGTGGGCAATTCGAAGCATCGCGAGGCCCCCAAAAAGGTAAGCGCGCAATGCTACGCCGACGGGCCTTGGAAGGCAAAAACGTCAACGCCGAGAGCCCCTTCCGAGGCCGGGCGGGAAGGGTGCTAGCATGGACGTCATGAGCATGGTCGCCCCCCCTCAAACGCCCTACACCCCGAGCCGCCTTAACCATGAGGTGCAGGTCGCCCTGGAGAACCAGTTTGGCCTGATTCAGATTGAGGGGGAGATCTCCAACTTATCGCGCCCCGCATCGGGCCACTGGTACTTCACCCTGAAGGACGCCAAGGCCCAGGTGCGCTGCGCCATGTTCCGAGGGCGGAACGCGCGGGTTCGCTGCGAGGTCCGCAATGGGCTCCAGGTACAGCTTCGGGCCCGGGTGAGCCTCTACCCCGATCGGGGGGAATTCCAGCTCATCGTCGATAGCCTCGAGCCCGCGGGAGAGGGCGCCCTGCGCCTCGCCTATGAGGCGCTGCGGAAGCAGCTCGAGGCCGAAGGCCTCTTTGCCGCCGAGCGCAAGCGCCCCCTTCCCGCCCTACCTCGGCATATCGCCCTGATCACCTCGGCTACCGGCGCCGCAATCCAGGACCTCTTCACCGTGCTGGGCCGACGCTGGCCCGCCGCCCAGCTCACCCTTTTGCCAACGGCGGTGCAGGGGGAACGGGCACCGGGGGAGATCGTTGCGGCCTTCGACCGCCTTCGGCGCTGGTGGGAAGACGATCCCGACGGCGCGCCAGACCTAGTCATTACAGGTCGCGGAGGCGGCAGCCTCGAAGACCTATGGGCCTTTAATGACGAACGCGTCGCCCGGGCTATCGTCGCCTGTCCTCGCCCCGTGGTGGCCGCCGTCGGCCATGAAAGCGACGTCAGCATCGCGGACTTCGTGGCTGACCTGCGGGCCCCCACCCCATCGGCGGCGGCGGAGCTGGCCACCCCAGACCGGGAAGCCCTCGCCCACAGCGTGGTACGCCAGACGGGTCGCCTGCGGCGTAGCCTTCGCCTCGCCTTCCAGCAGCAGCGCGAGCGCCTACGCCACCTTCGCGGTCGCCTTCAAGATCCTCGGCCCCGCCTGGATCTTTTGGCGCAACGCCTCGATAGGCTGGAAGGGCAGCTCCATAGCGCCCTGCGCTACGGACAGCAAACCCAACGACAACGGCTCACCGCCCTTGAGCAGCGGCTGCGGGCAGCCTCTCCGGTGCAGCGCCTGACCCGGGCGAAGGATCGCACCGGCGCCCTGACCCAACGGCTGCGTCGGGCCTCGCCCCTCGATCCCATCGCCGCCCACCAACAGCAGGTCACCCAAGCGGACACAGCCCTGCGCGATGCCCTCGCCCACCGCCAGGAGCGGTTGGCTCAGCGCCTGGCCCTGGCGGCCCAGGGGCTCCAGCTCCAAAGCCCCCTGGGCACGGTGGCACGCGGATATGCTGTGCTCACCACCGAGCCCGAGGCCGGCAAGCGCTTTGGAACGGTGGTCAAAAGCCCGGACGCCGTTGCCCCCGGCACCCGGCTTCAGGCGACCCTCGCTGGGGGCACGCTCGCGGTGACTGCCGAAGGGCCCATAGAGCCCTCTATGCCATAAAAAAGGCCCCGGGCGCTGACGCGACCGGGGCCCCGAACCCATCGAAGGGCCTAGTTGGAAATGCTGCGCGCGTCGATCTGGTAGACCGTCAGCGTGCCACTCACTTCGTTGCTAACCAGCAGCAGCGGCACACCGGAGGGGCTGTCCTCGGCGCTGATGAAGTGCGTGATTTCCGGCCCGAGGTCGGTAACACCTGCATCAAGATCAGCATCAGCCAGAGAGAAGTCCCGATTCGTGATGTATTGCACGAACTCGGAACGCTCGGGCTCCGTAACGTCGTAGACCATCACGCCTCCAACCCGCTCGAGGTTGATGAACGCATAGGTACGGCCGTCGATCACGCCGAGCTCGGCACCTTCAGGCTCCGGCCCCTTGTCGTCGGAGCGGTTATCAAAGTTGTTCTCATCGTTCGTGGCGTTGAAATTTTCCGGGTTACGCTCAGCGGTGATGCGCTCAAAGTCATTCCCCGAATCAAACGCCAATGTTTGGGTCTCGGCGTTGAAGATGGAGAAGGAGCGGGCCCCAAAAGCGTAAAGCGCCTCATAGGTGCAGTTCTGCGGCTCCGTGCCCGTGGCGTCGCAGTTCGCACCCGTAACCCCGAGGTCGGTGATGATCTTCAGGCGACCGAGCCCTTCGTCTTCCAGAAAATCAATGGAATCCACATCCCCGTCTTGATCGTAATCGGCGCCGAAGCTCAGCACGTCTGCGAGGGGCAGATCGATACTATTGGTGCCGTTATCGGTGATGTCCCTGATCCGCAGCTCGTCCACGTGCGCCGCGTAATCCCGGGAATCCCCCTCATTGGCGGTCACGACGTAGGGCACGCCATTGACCGTGTAGGTGGCGATACCATCGGGCATATAAACACCATAGACGGGCCAATTGCGGATGTTGATCACGTCGTCGCGGTTGCTGACATCCAGCTCGTTGCCGGGATTGCGGTGATCCTTGAAGCCCAGGGCCCAGACATCGGTCAGGGTGCCCGTCTCGAGATCCACCTCGGCGATGGCGTTGTTTTCCTGCAGGGACACATAGGCCGTCGCGCCGTCGTCGCTGATGGCCACATATTCGGGCTCGAGGGCGGCGGCGATGTCTCCACCGGGTCCCGAGATCCGCACGCCCGGGATGTCGGCAGCCTCGAGGCCGTCGAAGGTCACGGAAGTCACATTAGCCGCGGCGACCGTAGACGCCCCCCCGGATATATCGATAACGCTGATAGAGCCATCGGGGTCGACCGTATAATCGCCGCTTGGCTGACCTTCGTTGGCCACCACCACCGTATTACCATCGGGGGAAATAGCCACGGAATCGGGCAGCGCGCCCACTTCGACCGCCGCGAGGAAGGTGCCATCGGAAGCCTGATAGAACGCGGCGTAGCCGTTGTTGGTTTCGGGCTCGGCCGCCACCACCACCGCCAGGGTGTTGCTAGCGCTGTGAATCGCGACGCTGTTGACGGCGCCGAGGTCCGCGGCCGCGATGCCGTCGATGGCCGCAGCCACGTCAGCGGCGACATCAAGCGCTTCAACGAAGGCCGGATTCGCCGGTGCAGCCAGACTGAAGATGTCCACGCCGCCGGCCTGAGCATTCACCACAAAGGCTCGGCCCGTGGCGGGATCGAAATCGACGATCTCCGCGGCGGAGCCGTCAAAAGCCGCGTCGGGGTTGAAGCCGCGACCCAGGAAAGACAGGGAAATGGCGGTGCGCGAAGCGTCCACCCCATCGGTGCCGGCGGCGCCCGTTGCGCCGGTGGCCCCTGCTGGACCAGTCGCGCCGGGGCTACCATCATCCCCTTCACAGCCGGCCAAAGCGAAGCTGGCACAGATCATCGCGGCCGCGAGGCCTTTCAATTTGAAATTCATAAGGGCTCCTTCGGGTGGGTAGGCATAAACCGCCCCACACCATGGAGCGCCAAGGTGAAAATCTCGTGATCGTTTGCCTACAGGGAGCTAACAATTTTGTGAAGGGAGTGTGACAGCTAGCGCTTATTTTTCTTGATGTGCTTCATCAGCCGCTGGCGCTTACGCTGCTGTCGCGGGGTCAGCGTGTTACGGCGCCCGGCGAAGGGGTTCTCCGAACCCTTAAAGCCCACCACGAGGGGCGTACCCACAAGCTTAAAGTGCTCGCGGAAACGCTTTTCTAGAAAGCGGATATAGGCCTGAGGCAGGTGCTCCGTTTGGTTGCCGTGGATAATAATCCGCGGCGGCCGGTGCCCCCCCTGATGCGCGTAGCGCAGCTTGATGCGCCGGCCCTGGTGAAGCGGCGGCGCGTGCTCCTGCACAGCGCTCTCCAGCACCGCGGTCAGCTTCGGCGTGGGCATCTTGCGCATGGCGCTCTCCCAAGCCTCGGCCACGGCTCCATAGAGCGTTCCCACCCCCGTGCCGTGCTTTGCGGAGATGAAGTGGATGCGTAGCCAGGGAATGAAGTTCAGCCGGCGCCCAAGGGTGTCCTTCACCCGGGCACGGTCATCGGGGGTCATGCCGTCCCACTTGTTCACGGCCAACACCAGGGCCCGGCCATATTCCAAAACCGTACCCAGCAGGTGCAGATCCTGCTCCACCAGCCCTTCCCGAGCATCAATAAGCAGTACCACGACGCCCGCGGCATCGATTGCCGCCAGCGTCTTAACGATGCTGAACTTTTCGACCGTGTCGCTCACCTTGCCGCGACGCCGCACGCCCGCCGTATCCACCAGCGTATAGCGCTGGCCATCGCGCTCATAAGGGATGAAGATGCTGTCCCGGGTGGTACCAGCCTGGTCGAAGACCACTACCCGCTCTTCCCCCAGCATGCGATTGATAAGCGTCGATTTGCCGACGTTGGGACGGCCCACCACGCTGACTACAAGGCCTCGGGCCGCCTCTTCCTCTTCCGTTAGCGCTTGGGGAAACAGGTTGCCAATGGTGTCTTCCAGGGCGCGCAAACCCCGGCCATGGGCTGCAGAAATGGGTAGGGGTTCCCCGAAGCCGAGGCTCGCGAATTCGGCCAGGGCGGCATCGTCACCGACCCCGTCTACCTTATTGACGATAAGGTGCGCTTCCCGGCCCAGGCGTCGAAGCTGTTCCGCAATCAGCTCATCGCCGGCGGTCAGGCCCGCACGTCCGTCCACCAGAAACAACACCCGATCTGCCTCTTCCACAGCCTGAAGCGTTTGCTGAGCCATGGCGCTATCGATGCCCACCTCTTCCCCGGACAGCCCCCCGGTATCGATGAGGACCATACGGCGGCCGGCCAACAGCGCCGTCCCGTATTGGCGATCCCGGGTGAGCCCAGGCAAATCGGCCACGAGCGCATCTCTGCTTCGGGTGAGGCGATTAAACAGCGTCGATTTTCCCACGTTTGGGCGGCCCACAAGAGCCAGGGTGCCAGTCATGGACCGGGGCTCACGGTGAGGCTTCGAACCGCAAGGCCTGGAGGCGCCCGCGATTGCTGTACACGTAGAACACGTCATCGTCACCCAGGGGCGCGAGGCGCACGCCCTTGCGATCGACGCGGCGCCGCGCCAAAGGTCGACCGTCCGCCTGCGCAAAGAGGTGCACGTAGCCTTCCTCATCGGCAACCATGAGATTCGCCCCGGCTACCGCCGGCCCGGTCACGCCCCGGCGGGCCAGGCCGGGCTGCTGCCAGCTCACCACGCCGTCATTCTGATCGAGGGCAAAAAGGGACCCGGCATCGTCGGTGACGAACACCGCGCCATAGCCCTCCGCCAGGGAACCGTAGCTCGAGAGCGGGCGCTCCCAGAGGGCTTGCCCATCCTGGAGGCGAAGCGCCTTCACCGCGCCCTGATAGCCCACCACAAACACCACGCCGCCCTTGAGCAGGGGCGTAGAGTCGACGTCGGCGATGCGCTCAAGCTCACTCCGCCCCGCGGGCAGGCCCACGGCGTTTTCCCAGCGCACTTGCCCATTGCTAGCCCGCAGCGTGACGAGACGCCCGCTCGCAAAGCCGCCGAGGGCGAAGCCGCCACTGAGGATAGGCGCACTGCCCCCGCGCAAGGTCAGCACGGGTACCTGAGTGTCATAGGACCAAAGGCGGGTCCCATCGGAACGATTCAGCGCCGTCAACCGGCCATCGCTTGTGAGCACCAGCACAAGGTCCCGGTTCACCGCCGGGGGGCTTAGAATTTCCGAAGACAGCTGGGCAGTCCAGAGCGGCTCCCCGTCGTCGGCCCGGAGGGCATGAACCACACCATCTCGCGTACCAAGGAGCACGGTATAGGCGTCCGCGCCCACGCCGCCGGTGACGAAGCTGCCGTTGTCGTTATCCCGCGCCAGGACATTCAGCTTTGATGCCCAGTTACCATCGGGCGCCCCTATGCGGGCTCGCCAACGGAGCTCGCCGTCGCTCAACGCTCGCGCTTCCACCAAGCCGTAGGCGTCGGCGACGAACAGCGTGTCGTCTACCAGCGCCGGGCGCAGGCGCGTGTAGCGCTTGCCCTGTCCATCGCCCACCTGCACGGACCACAGTACCCTGAGGTCCCCTTCGGGCTCAAAGATCATGAGCGGCATGGGCTCAAGGTCAGGGTTCTTATCATCCCCAAACCAGCTACAACCTCCAAGGGCTAGGGTAATCAGTCCTGAGAGCGCAAGGCGTTTCAGCAGTAAGGTCACGAGGGATCGTCTTCCATCGCCGCCACCGCTTCCACATCTTCTGCGGGCAGCGCATCCAGTTTCATGGAGACGATGGGCAAGGCCCCCTCCCCCGCTGCCAGGGCCGCCGCGTAGGCCGCCCGAGCTTCCGCGAAGGCCCCTAGGCTTGCCAGCGCATCCCCGCGGAGCTCCGCGACCCCCGCTAGGGTCTCGCCCTGGCGAATCGCCTCCAAATAGCGAAGGGCCGCTTCCGCGCCCTCCTCTCCTGCCAGAGCTAGGCGTGCTAGCCGGAGGCGAACCACATCCTTTAGGGCTTCCGTGGGCGCAAGGGTCAGCGCCGTCTCCAGCGCCACCTTGGCTGCAGTCAAATCGCCCGCTTCAACCGCTTCCCGGGCGTTGCCCAGGGCGAGGAAGAGGGCATAGACCGTGTCGCCGTGGGCTTCCGTTAGGCGCGCGGCCTCCACCGCCGCATCAGCCTCCCGGCCTTCGGCCAGGGCTTGCTGGTAGCGGTAGAAGGCCGTGGACGCCGCCTCGGCGGCCTCCACCTCATAGGCCTCGTAGCTGCGCCAGCCCAGCACGCCGCCCAGGGCGAGCACTACGCCCACTACCAGCGAAACGCCGTAGCGCGCCCAGCCGCGCTGGATCAGTTCGACGAGTTCCTCGTCGCTCTCTACATCGGTCACCGCGCCTATCTCCTTGTTGCTACGTCCGTACTGCTCGGCGAAGGCAAGCCTTCGCGCCAATGGTCCACCAGGGCCGGCAGGGTCCAGGTGGATTGCTCCGCGTCCCCCTCTCGGAGAGGCTTCACAGCCACCGTGCCCTCGGCGATCTCCGTTTCCCCGAGAATGAGCGCGTAGCGCGCGCCGCTGGCGTCGGCCTTCTTAAACCGCGCCTTCGCCTTTCCGCCAGTGCAGTGCACCTGAGCCGTGAGCGCCGGGAGCGCCTGACGAAGGCGCTGACCAAGGGCCAGCGCTTCCGCGCTGTGCGCGTCATCCAGGGCCAACACATAAACATCGAGGGGCGCCGCCCCTGCGGGGCCTGCCCCGAGGGCCTCCACCAGCAGAGTCAGCCGCTCCAGTCCCATGGCAAAACCGATGCCCGGGGTTGGCCGTCCCCCGAGCCGCTCCACGAGGCCATCATAGCGCCCCCCACCGCAGACCGTCCCCTGCGCACCCAGGGCGGTGGTGGTCCACTCGAAGACCGTATGGGTGTAGTAGTCGAGGCCCCGAACAATGCGCGGATTCACCACATAAGGAATGGCCAGCGCATCCAAAAAGCGGCGCAGCGCATCAAAGTGGGTCTTCGAAGCCTCATCTAGACAGGCCGCAAGGTCCGGCGCATCGGCAAGAAGCGCCTGGGTTTTCGGATCCTTCGAATCGAGGATGCGAAGCGGATTACGTTCGAGCCTGCGCTGGCTGTCTTCGTCGAGCTGGTCCGCCAAGGGTCGAAGGTAGGCGAGAAGCGCCTCCCGGTAGGCCGCTCGGGACTCCGGAGAACCCAGCGTATTGAGTTCCAGGGTGAGGGCGTTCTGAACACCCAGCTCGGTCCAAAAGTCGGCGCACAGGCCCAGGAGCTCCGCATCGATGGCGGGGCCCGGAAAGCCGAAGCACTCCACCCCCAGCTGCTCAAATTGTCGGTAACGCCCCTTCTGGGGACGCTCATAGCGGAACATGGGGCCCTGATACCAAAGGCGCTGCGTTTGGTTATAGAGCAGGCCGTGCTCCTCGCAAAGGCGAACGCAGCCTGCGGTTCCTTCCGGGCGAAGGGTGAGGGACTCGCCGCTTCGATCCTCGAAGGTATACATCTCCTTCTCGACGATATCCGTACCGTCCCCCACGCCCCGGGCAAACAGCGCCGTCGCCTCCACGAGGGGCATGCGAACGTGCGCATAACCATAGCGGGCCAGCACGGCCTTCAGTCGATCTTCGACCCAAAGACGCATAGCGCTGGCGTCGGGCAGGACGTCGGGCATGCCCCGGATAGATTGGATTTTGGCCATGAGCTGTCTTTCTACAAAGGTGCGCCCCAAGGGCGCACCGGGGCTAACCGCGGGCGATCAAGGAAGCGGCCTGCGCTTCCTCGGCGCGCACCTTATCTTCTATGCGCGCCCGAATCACCCGTTCGAGGTGATCGGCGATGCTTTCGTTATCGAGGCGCTCGGAGGGCTTACCTTCCCGGTAGAGCACGCTCTGGTGATTCGACCCTGTCACCCCAAGGTCCGCCTTCAGCGCTTCCCCCGGGCCATTCACCACGCAGCCGATCACGGCGACGTCGAGGGGCACGGTGACATCCTCCAGGCGACGCTCGAGCTCATTCATGGTACCAATGACGTCGAAATTCTGCCGCGAGCAGCTGGGGCAGGCGACGAAGTTGATGCCCCGGGTTCGCAGGCGCAGGGACTTTAAGATGTCAAAGCCCACCTTGACCTCTTCCACGGGGTCGGCAGCGAGCGACACGCGGAGCGTATCGCCAATGCCATCCATGAGGAGCATGCCAAGGCCGATGGCGGACTTCACCGTTCCGCTCCGCAGCCCCCCCGCTTCCGTGATGCCCAGGTGGAAGGGATTATCGATTTGGGTCGCCAGCGCCCGATAGGCCTCCACGGTCATGAAGATATCGGAGGCCTTCAGGCTGATCTTGAAATCTTGGAAGTCGAGGCGATCAAGAATGTCGATGTGGTGCATCGCCGATTCCACCATGGCTTCAGCGCACGGTTCGTTGTCGTACTTCTTCAAGAGGCGTTTACCGAGGGAACCCGCGTTCACGCCGATGCGAATGGGAACGCCCTTGTCCCGGCACGCCGAAACCACGGACCGCACCCGATCGTCGGAGCCGATGTTGCCCGGGTTGATGCGCACGCAATCGACGCCGTACTCGATGACCTTGAGGGCGATGCGATAGTCGTAGTGGATATCCGCCACCAGGGGGACGCGCACCCGCTTGCGGATCTGCCCGAAGGCCTCCGCTGCTTCAAGGCTTGGCGCGGAGACACGGACAATATCGGCGCCCGCGGCCTCGAGCTTTTCGATTTGCGCCACGGTCGCATCGACGTCCGTGGTTTCCGTGTTGGTCATGCTCTGCACCGCGATGGGGGCATCGCCACCCACGGGGACCGAACCTACGTGGATCTGGCGCGTCGGCCGACGCTTAATCGGGCTTCCAAGGTTCATACCGTCCTCCCAGGCCTAGCGACCCAGCACCAGCTGCGCGATGTCGTTGCGCGTATGGGGCCGCAGGGGCACGTCCATTTGGTT
>JADHNT010000075.1 GCA_016779385.1 Pseudomonadales bacterium
GCGCCGGAGTTGATGGGGAATTGAGGTGACGGAAAAGGCGCAGGCGTTAAAGCCGACGAGGGCTCGGGGAAGTGCGCTGAGCTGGCTGGCCTTCCTTCTCGCCCTAGGGGCCGCAGGCGGCGCGACCTACCCCTTTTATCTGGCTCAGCAGGGCCAGTCTGAGGTCCAGAAGCTTGAGGCATCCCTCGGCGCCGAGCTCGGAGACCTTCGCCAGCAGGCCCGGGCTCAGGCCCAGGTGCTTGCGGCTCAGGGCGATGCGCTGCGTGTGGCAGAGGATGCGCTCGCGGAGGCCAGAGTAGGGCAACAAGCCCTGGCGGCGGAGCTTGCGGCCCTGGCGCAGCGTGCGGAAGCCGATGCAGGCAGCTTGGCGGCGGTACGTCTTGCAGAGGTGCGCTATCTCAGCGCCGTGGCCGCGCAGCGTCTTCGCCTGGAGCGGGACGTGCCGGGCACGGTACGTCTTCTTGAGCGGGCCGATGCGGTGCTCGCGGAAGCCGATCAGGCCATTGATATCTCTCTGCGCCGCGCCCTCGGCGCGGCGCTCGGCGCGCTTCGCAGCGCCCCGCGCATTGATACGGTGGCACTCTATCTCGAAGTGGAGCAGCTCGCGGGGCTGACCGATCGCCTGCCCCTCGCCGCGCCCGTGTTTCGCGCCGAGGCGCCGAAGGTCGCGGAAGCGCCAGCCCCCACGGGCGTGGGTGCCTGGCTCTGGGAGAAGCTCTCGGGCCTCTTCCGGCTGCGGCGAACGGAGGTGCCCAGCACCAGCCCCCTTCTTCCCGAGGGCGCCGCGCCCCTGCTCCAGCATGGCCTTCGCCTGACCCTAAGCCAGGCTCAGCTCGCCTTGCTTCGAGGTGATGGTGCGCTGTGGCGGGCGAGCCTCGAGGCGGCGGCGCAGCGCGTGGAGAAATACGGCCGGCCTTCCCGGGATCGCAGCCGCCTACTCGAACGGCTCGGGGCTCTTGCGGCCACGTCCGTCGCCGTGGAAGGAGAGGTGGTCGCGGCGGCGCAGGCGGCGCTGGGGACCTTGAACGAAGCGCTTGAAGCGCGGCTGGGCACATGAGGCGCCGCCTGCTGGTTGCGGTCCTCGCGCTGGGCCTGGCCGCGGGCCTCGGAGTCCTCATGGTGCGGGACCCGGGCTATCTGGGTCTCGCCTACGGCGGCTGGTTGTTTGAAAGCAGTCTCTGGCTGGGCTTGCTTGGGCTGGCTCTCTTGGCCTTTGCGCTGCGTGCCGTGGCGCTGTTCGTCGCGGGGTTTCTGGGCTTTTCCCAGGGGCTCCGGGGCTGGCGCGCTCGCCGGGCTGCAGCCCAGGCTCCAAGCCTGCTTCTGCGTCGCCTGGAAGCGACGCTCGGGGGGGAGCGCGTTCCCGCGCCCCTCGCTTCTGAAACGGCGCCGGCGCTGCAAGCCCTCGATGCGCTGGTGGAGGGGCTTGGCGGTGATCCCCTCGCCGATGAACGCGCGCGCGCGGCGCCCCATGCTTCCGCCTGGCTGAAGGCCCTATCCCCCAAGGCCGATCGTAGAGAAGCCCTTGCGGCCCTTCGGGCGTCCCCTGCCCTCCTTCGCACGCCCTGGGCCGAGCGCTGGGTGCCGACGCTGCTCGCCGCCGATCCCGAGCCTCTTCAGTCGCTGCCGGCCTTTGGGGCCCTAGGCCCCTCCGGAGAATTGCTGGTGGCCGCCGCCTTTGACGCCGCCGATGACGCTTCCGAGTCCGCGCTCACGGAGGCCTTCGGCACCCTACCGAAGGCGGTGAAGCGCCGGGTTGCCGTGCAAGTCGCCTACGCCAAGGCGCTTCAGTGCGCTGGCGCACACGCCGCCGCGGAATCGGTGCTTCGGGGCGCTTTGAAGCAGACTCAGGATGATCGCCTCCAGGCCGCCTATGGGCAGCTCCGCAGTGCGGACCCAGCCAGTGCGCTCAAGGTGGCTCAGGGGTGGCTTCAGGGCCGCCGCGATAATCCCGTGGTGCTCCTGGCCGTGGGGCGCTTGGCCCTTGTGGCCGGCGCGCTGGAGGTTACGGGGCAAATGCTCGAGGCCAGTGAAGCCTTAGGCGCAGCGGGGGACGCAAGGGATGCGCAGCTTGATCGTGAGGCGCTTCGGATGCTGAAAGCAGATTGGTTGGCGGCGAAGGGCGAGCACGCTGCTGCGTTCACCTTGCTGCGCGGAAAAGGCTAGGGGTCGTCAGGCCAAGCAACGGTGCGCGGGGCATAGCTGAAGGCATCGGCCTGGCATTGGTCTTGGCGAAGGCCCGCGGGAAGGAGCCCTTCCACCGTGCCCCAAACCATGCCCGGGCCACCCCCGAGTAGCACTTGCCAGCCGCTTAGGGTCAGGCGCGCCCCCTCAATATCGCTGAGCACCGCATCGCTGACCCGTCCTTCCCTTAGCTCCGAGTTTTCCCTCGCGCCCGCCTCTGCGCAGCCCACCCAGCTGAAGCGCGGGTAGGCCTCGGCGAGCCAATTCAGCTCGTCCTTCAGGTAGATCCCTTCCATGCTGAGCGCCCCCCAATAGAGTCGAAGGGGCGGGCCCTTCTGGCCCCCAAGGCGCAGCTGCGCCAGCACCACGCTTCGTAGCTGGGTAATGCCCGTGCCGCCGCCGAGAAGGAGGAGGGGCTGGGTGAGGGGCTCTTCGAAGGTGCATTCGCCGTGGGGCAGATCGACCCCTAGCGGGCCGCCTTCTTTCAAGAGCTTGAGCAGGTAGGCGCTATCGCTATGCCCCGACGTGGGCTGAAAGTGAAGCGTTAAGGCAGGAAGGTCCGCGGGATCGGAGGCCAGGGAGAGGGGCAGGCGCGCCTCTCCAGGCGCGCCTACGCAAACATATTGCCCTGGGGCCATGGGGGGCGCGGGGCCCCGGAGCCGAAGGGCGAGGCTGAGCACCCGGTCCGGCAGCGCCTCCACCGTCTCAAGATCCGCGAGGATCTCCATGGAGGACCGGCTAGCGTCCCTTCATGGACGAGAAGAACTCGTCGTTGGTCTTGAAGTCCTTCAGCTTATCGAGGAGGAACTCCGTTGCCGCGATGTCATCCATTTCGTGAAGGAGCTTGCGCAGAATCCAAATGCGCTGGAGCTCGTCTTCCGTAGTAAGGAGATCCTCGCGGCGCGTGCCAGAACGGCGAATGTTGATGGCCGGGAAGACCCGCTTCTCAGCGATGCGTCGCTCGAGGTGCAGTTCCTGGTTGCCCGTACCCTTGAACTCCTCATAGATGACCTCATCCATTTTCGAGCCGGTCTCGATGAGCGCCGTCGCGATAATGGTGAGGCTCCCACCTTCTTCGATATTCCGCGCGGCGCCGAAGAAACGCTTCGGACGCTCGAGGGCGTGGGCATCCACCCCCCCGGTGAGGACCTTACCGGAGGAGGGCACGATGGTGTTGTAGGCGCGGGCCAGGCGGGTGATGGAGTCGAGCAGTATCACCACGTCTTTCTTATGTTCAACCAGGCGCTTGGCCTTCTCGATGACCATTTCGGCCACCTGCACGTGTCGCGCCGGGGGTTCGTCGAAGGTGCTGGCGACCACTTCCCCGCGCACCGTGCGCTGCATTTCCGTCACCTCTTCCGGGCGCTCGTCGATGAGCAGCACGATCAGCATGGTTTCCGGATTGTTATAGGCAATGGCCTGAGCGATGTTCTGCAGCATCAGGGTTTTCCCTGCCTTCGGCGGCGAAACGATGAGCCCCCGTTGCCCCTTTCCGATAGGCGCCACCAGATCAACGATGCGGGAGGCGAGGTCTTCCGTGCTGCCCGTTCCGCGCTCGAGGCGGAGTCGTTCCTGGGGAAAGAGGGGAGTTAGGTTCTCAAAGAGAATCTTGTGCTTTTTCGTGTTCGGTTCGCTGTAGTTGATCTCATCAACTTTTAGCAGTGCGAAGTAGCGCTCTCCGTCCTTCGGCGGGCGAATCTTCCCCGCGATGCTGTCGCCGGTGCGCAGATTGAAACGGCGGATCTGGCTCGGGGAGACATAGATATCGTCGGGTCCGGCCAAATAGGACGTGTCCGGGGAGCGAAGGAAGCCGAAGCCGTCCTGAAGAATCTCCAGCGTGCCGTCTCCGTAGATGTCTTCGCCGTTCTTCGCGTGCTTGCGTAGCACGGCGGCGATGACCTCCTGTTTACGGGAACGAGCGAGGTTTTCAAGGCCCATTTCCTGAGCCATGTTGAGCAAATCCGGGACGGGCAGGCGTTTAAGGTCGGTGAGATTCATATCCACGTGATCAGTATGGGAGCGTGCTCCACGCGTATGGGCTGGTGCCAACGCTTGAGAAGCCGGCGATGCGTGAAAGTGCTCAGGAAGTTGGAAGACGGGGCTTTGATGCTGCGGCGCCTGCTGACCCCCTAACAGGCGCTTCTATGTTGGCCTCTGCCCCCGGCGTCGTCAAGGCCTTTCCGTAGAGACCGCGCACCCCCCTCGAGCACGCGGCCTCCTTATCCTGGAGGCCCTCGTTAAATGTGGCTATCCAGGAAAGCGGCGAGCTGGCTCTTCGATAGCGCGCCGACCTTCGTGGCTTCGACGTCGCCGTTCTTAAACAGCATGAGAGTCGGGATGCCCCGGATGCCATAGCGTTCGGCGGCGGCTTGGTTCTCGTCCACGTTCACCTTACACACCTTCACCCGGTCGCCGTATTCCTGGGCGATTTCGTCGAGGATGGGGGCAATCATTTTGCAGGGCCCGCACCACTCCGCCCAGTAGTCGACGAGGACGGGACGGTCTGCGTTCAGCACGTCTTCGTCGAAGGACGTTTGGCTGACATGGACAATGTTTTCGCTCATGGGGAATGCTCCGGGGCTCAGCTGAGGCTGGCAGTGTACCATCGCCGCGGCAAAGCAAAACATCGCTTGCATGGGCCCTTTCCCTTTCTGAAGCCCTTAGGAGTCGCCATGACCTACCCCCGCGTGGTCGTTGATCTGGGGAGCAACACCTTCCACTGGGTCATAGCCTCCGGGGCAGCGGTGGAGACCTTCGAGCGCCACGGGCTCCCCGTGGCCCTGGCCGCAGGGCTGTCCGAGGACAATGAGCTGGCGCCGGAAGCCCTGTCCCGGGCAGAGGCCGCGCTTTCTCAGGTGGGGAACGCGCTCAAGGGTATTCCCCTCGCTCAGCGGCGGGTGCTCGGGACGGCGACCTTCCGCCGTCTGCGCGACCCGGCGCTCCTACAGGCGCAGGTGGCCGCGCATTTAGGTCTGCCCGCAGAGATACTGACCGGGGAGGCGGAGGCGGCTTTGATTTGGCATGGGGTCGCGGCCTGGCAACCCCTGGGCGAGGCGCCGCGCTGCGCCCTCGATGTGGGGGGCGCGAGCACGGAACTAGCGCTGGGCTCAGCGGCGGGGCTCACCCGGGTGCTGAGCCTTCCCCTAGGCTGCGTAACCGTCAGTGAGGCGGCGGGTACGGCAAGCGATTGCTGGGCTCGAGCCGATGCGTTGGTGGATAAGGCGCTGGCGGAAGCTGGGCTTTCCGCCTTTCGCGTGGGTCCCGGCGCTTGTCTGGCCACCGGCGGCTCAGCGATTTCGGCCCAGGCCCTGGCACGCGCCCAGGGCGTGGTGGCAGACCGGGTGTCCCTGAGCTTTCTAGACGGGCTCTGGCGTCAGCTGCGCAGCCACGCGGGTGTCGCCCCCGCGGGGCTTCTCGCCGGGCGCGGCGCCGTGTTGCTGGGGGAGCTAGCCCTGCTCCGAGGCCTCCTGCGCGCCCTGGGGCAGCCGCTGCTGCCCCTCGTGCCTGGGGCCCTCGCCGACGGGGCGCTTTGCACCCGCTTTTAAAGGGGAGCTAGGCAAGTCCCTCGGCAATGCGTAGGGCGAAGTAGGTGAGGATGGCGTCGGCGCCGGCGCGCTTCATGGCTAGGAGCGATTCTTCGATGACCGCTTCATCCAGCCATCCTGCCTGGATAGCGGCCATGTGCATCGCGTACTCCCCGCTCACCTGGTAGACGAAGGTGGGAACGGCGTAGGTGTCCTTCACTCGGCGCACGATGTCGAGGTAGGGCATGCCGGGCTTGATCATGACCGCGTCAGCCCCTTCGGAGAGATCGAGCCCCACTTCCTGGAGCGCTTCGTCGCTGTTCGCCGGATCCATCTGGTAGGTCTTCTTGTCCCCCGTGCCGAGCTGCTGCCCCGAGCCCACCGCATCCCGGAAGGGGCCGTAGTACTTGGAGGCGTACTTGGCGGCGTAGGAGAGAATGCGCACGTTGCCGTAGCCCGCCCCCTCGAGGGCTTCCCGAATGGCGCCGATGCGCCCGTCCATCATGTCCGAGGGGGCGATGACGTCCGAGCCGGCCGCGGCGCAGGTGAGGGCCTGGCGGCAGAGCGCGTCCACCGTTTCATCGTTCAGAATATCCCCGGCTTCGTTCAGCAAGCCGTCCTGCCCGTGGGTGGTGTAGGGATCGAGGGCGGCGTCAGTGATGATGCCGAGCGACGGTACCGCCTCCTTAATGGCGGCTACGGTGCGTGGCACCAGACCATTTTCATTATAAGCTTCTCGTCCGTCAGCGGTTTTCAGCTCCATGCGAGTGTTGGGGAAGAGGGCGATGGCAGGTACGCCCAGGCGATGGGCCCGCTCTGCTTCCCGCACCGCTTCGTCTAAGTTAAGGCGATCGATCCCGGGCATGGAGGCCACGGGAGCGCGCGCCTCCGCGCTGTCGACCACGAACATGGGATAGATCAAATCATCGGTGCTGATGCGGTTTTCCCGCATCAGTCGACGGGAAAACTCATCTTTCCGCATGCGCCGAAGACGGGTTCCAGGATAGATACGAGGCGTTAGGGTGAAGGCCATGGAGTTGCTCGCGGCTGTAATCTCGATGATCGAAGTGTAGCGCGGGCCCTTAGGTGCACCAAATGAGTTGGCTCAGAACGCCGGGGACGCGACGCTTACCAGGGAAGGACAGACCACGTTATGAAACGACCTCTATTGCTTATCGCCCTAGTAGCCTTTATCGCTGCTTTCTTCTTCCTCGGCGGGCCAAAGCTTTTGAGCTTCCAAACCTTGCAGGTTGAGGCCGGCGCCCTGCGGGCCCTGGCTGAGGCTCGGCCTCTCCTTTTCGCCGCAGGATATTTTGCGGTCTATCTTTTAGTAACAGGGCTCTCCCTCCCCGGCGCCGCCGTGCTGACCCTTGCTGGGGGTGCGCTTTTTGGCTTCGCCGAAGGCCTCGTGCTGGTTTCCTTCGCCAGCGCTCTCGGAGCCATGCTCGCCTGCGCCCTAGCCCGCAGCCTTTTTCGCCCCTGGGTATCCCAGCGTTTCCAAAACCAGCTGGCGTTGATAAACGAGGGCTTGGCCCGGGACGGGGTCTTCTACCTCCTCTCCCTTCGCCTTGTGCCCGTGGTGCCCTTCTTTATTGTGAATCTGGTCTTTGGGCTGACGCGCTTGCCTCTGCGCCAGTTCTACTGGGTGAGCCAGCTCGGCATGCTGCCGGGGACCGCGGTCTATGTGCTGGCGGGCACGGAATTGGGAGCCCTGAGCGGTCCCCAGGACATCCTGTCCCCGCCCCTTCTCCTGGCCCTTGCGGCCCTGGGCCTTTTCCCTTGGCTCGCCCGGGGGCTCTTGGCGGTGCTGGCTCGGCGCCGGGCCTTTCGTGCCTTCGCCCGGCCCCGGCGCTTCGACGATAACGTAATCGTGATCGGCGGTGGCTCCGGCGGTCTGATAGCGGCGCTCATTGCGGCCACGGCCCGGGCCGAGGTGACCTTGATCGAGCGTGACGCCATGGGCGGCGACTGCCTGAACCGAGGCTGCGTCCCCTCCAAGGCCCTGCTCTCCGCAGCCCATCTGGCTGCGGCCCAACGCCGGGGGCGCCCTGGGGTGCGCAGCCTCGGGGTGGAGGTCAATTTCGCCGAGGTTATGGGGCAGGTGCACAGCGCTATCGCCACTATCGCACCCAAGGATTCGGCAGAGCGCTACGAGGGCCTCGGGGTGAAGGTGCTCAAGGGCTCCGCAACCCTCGTCGATCCCTGGACCGTGGAGGTCAACGGCACCCGGCGCACGGCCCGGGCGATCATTCTGGCCACCGGAGGCGAACCCCTGGTGCCCCCGATCTCCGGGCTCGGGGACTGCGACCCCCTGACCTCCGATACGCTTTGGAAGCTAACGGAGGCCCCGGAACGGTGCCTTGTCCTCGGCGCCGGACCCATTGGCTGCGAGCTGGCACAAAGCCTAGCAGCCCTCGGATCGTCGATCACCTTAGTAGACCAGGCGTCCCAGGTGCTGCCTCGGGAAGATGATGCGGTGGGTGCCGTGGTGGCGGCGGCGCTGGAGGCGGAGGGCATCATGCTGCGCCTCGGCGCGGAGGCAGAGGCCTTCACCCCCGGCGCGGCGCAAGGATCGGGAACCCTCACCTTGGCCGATGGCGAGACCCTTCCCTTCGACCGCGTATTGGTGGCCGTGGGGCGACGCCCCGTCACCGAGGGCCTGGGCTTGGACGCGCTTGGGGTGGCCCGCCTCCCCAACGGCGCCCTGGATGTGGATGAGACGTTGCGCGCCTCGATCCCGACGATTTATGGCTGTGGCGATGTGGTAGGCCCCTATCAATTTACCCATATGGCATCAGATCAGGCCGGGGTCGCGGCGTTGAATGCGCTGTTCCGACCCTTGAAAGCCTTCAAGTGGACTGGGGCCGTCGTGCCTTGGGTCACCTTTACGGCGCCGGAGGTGGCGCGAGTGGGGCTGTCGGAGCGGGAAGCGCAGGAGAAGAGCCTTGCCGTGACCGTGACCCGGGTGGGCTATGACGACAACGATCGCGCAATCGCTGAGGGGGAAACGGCGGGCTTTATCCAAGTGCTGACACCTCCTGGGAAGGACCGTATCCTTGGCGTCACCATTGTTGGCGCTCGGGCCGGGGAGCTCCTGGCGCCCTGGGTGCTGGCCATGACGCACGGCCTCGGGTTGAAGAAGATCATGGGAACGATCCACGCCTATCCAACCTATGCCGAGCTCAACAAGGCTGTGGCCAGCGCCTGGCGTAAGGCCCACGCGCCGGAGAAGGCCCTCGATCTTCTGCGCCACTGGCATGGGCTGTGGCGCTAGCCTTGCGCTGAGCCACGGGCTCGCGTTCACTGGAGGCAGGGTAGGTCGAGTGGAGAGCTTCGATGGCGTTTGAAATGGCGGGCCGGGTGGCCTTTATTACGGGGGCCGGCAGCGGTCTAGGAAAGGCCATGGCAGAGGCCCTAGCCGGGGAAGGAATGAAGATCTTTGCCGTGGATGTGGACGGCCCCGCCCTGGCTGCGCTGAAGGAGGCCTTCCAAGCGCGGAACGTCCCCATTGAAACGGCGGAGCTCGACGTCACCGATCGGGACGCCTTTGAAGCCGCGGCGGAGGCCTGCGTGGCGGCCTTTGGGGGCGTGCACGTCCTCTGTAACAACGCTGGGGTGTATCGCGGCGGCCCCCTCGACGCCATGACCTACGCGGACTGGGACTGGATCCTAGGCGTGAACGTCGGCGGGGTGGTGAATGGGCTCCAGGCCGTGCTGCCGCGTATCAAGGCCACGGGGGAAGGGGGTCACATCGTCAATACGGCCTCCATGGCCGGGCTGACCGCGGGGGCGGGCATGGGCGTCTACAATGCCAGTAAGTTTGCCGTGGTAGGACTATCCGAGGCCCTTTGGGCCGATCTGGCGGAAACGGACATTGGGGTGTCCGTGCTGTGCCCAGCCATGGTGGACACGGACATCCTCCGCAGCGAACGCATTCGCCCTGAAGCCCTCGCCGATCGCGGTTCCGATGCGGCCGCGGAGGATCAGATCGGGCGCATGCGCCGGGCCATGGCGGCCAGCATTCCCCCGGCGCGCATCGGCGAGCTGGTGACCGAGGGCATTCGAGAAGGCCGCTTTTGGCTCCTGTCCCACCCGGAGATGCGCCTTCCTGTGGAGGCGCGGCAAGCGGAACTGCTTGAGGCTTTTGGAACCCCTGGGGAAGAAGACCTCGCCCGCCTTGAAACCCTGATGGGTGCCATTACCCCAGAGGCCTAACCGCCGAGGGCTTCGTATTCCTCGCTTAGCGCCAGCCATGCCCCTTCGAGGGTCTCCCGGTCCTGGCGGACCTGGCCGGCGCGCTGCATGAGCGCCGAGACCTGGGCTTTCTGCGTGGGATCGTCGTAGAGCGCAGGATCGGCCAGCTGCGCGTCGAGGGCGGCCAGCTCAGCCTCCGCCGCTTCTAAGGCCCGCTCCGTCGCCTGAATTTTCTTCCGCAACGGCGCCAGGGCGGCCCGCTGCGCCGCCGCTGTGCGCTTCTCTTCTTGCCGGGCCGCTCGCGTATGGGCCGCGTCCTCGTCCCGCGCTTTGGCGGGCCCGGACCCTTGCCCTCGATCGAGTAGCCATCGCGCATAGTCCTGAAGATCGCCGGTCCAGGGGGCCACGGCCCCGTCAGCCACG
This sequence comes from Pseudomonadales bacterium, assembly GCA_016779385.1. Lineage (GTDB taxonomy): Bacteria > Pseudomonadota > Gammaproteobacteria > Pseudomonadales > Azotimanducaceae > Salivita. The sequence goes on from JADHNT010000075.1 coordinate 10,323, forward strand.
AGCCAGAACTCATCGGCCGTTTCCCGGAGCAGGTGGCGATCGTGGGAGACCAGCACCACGGCCCCTTCGAAATCGGCCAGGGCCAGGGCGAGGGCCTGGCGCATTTCCATGTCCAGGTGGTTCGTGGGCTCATCCAGCAGGAGGAGTGCGGGCTTTTGCCAAGCAAGCAGCGCAAGCACGAGCCGGGCCTGTTCCCCGCCGGAGAGGTAGGCCACGCTTTCCATAGCATTCGTCCCGAAGCCAAAGCCCCCGAGGTGATTGCGCAGGGCCTGCTCCGGGGCCGTGGGGTCGATGGCTTGTAGCTGGGCCAGGGGCGGCGCATCGGGCTTTAGCTGGCTCATCTGGTGCTGGGCGAACCAGGCGACGGCGGCGTGGTGGCCGAAGCTTAGGGTGCCGGCGAGGGGCGCGAGCTCCCCTGCTAGGGTTTTGAGAAGCGTGGATTTCCCCGCCCCGTTCGGTCCGAGGATGCCAATGCGCGCCCCCGGCGCGATGCGAAAGCGCACCTTTCCAAGGATGACCTCGGGGGCGTAGCCGAGGCTCAGTCCTTCTCCTTCCACCAGGGGGTTTGAGCGCTTTTCTGGATTGCGGAAGGCGAAACGAAAGGGCGATCGGGCGTGCACCGCTGCATTCGCGGCCAGTTGCTCCAGGGTGCGGAGCCGGCTTTGCACCTGCTTGGCCTTGGTTGCTTTCGCGCGAAAGCGGTCCACGAAGCGCTGAATTTCCGCCATGCGCTTTTGGCTTTTCACAAAGGTTTGCTGCTGTAGCGCCAGGGCCTCGTTTTGCTGGCGCTCGAAGCTCGAGTAGTTCCCCCGGTAAAGGGTCACCGCGCTGTTCTCAAGGTGGGCCACGTAGGCGACCGTTTCGTCCAGGAAATCCCGGTCGTGAGAGATGATGAGGAGCGTAGCATCGAGCTTCTTCAGCCAGTGCTCGAGCCAGAGCGTGGCGTCGAGGTCGAGGTGGTTGGTGGGTTCGTCAAGAAGGTAGAGATCCGCTGGGGTCATAAGCGTCTGCGCCAGGGCCAGGCGCATGCGCCAGCCACCGGAAAAACTGTTCACTGGGCGCTGCGCATCCTGGCCGCGAAAGCCGAGGCCGTGGAGGATCGCGCCCGCGCGGGCTTCCGCGGCGTAGCCATCGATGGCGTCGAGCTCGCTGTGGAGCCGGCCGATGGCCTCGCTGTCCCCGCTTTCCTCCGCCTTGGTCAGGGCCCCTTGAATGCGTCGGAGATCCCGGTCCCCGTCGAGGGCGAAGTCCAGAGCGCCGCGCTCAGAGCTCGGGGTTTGCTGGGCCAGGTGCGCCAGGCGAAGGCGATCCGCGTAGGAGACGTCCCCGTCCTCGGGCAGCAGCTGGCCCCGAATGAGAGCAAAGAGGGAGGACTTCCCGGCGCCGTTGGCGCCCACGAGGCCGACGTGCTGCTTGGCGTGGATTGTGAAGGAGACGCCATCTAAGATGACCTTCTCTCCACGGCGGCAAAACACATTTGAAAAGGTCAGCATGGGGAGCTCC
>JADHNT010000076.1 GCA_016779385.1 Pseudomonadales bacterium
CCTTGGAGGGCTTTTCACCAAGGACCTTTATCGCTTGGGACTCAAAGCCTACCTTACACGAAGAGGCATGGAATACGTCGATGCGGCACGGAGAATCGAGCTTGCTGATATGGCGAACATGGAGAAAATTCGAGGGCGCGTCGATCAAGTGGTCAAGGACAAGGCGACCGCTGACGCGCTCAAGCCCTACTACCGCCAATTCTGCAAGCGGCCTTGCTTTCACGACGAGTATCTAGACACCTTCAACCGGCCAAACGTACATCTGGTCGACACGCAAGGGGCTGGGCTCGACGAATTTACGGAGAAAGGGCCCGTTTTTGGCGGAAGGGAATACGAAGTCGACTGCATCATATTTGCGACGGGCTTTGAGGTTGGCACGGACTATTCAAGGCGAGCCGGCTATAGCATCGTCGGGGTAGATGGCTTAACCGTGTCGCAGAAATGGTCCGATGGTTTGGCCACCTTCCATGGGATGCATGTGAAAGGCTTTCCAAATTGCTTTTTCTTCGGCCCCGCTCAAGCCGGATTCACGGCAACCTATACGGTCTCGCTTGATGAGAACAGCAAGCACCTTGCCTACATCCTGGGGGAAGCGCGAAGGCAAGGCGCGAGTCGAATCGAGGCGACTCAGCAGGCGGAAGACGGATGGATACAAACCATCATAGAAAAGGCTCGTTTAACTGAGGACTTCCAACGATCCTGCACCCCCGGGTATTACAACAACGAGGGCCACGTTAACGTGAAGCCTCAGAACAATACCTATGGCGCTGGGCCCATCGAGTTTTTCGAGCTGATGAAAGCATGGCGCGACGCTGGGCGTCTGGAAGGGCTTGAGCTGCGACGGGACTAGCCTCCTAAGACCGGCTCGTCACGCAGGCAAACTTCCAGGAAGCTAGCCCGTTTGATGAAAGACGGGCCAGTGCCCCGCACCCACGGGACGGATAGGCCCCGAGGAGCTGGCCAGAAACTCGCTCAAGGAAGCTTCAGAAGAAGGCGAGAAGCGCCCCTTGGGATGACAGACAAGGCCACCGGACCAATTGCGCCAGGGCAAGGAACGCTGGGCCGCTGAAAGGGGTTGGGAGGAGGCGAAGAGCACAGCCAGAGCGCTGTGAGCCAAAAAACGACGGCGAGACCAGCGAGGGATCATGGCGTTGCTCCCATGGGCGCGCCCTCAAGCCCGCCGGTCATAAAATCGATCATGGAGAGGAAATCTTCTCGCTCGCACGCCATGCAATAGCCCAGCGGAGGCATGCTGTTCAAGCCCTCCACGGTATGCCTTAGCAAGGTCTCACGCCCCTGCGCCAACCGAGGCTGCCAAGCATCGGAATCTCCTACCCGGGGGGGCCCTGCGTTTCCATCGATATGGCACAGGGCACAGCTACGAGCCCAGAGCTCCAAGGTCCTGGCCTCGGGGGGCTCCGCCGCTACGAGAGGCGCGCCCGCTATTCCAAGCAGTATGAATAGCAGCGATCGCCAACTTCGAACGTGAGTCATGCCGTTTCTCTCCCCCTCACCTCTTCTTCCCAACTTAGGCCAAAAGCCGGTGCTGGGCGAACTTAAGGACATCAAAATTTTCGTTAGCCTCGGCGCTCCCGGGGCACTACCCTAACGCGAACCAGCCACCCTAGAAGGCAAAAGCTGCCATGCACGACTTCTACGCAGATACAAAGTCGCTTCCGACCAAAGCCATGCTGGATTCGATACTTCTAGCCCCCCTTGGAGACGAGCAGAAGGGCGAGGATCCCACCACCGCTCAGTTGGAGGCCCGAGTGGCCGAGCTTTTGGGGAAAGAGGCGGCGGTGTTCATGATCTCCGGGACGATGTGTAACGAAATCGCGGTCCGGGTCCATTGCAATCCCGGCGATGAGGTAATTTGCGACGCGAGCTGTCATCTCCTGAACTATGAATGCGGCTCTCCTGCCGCTCTTAGCGGCGTGGTCCTACACCCCTTGCATGGAAAGAACGGAATTTTTTCAGCGGAGGACGTGCGTAGTGCGCTTCGGCCCGCCTCTCGCTACATGCCCGTCAGCAAGATGCTACTGGTAGAACAAACCTCGAATCTGGGCGGCGGAGCGATATGGCCTCTGGAGACGATCGACGCCGTTGCGAAGACGGCGAAGGCTGCCGGGCTTGTCACCCATATGGACGGAGCGAGGCTGATGAACGCGGTGGTAAAGACCGGCATCTCCGCCGCGCGCTATGCCCGCGACTTCGACTCGGTGTGGATCGACTTCTCGAAGGGCCTCGGCGCCCCGTGCGGCGCGGTGCTGGCTGGCTCTGCGGAATTCTGCGAACACGCGTGGCGACAGAAACAGGCTCTGGGGGGCGCCATGAGGCAGTCCGGAGTCCTGGCGGCGCCCTGCCTATACGCCCTGGACCATCACCTTGAGCAACTGATCCTCGACAATACGTTGGCTGCCTCCATTGGCGAGCGGCTAGAGGACATCCCGGGAATCGAACGTGTCCTCCCCGTCGACAGCAACATCGTCATTTTCGACGTCACCGAGGATTCGCCCCCGGCCGCGGAAATTGTTGACCTCCTTAAAAACGAAGACGTTCTGCTTGGCGCTTTTGGAGAAAGGCGGCTTAGGGCGGTCACCTGCCTGAATGTCGATGAAGCATCGGGGGAGAAACTGGTCCATGCCCTAGGGAAAATTTTAGGAAAATAGCTTCGGCGCGAGAATCTCTTCAGGAGGAATTTATGAGTTGCCAGCCCTAAAATGAACAAAACATCGGCGCTATTTCCTCCTGCATTCTGGGCCTTCGCCCTATCCCTCCTTGCCAGTGTGTACGTCCACCTCTTTGTGCAGGCAACGTGGGTTGAGCAAAAGACGACCGTTCAGGTTTTCGTCAACAACCAGAACCAGCACTACTTTCTGCAAGATGAGAAAACGGTGTCGATTCCTGACGCTGTGCCTTATGAAAAGTCGCCCTTACGCCAGCAAGCCCTTGACCAGTCGCGAGAGAAGCCGGCCCCAGGGAGCCAGTGGGTTTTTGAGATCGATGCGCAAACTGGCGAAAAGCACTTTTCCACGCTGAAAGCGAGCCCCCATTTTGGGGCTTGGTCCTTGCTTCCGGCGCTCGTCGCTATCGGTCTCTGTTTTCTGACCCGAGAGCCCCTATCCTCCCTTTTCGCCGGGATGATGGTGGGTGCCTTCATGCTTGGAAAATTCAACCTCCTTGATGAAGTCCTGGTGCCTGCCTTCGCCACTCCCAATTCGGCCGGAATCCTTCTTCTTTATCTTTGGCTACTCGGCGGATTGTTGGGCGTGTGGTCGAAAACCGGCGCTGCAGAACAGTTCGCTGAATTCATGGCCAAACGATACGTGCGCGGCCCAAGGTCGGCGAAACTTGTGGCGTGGCTCCTGGGCTTGGTTTTTTTTCAGGGGGGCAGCATCAGCACCGTGCTAGCCGGTGTTGCGATCAAGCCTCTGGCGGACAGAAGCGGGGTCAGCCACGAGGAAGCGAGCTACCTCGTGGATACAACGGGCGCCCCCGTGGCATCCCTTCTGGCCTTTAACGCTTGGCCTCTTTTCGTTCAGGCCCTGATTTTCGTACCCGGGGTTGCCTTCTTAAGCTCCGAGGCCAGCAGAATTAATTTTTATTTCAGCAGCTTAGCTTTCAGTTTCTATTCCCTTCTCGCCATTTTTGGTGCGTTGATGGTCAGCTTGAACTTCTTTGGCTTTCCGGCGAAGGGCCTTTCGCAGGCGCACCAGCGGGCGACTCAAACCGGTCGCTTGGATAGGGAGGGCGCGGCACCCATCAGCGCTCCGGAGTTACACATCAATTACGTGCCGCCAGGCTATTCGCCTTCCGTTTACGAGTTCCTTGCGCCGCTTGTTCTACTCATAACCATCGCAGTGGGAAGCTTCGTCTGGCTCGGCACTCCAAAGGTGAACTGGGCCTTTGGCTTGGCCTTGTCGCTCGCGGTCTTAATTGCCCTTTCAAAGGGAATGCGCCTCAGCCAGGTAATGGACGGTATCGGCACCGGCTTAAAGGGCGTCGTGGTGGCTGTAACCATAATGATGCTGGCGATAACCTTAGGGGGCATCAGCGCCGAAGCTGGGGGAGGCCTATATCTCATCGAACTTCTCGGAGACCGGCTCCCCTACTACGCGTTGCCCGCCGCCCTGCTCATCCTCACTATTGTTTCATCCGTCTCTACGGGCAGTAGCTGGGGCACCTACGCGGTCGCCTTTCCGCTTGCCATGCCCCTGGCCTGGGCCATCGCTGAAGCGCAGGACATCTCGAACCCCCAGCTCTATCTGTCAATTTGCTTTGCATGCGTGCTGAATGGCGGCGTGTTCGGTGACCAGTGCTCCCCCATATCCGACACCACGATCCTTAGCGCGACCACCACCGGCTGCGATCTCATGGATCATGTAAAGACGCAATTTGAGCCAGCAGCCTACACCGCACTCTTATCAGCAATGATGTGGACGCTTGCGGCAGTTGTCGTTGCCTAGCGCTCTGGCATTTTAACTTCTAACAGTTCGGCGACCCTTGGTCGGTATCACCTAAGGTACGCACGCCCTCCCCAGGGGTTCAGCACAAACGCTTCTCAGCCAGCTCCCCTGGGGTACAAGCGAATACCGTACTCCTGTCGAAGCTCGTTGAGAGGGGTGTCCAACATCGCCTCGCTAACTCGCGAGTGGGGCCACTTTTTTGCCATCCCCCTTACGTATCTGATCCAAACCCAGAAATAGAGCGGGAGGTAGTAAAAAACACCCAACGCCAGGGCCTTTACATGCCCTCCCAGCAGCGCCGTAGCCTCCTTATTCAGCCGTTTCACTTCCGGATCGGTGGCTTACTCGCGAAGTTCATCAAAGTTAATGTCGGTTCCATGCAAGATCCATGGTTTGAGAAGCAGCTCGCCGTCGATGGAGGTATCACAACCGAAAATGACATGAGTCAGGTCATGGTCCCGAAAGGGCTTACCTTTCTCCTTTGACACCCTAGCAACCTCCGGGGCCTGGCGGTAAAGCTCATCGAGGCCCGCTCGTAATGTTAGGGTACTGCTGGCTTTTAGGAACTCCATAAGCCTTCTCCAGGCGCGATCCCCATGCTAACTCCACTAGGCCTAAGGCTCGAGCGCAACCATAAAGCGGCCCGGCTCAACGCCTACGACGATCACCTCGCAACCCTGATCAAGGGACTCGTTCTCCTTAAGGTCCAGGCTGACCAACTCCCAGCTGACACCGGAATAGCGAATCGATACGGATCCGCCAGCGACTAGGGGCTCGGGAAGCTTGAACCGTAATCCCAGAAAGTCCGAGCTCTGACCGGGCGGCGGCTTCTCCCCCTCGGAGAAGCGACGTAAAGGGCGCCAAAGGGCAACGCCAAAGAAACAACTCAGACCTCCAAAGGCCCCGGCCCCCGCAACCCAGAGCTCGGGAAGGATTCCACCCGCCATCATAGCCCCCGTCGCCAACGCACCAAGGCCGATAAACAAGAGAACAAAGCTACCAGCGCCAAGAACGGTTAATTCAATGATCAGCGCGAGGGCGCCCAACGCGATCCAGAACTCAACCTGATGGCTTTGAAGAAAAGCGAACACCTTACAACCCGCTTCCAGGGGTCCCGCTCTGAGGGCTGAGCCGCTGAATAATGGTCATAGCCTCCGCCACGACGTTTGCTGCATTCGTCTGGCCTTCGCTCAGCAGAACTACGGAGGATTCCCGGGCAATATTAGCCCTCGCCTCGATCGCCTGTTCAGCGAGATTCAACTGAACTGCCTTCTGACCACGCTCCGTATTCGCCGCCGCGCCCAAGGTTTCAAGCGCCGCGGCCTTCGCTTCCGCGACCGCGAGAATCGCGCTCGCCTCCCCCTCGGCACGAAGGATTTGCTCCGCCTTTTCCGCCTCCGCGGCGAGTACTCGTGCCTGACGCTGTCCCTCCGCCACGTTGATCGACGACTGCCGCGCCCCCTCCGACTCCAGCACCACGGCGCGCTTCTCGCGCTCAGCCTTCATTTGCCGCTCCATGGCATCTAGGACGGTTCGAGGCGGATCAATGTCCTTAATTTCATAGCGCATCACCATCACCCCCCAAGGGGCGGCTGCCTCGTTAATCTGCGCGACGATATTCGTGTTCAGTGCTTCCCGCTCTTCGAAAGTCTTATCCAGCTCCAGTTTTCCAATTTCACTGCGCATGGTGGTTTGAGCGAGCTGGGTAACCGCGTAAACGTAGCTCTCTACGCCGTAGGAAGCTTTATAGGGGTCGATCACCTTGACATAAAGCACTCCGTCCACCACCAGGGAGATATTGTCCCGAGTAATCGCCCCCTGGCTCGGCACATCGACGGCTTGCTCCTTCAACGTTTGGTTGTAGGCGACGCGATCTATGAAGGGCACCAAAAAGTTCAGGCCTGCCTCCATTGTGGTTCGATATTTTCCAAAGCGCTCCACAACCAGGGCTGTATTTTGAGGAACGAAGCGAACGGATTGCTTAAGGACCACCAGGGCCACTGCTGAAAGGAGCACCCAAACGTTGAAAATAAAGCCCAGCAGTTCGGTTACGGCCATTGCTTAAGTGCTCCTATAAGGCTTTCCATTAGCGCCCTGTTCCGACGAGTCCGGCTCCCCTTCCCAGGGCTCATCGTACCCGCAATCCCAGCCCCAATGGGCCCGGGATTTCTGGATATAAGGATGGGTGTAGCGCCGAGACCCCCCTTCTCCCCCAGCCTTGTCGCCCTCTTGGCGAGGTGCGGCACGATCTTTTGTCTCCATGCTCTCCCCCCCACTCACTCAAATGAGACCCTCCAATCGCAGAGAAGTTCCTATGCCCAGTCTCATAGGCAAGGCACCATCGAGCAAGCGCCGTACCCATAACGCTTGTCGCCCGTGCCCATCGGCGAGGCTACCCGGAGCTCGGCCTAGCACTCGCCGGCAAAGAGGTTGAGAGCTGCCCGAGCCTAAGCTCCCGGAAATTCTCCGGGAGGCCTGGCTCGGAAGCGAAAAGCCTTGAAGGCTCTAGCGGAGGTTCACCCAGCGGTGAAGATCCCCCTCGCACTGGAAGGGCCGTTGCGCCGCAGGAGTGGCCCCGACCATGCCTTCGTCAAGTATCTGAGCAATGGCCTCATCACTCCCGGCGGTAATTTGGAGAAAGTCCCAACTCTCTCCTTCGATCCCAAGGGTGGTGTACCAAATGGCTTCAAAAATATCTTCCTCAACCAAGCCGTCCCATTCCCGAAGCCTAAGATGGGAAGCGATCTGATCATCGGATAAACGAACCTGCGGCTTAAAGCTGCACTTCCCGAGAAGCAGCAGGCCTTCTGAGGTGTAATTATCGCTACTGTCAATCGCCAAGCTTCTAATCTGCACCGGTAGCCGGCAATCGGCGAGGCTTGCCAACTGCTTCTTTAAAGGCTCGGCGGACGGCCTCTGCCAAGCCTTCATCCCTTCCACATAGCCACGCCAATTGGCCGCATAATCTATCCACCGAAAGTCAGCGGTGTCGTAAGGCGCGGCAACGGAAACGGGTGTCCAGAGGAAGGTTTGCCCTGCCAGCCCCTCCTCCCGCGCCCAGGGCGTGTAGACCTCTCGCCCGAAGCGAATAACCTCTTCAATACCGTGCCCCTCCTTCAAGGTGCAGTCGTACACCTCAGCGTGGTTCTGGGTCAGGCCCTGTTCTGCAGCCTGCGCTGTCCCCATGGCGAGGCACAGCGCAATCCACCCTATGATCGTTTGTCTTTGATTCATGGTCCCGCCCCTCTCTAAATATTCGTAAGAAGCACCATGCCAGCCTGCTCAAGCTTCCGCCGCCTCTTGGGACCGTAGTGACCCTTAGCGGCAGCGTCTGTAAGCACCTCTTACGCTGATCGCGAATCCTACTGACCAAGCTTTTTGTCACCGCGCCTGACTGTTGCCGCAGCCGCAGCTTACAAAGAGCGCCGTCCATCCGCGCGCCTCCCAATCTCTTAAAACACGCCTCAATTGCTAGCTCAGGGTTGCTAAAAGGCGCTTTTCACCGGAGCGATTACCATGAAAATTCTCAGTGCCCTCGGCCTTCTCACCAGCCTAATGCTTGGCTCAGCGAGCGTCTTTGCGGAGGCAAGTAAGCCTCTCTTCTATGGACAAAGCGTTGGCGTCATCGCCAGCGACGCCCCAGCCGTACTCGAAGCCATGGATGCTTGGCGAACCAGCAAGGATGGAAAGGCGGGAAATAACACCGTGGTGTTGCTCCAAAACGTCGTGAATGGCGATTACAACAGCACGCACCAGGTCAATATCTTCTACCCCAACGGCGCTGCCATGGACCAATCGGCGCAAACGACCGCTGCAAGCCCAGCCTGGAAGAAGTTCCAGAGCGCCTTACGAAAAGCCGCCCGTCCCGAGTGGGAAAATACTTACGCCATCCTCCGGGCAAAAGTGAAACCTGGTGATGTTTCCAGCTCAACGCCGACCAGTATCATCTTCGCGATCACGGTGACGGACGGACCTCGATTCATGCGCGCTTTTGATGATTTTTGGGGCTCCCCGGCCATCCAGACGTTCCCCGGAGCCGTCTACCTCGGCGAGGTGATAGCAGCAGGCGCGATGCCGGGAACGCACTTTGTCACCTTTGTTGCGGACACGCGCGGGAAGCTAACGGAAGCCATGATGGCCCTCCGAGGCACCGAGGCCATGGCGAGCTACGCCGCCGCCGCGTCGGGCACGCGGACCCTCGAAGCGACCAACATGACGGCGGAAATAAAGCGCTGGGTCAACGACTGAGCCTAGAAGACCGGGGCGCGAGCGCGCCCCGGCTTCTGCATCGTGCCTTCCCCGGACTGTCCTTGGATACAAACCATGCGCGGCATCGTGAATAGATCATGACGAGAGTCGGCAAAGGGTTTTGCATCCTCCTCTTGATTAACCTCGCGTTCTATACGCCCTTAACCTTCGCCGCATCGGCCCAAGATCTGCCCCTTGATGCCCGCCTTCGCGTGTTCGAGGCCTGGGTGAAGAACCTCATGGAAGAAAGGTCCCTTCCAAGCCTTTCCCTCGCCGTCGTTTCAGGCCAAGAGCTCATCTATGCAAGGGCCTTTGGCTACGCAGCTATTGAACAGGAAAGGCCAGCTACCCTACGCACGCCCTACCGTATCGCCTCCCTCACGAAGCTCTTCACGAGCATTTCCGTAATGCAGCTTGTCGAAAATGGAGAGCTCTCTTTGTCCACAAAGGTTGTGGACCTTATTCCCGAGTTACGAACCCTCCGGGCTGAGGAGAGCTGGATCGAAGCCATTACGGTACGGTCTCTCCTTACCCATACGGCCGGCCTCCCCACCCACCCCGCTCTACCTTTGGGCCCTGGCGAGGCAGACCCCTCAGAAGCGCGCCGGAGGCTTTTGTCAGGACTGGCAAATCAAGAGCTGCTCTTCCCCCCCAACCGGTACTCGAAGTACTCAAATCTCGGCCTAGACCTCGCGGGCCTCATGGTTGAGCGCAGCTCGGGGTTACCCTTCGAGGCGTACCTTCAGCGCTTTATTTTCGTCCCCCTTGCCATGCCTTCGGCGCACTTTCCAAACACACCTGCCGCCCTAAGGCTGCCCGAACCGGCGACCGGTTACGGTCGCCGTATCCACCAAACGCGTCGGGGGAACGAATTTCCCGAGATGGCCACGGTCCTTGGGCATCCCGCAGCGGGGCTCCTTGCCAGCACTGAAGACCTGATCCAGTTTTTACGCTGGCACTTTCGCGCCCTTAGAGGAGAGGACAATCGTCTGCTAGCAGCGGAAACGCTGGCAGAGATGCAGGAAGTTCACTTCGCTCCCCTTCCCTTTGAACAGGGACCCCTGCTCTCCGCCCTAAGCGCCTTTTTCGCCAACGCCTTCTCCCTAGGGGGGACGGGCTTAGGCTACTTCCGGGATCGCAAGCTGGTGGTCCATAGCGGCGGGATATGGGGTTTCCGCTCCGAGCTATTAATGGATAACGAGGCCGGACTGGGCATGGTGGTCCTCGCCAATGCCTCCGACGCGCCCCTAAGCCTTCATGAGCCTGCAAGCGTTCTCCGCCGGCTATACGCAATGGTCGGCGGAGATGAAGTTCCCCCGGAAAGTCTTAAAGCCCCTCAGCAAAGCCCTTCCTTAAGCTGCACCGATTACGAGGGCCGCTACGACGACGGCCACCACTGGCGCAGCTATATCGCGGCGGGCGATGGGTCGCTTTTCCTGGTCAATCTTGCGGACCAGGCGCCCTTAAAATCAGCCCTGACCTTGACGGCAAGCGGTGGGGACCGATTTACCGCACCAACAGCACAAGGCTTCTATGCTGGAGAACTCACCGTCGAATTCGTCCGAAACAGCGATGGATGCATTCAAGCGCTGCGCCTCAATCGCGAATTACTACCCCGGCGCTGAGAAGGCAGCAGGGGTTGCCGAGATTGGGTCTGAAAACACGATTTATGCTATACCTTTTCTAAAGGTTAAAGGGTGAGGTGAGCAACCATGGAATACGATCTGATTATTCGCGGCGGGACCTTGGTGGACGGCACCGGCGGACCCTCCCAGAAAGCGGACCTTGGCGTTGTGAAGGGTCGAATCGCCAAGATCGGCGACCTCTCAAACGCTGAGGCTGGGGAGATCATCGACGCGACGGGGAAAATCGTGACCCCAGGCTTCGTGGACCTCCATACCCACCTAGATGCACAGATCGGCTGGGATCCCATGATGACCTCCACCTCCTATCACGGCGTAACCACCGCCATGATCGGCAACTGCGGCGTCACCTTCGCCCCCTGCGGTCCCAAGAACCGCCGCTATCTCGCGGAGCTCATGGAGTCCGTGGAGGATATCGCCGCCGATGCCATCATGGACGGTCTTCCCTGGGACTGGACCAGCTACGGTGAATACCTTGATTCAGTGCAAGCCCTAAAGCCTGCACTCAATATCGTAGGGCTCGTGGGTCACTCCTCCGTACGCTACGAGGCCATGGGTGACCGTTCCATGGACGAGGGCGCCCAGCCCTCGGACGCGGAGCTCGCTCACATCAGCAAGATGGTCCGGGAGTCGATGGAAGCCGGAGCGGCCGGTTTCTCCACTTCGCGCTTCCTCATGCATAAGGTTCCCGATGGCCGCTGCACCCCCGGAACCTGGGCCGATCTTCGGGAAACGAAAGCTATCCAGGAGGCTATCATTGCCGGTGGAGGCGCTGGGGCCATCTTCCAATCGGCCAACGATATGGCCACCCGTTTCGAGACAGAACTTGAAATGTTCCAGGACGCCATGAGCCTGGGCTGTCAGGTGCTCTTTTCCGGCGGGACGGGAGCCCAAGGGGACGGCGGTGTCGGGCATTGGCGCCGCTTCCTTGAAAATGGCAACAAGGATGGAAAGCGAATCGCGAGCATTTGCCATACCCGTCCGAGCGGCGCGTTTTTTGGCCTAGCTCAGCTATCCCCCTTCACCAAAAAATCGAAAGCATGGCGCGACCTCATGGCGCTGCCGACCATCCAAGACCGGGTAGCCGCCATGAAAAAGCCCGAAGTCCGGGCGGCCCTCATCTCCGAAGGGCAAGCCGCAGGAGATCTCAAACAGCTTGCACCCATGCTTCACCCCTTCGGGACAGCCGAGCGCCCCAACCTGGACTTTGATCGGAAGGGAAGCCTGGCTCAACTTGCTGAGGCCGAAGGGAAAGACCCGGTTGAGGTCTATGTGGACCGGCTCCTCGCTTCTGAAGGGCGGGAATACTTCAACTTCTGGATGTTTGGCGGAAACCTTGAGAATCAGTGGGAATACATGCGACTACCTCACGTCGTCCCCATGCTAGGCGACGCAGGCGCGCACGTTGGCTTCTTTACCGACACCGACTCCC
>JADHNT010000077.1 GCA_016779385.1 Pseudomonadales bacterium
TGCGGGCGCGCCTTGCGGCGGCTTCTAAACGCACTCAAAGCCTCGCGGAGCGGGTTCGCCGCGTGAAGGTATTTAATCGCTTCGACGGTAGCGTGAAAGATTTATAGAAGCAGGGAGTTCTGCCATGGCCGAGGATGACGACAAGGTGAAAGCCCCCGAGGCGGTGGATCCCCGGCCCGGTTCTTTGCCTTCAGAGGCAGAGGAGGCCGATGCGCGCACCGCCGGCGAGGTGCTCTCAGCAGCCGGCGGCGACGCGGGCGAGGACGCGGGCGAGGCGACCGCTGAGGCGGCGGGGCAAAATGAAGACGAGGCGGATGCGCCAGCCCCTGAGGAGGAAGGCCCGGACGATGACGGCGAGGCGCCCGCCCAGACCTCCGCGCCGGCCGAACTCTCCGAGGCGGCGGTCGCTGCACTCATTGATGCGTCCGAGACCGCCAATGCCATGGCTACGGCGGCGGAGCGGGTGGGCCAACGCTTCCAAGGCGGCGTCGCTGAGCTGAATGAACACCTCCTCGGCATTCAGAAGCTGAATAAGACCATCGTTTACGCCATGAGCGGGATCCTCTTTTTCGGGCTTTTGGTATTCGTCTACATGGCCACGAGCCTAACGGTTCGCCAGTCGCGGATGGATGCCACCCTAGAGGCCGTGGGGGAGCGAGTGGTGAAGCAGACCGCCGGTTTAAAGGCGTTGGAAAGCATTCGCGACGCCATGCTCGTTGTCTCGGAAACACAGCGTGAATTACTCATGGCGCAGGATCGGCTAACGGTGGCTTTGAGCGAAGCGCAAGGCAAACTCGATGGTCTCGATAGCAGCGTCCCCTCGGCGCTTGAGCCTCGCATTGAGGCGGCGTTTGCCGAAGGCATGGCCACGCTTGAAGGGCGTATCGGAGTCCTTGATGGCGCGGTTTCAAAGCAGCAGGCGGTTTTGGAGCAGGCCACGGGGGCGCTGGAGCGCCTGAGCGGTCGCCTTTCCGAAGTTGATACGCGCAGTCGGCGGCTGTTAAGTCTTGGGTCCGATTTGGACGCCCTGGTGACGCTCACGCGAGAACGCTACCTTGAAACCCTCGAGGCCCAGCTCGACGTAGGGGATACGGGTCCGCGGCTACGCTATCCCCCGCAACGTCGCTTGCTGGGCGATGCGCCCCTAGAAAAGGGTGACTTATCAGTATCGACGGAGGAACGGTCGGAATGAACACTGTCCGGAAAACCGCACTCACGACCTTTTCCGCAGGTTTCCTTCCTGCGCTGCTTTTGGCCAGCGCCGAGCTTCTAGCCGTGGACGCGGTGACGTTCTCTCGCGTTAAAGATACCTCGCCCGCTGGGCTCGTCCACTTTGCCGAGAATGGGCCGGCGCTGGCGGCGCTTAAGCGGATGGCGCCGGAGGCGGCTTCGGAGCGTGGGCCCGCTGCAACCCGGGCTGCTGTGCCTCCGTCGGCGTCCTCCCCGAGCGTTCTGAGGGCGCGGGGCTCGGGTCGCCAGGAGCTCGATCAGGCCCTTCGTCAGCTGCTCCAAGGTATGGCGGTGCTGGATGGAGAACTGTCTCGCCGGGGTGCCTCGGAAGGGGTCGTGCGGGTTCAGCCGGGGGATACGCTCGACGAAATCATTTTTCGCACCCTGGGGGATTTGAGTGTTCGCCATGAGGTGGTTCGGAGCGCGTTCCTAAAGGCGAATCCCAGGGCGTTTCGCCGAAGTAATCCCAATTATCTGTTGGCGGGGGTAGAGCTTCGCATCCCCACCGCCGATGATTTTCGCGCAGTGGTCTTTGATGATCCGGAAGTGGGTAAGGTGCCCGATCGTCGTCGCATGATTCGCTATCCCTAGCGATGGCTATGGGCCCAGAGCAGGTTGGGTCGCTGCTTCGGCCCATGCCGATCTTTCTCGAGGGGCGGGCCCTGACCTTGGCAACCCCCGTCGCTCAGGAGCTTGGGCTCCGTGCAGGCCAAGTGGTCGAGTTGGTCAGTGCGATGATCGATGGTCGCGCTCGTCTTCAGTACGGGGACCGGACACTGCCCTGGGTTGGGGCCTTGCCCTTCCCTCCGGGGGACCGACGGGCGTTCAGGGTTCGCGTAACGACCCAAGGTGTGACGCTTGAGCCGCTTCGCCCTTCCCCTGCGCTGTCGAAGGCAGCGCCCGCGGCAAGCGCCTCCGCCCCTGCGGCGCCGGAGCTTAGCGCCTTATTCCGCCTTCTGGCCCAGCCAAGTTTGAGCCTCGCCGCTCGGGCCCAGCAGGTGGATAGCCTCTTCGCCCTGGGAGAAAAGGCCCCGCCCCCCGCGCAGCTCGCCCTTCCTCGACCCAGTGTTCAAGCCCTCGATGGCGCCGCCGTGCGGGCAGCCTTAATGCACTCGGGACTTTTTATGGAGGCTCAGCTGGGCCAGCGGCGCCCCCCTTCGCCCCTTGATATGAAGCGCGCGCTCCTGCGGGTGGCGCAGGCCGCCCCGGCGCAGAGCGAGCTGGGCCGGGTTGTGGGGGAGGTCCTTGCGGGGCTAGAGCGCGCTCAGGCGGAGACCCTTCATGCGGCTCAGCATCGTCAGGAATTGAATCTCTCCTGGACCATGGGCTTTCGCGACGGTCCCGCGGTGGCTCTTGAACTCGAGCGGGAGGCCCGGCGTCAGAGCCCGGACGCGCCGCCCCGATGGATTGTGCATGCGGCAACGCGCCTTCCAGAACTTGGGCCCCTATGGATGCGCACGGCCTTCAACCGCTCCGGGGAGGTCGACTTTACGCTTTGGGCCCCGGCCCCGGAGGCCGCGGCGCTGGCCCGCCAGGAGGGGGAGGGGCTCGCGCAGGAGCTTGCTGTCCAGGGCCTTACGCTGAAACGCTTCGTCGTGCATGAGCATCCCCGGAAAGATCGGCCCCTCAGGGAGGAAGGCAATGGCTAAGCCGTTCGAGGGGCTTGAGTCCCAGCGTCGCGCCGTGGCCCTGTCCTACGAGGGAATCGCGGCGCCTCGAGTGAGTGCGACGGGCGACGGCGCCCTTGGCGAAGCCATCGTCGCCGAGGCCCAGGCGCACGGTGTTTTGATTACGCAGGATCCGGCTCTGGCCGCCGCACTTTCCCAGCTGCGCCTGGATGAGGAAATTCCCGAAGAGCTTTTCACCGCAGTTGCGATCGTCCTGTCCTGGGCCTACTGGCTTCGCGGGCTGACCCCACCGGAACCTGCTAACGGCGACGGCTAGGCTGGCGGAGGGGGCGAGGTGTCTTCGCCGCCTTCCGGGGTAGGCGCGTCCGGGGTGGCCGTATCTCCGGTGAACCCAAGGAGCTTCTCCGAGAAGGGTCGACGTAAATCGAGGCCCGTGCGTCCGTAGAGAATTTCCGTCACATCATCGAGGGCATCGGCGAGCTCCGCGGCGCTTTCGTTCTTGCTTCGGGCGCCCAGACTGTGAAGAGTTTGCGCGTGGTTACTCGGAATGAAAGAGGGCACCGCACCGCGCAGGGTTTCGATGCGCAGCGGATTTTCCGGCAGTGCATTTCCCCCTTTGCCCGCTTGAAACAGTTGCTCTATGTGCTTTCCCAGTACGACTTCGTAGCGAGGCCGAAGGGCCTGGAAGGCATCTGCGGCAAAGCCCTCGATGGGCTTTCCCGTCATGCCGTCCCAAAGCTGCTGCCCCGAAAGGCCTCGGAAATGCGGGTCGATAGTGGCGTCTTCCGTTGCCGTCTTATCCCCGAAGCTCGGAAGGGTCAGGGTGAGCTTCTCTAGCGCAAGCAGGCGGTCGACGACGTATACGAGGAGCACCAAGATAAGTGCCAAAGCGAGCAGAATGATGAGCAGGAGCGTCGTTTCCATTGCATCCTATCTCCCTAGGCCAGCCCTTCCCTGGGGCAAGCCCCGTTGGCTTGAGCCCTAGTTCGGGCTCTCGGTTTCCTGTTCCTCGTCGCCCGCTTCGTCGTCTGTTTCCGGGAATTCGTCCCGCAGAAAACGCACGGCTTCGAAGGGTGGGTCGACCTGCAGTACCCCGCAGAGCTCATCGGCGATGGCTTGCATGTAGGCGATAGCGGTTGGCCCATCAATTTCGACCCGTTGATAGCGGCGGCCTAGGTCGAAAGCGCGGTCGGCAAAATCCTGAGGGAGGTAGGCCATCACTTCATGATCGAAGGCGGGTACGGTGCCGAAGGCACGGGCCTTGGGGGCCTCAGGCTGGGGCTTCCCCGCATTGATCGCCAACACCACGGCTTGCTCGTGGCGTTCCGTACGTTGGGCGCCCTCCACAAAGGTTTTATCGAGCAAGGCCTTCGCGCGCAGCGCGACCCGGCTGCGGATACGTCGAATTGAACCGGGGGCATCTGGGTCTGCCGCGGCCTCGAAATCACGTTTCGCCGCAAGCATGGCCTCCTTTTGCGTGTCCTTCCGTCCAAACAGAGCCATCGATCCCCCATCTAATGAAAGCAAGCCTCAAAATTTTAGCATGCTAAGAGTTGTCGCAGCTTACCCGCGCTTGCGCTAATAAGTTGGCTGACGCGTGACTCCGATACGCCTATGACCGCGCCAACCTCCTTTAAGTTCAGTTCTTCCACGTAGTAAAGCTGGAGGATGGTCTGGTCTCGCTCGGGAAGCTCTGCAATAGCCTCTTGAAGTGCGGTGAGGTCTTCTTGCTCGGCGACCAGCATCGCGGGGTCGAGTTCCGGGTCGGCGGTGACGCCGGCCACCTCTTGCTCTGCGTCGTCAAAAGCCAGAGTCTGAAAGCGATGAGCGTGGGTTCGCTCATTTTGGAAGGCTTCCGGGGAAAGGCCTAGGGCGCCGGCGACTTCCGCCTGGGTAGGCTCTCGCCCGAGTTCCGCAGAAAGACGCTTGGCCGCCTCGTTATGGGCCTTTAGGTTAGCAACGGCGCTGCGGGGTATATCGGACATGCGCCGAATTTCATCGATCATGGCCCCTCGAATGCGCTGCCTGACGAACGCATCAAAGGGGATGCCCTTGCTTGCATCAAAGGCCTTTTCTGCCTCTAACAAGCCAATAATGCCGTACTGCACGAGATCGTCGACTTCCACGAAATCGGGCACCCGGGCCTTAAGGTGTACCGCAACCCGTCGCACCAGGCGCAGCTGGTCAAGGCGATTCGCATCGCTTGTCCCTTGCTGGATACTTTCGTATTCGGAAGCGTCGCGCATTAGGCCAGCACCGTCCCTGTGATCTGCCGCTCGAAAAAAAACTGGGTGTCGCCACTGAGGGGGCCAAGCTTTGTGCCGTACAGGCGATGAGCAAGGGCTTTGATGTCCAGCAGCGCCCGGGAGGAGGGGGCGAGGGTGGTGAGCGGTTGTTGCCGGCGCTGGGCTTCCCCGATCCAGCTATCCTGATGGACCACGCCCCCTAGGCGAATACCCTCACCGAAGAACCGTTCACACACCTTGGAGAAGTTGGCATGAAGCCGTTCCCCCGCAAGCTGGCTTTCGACGCCGTTTGGCACCAGGGCCATGCTGCTGAGGGACAGGTCCTCCGCAAGAACCTTAACCAGGCCGTAGGCGTCGGCGATGCTGCTGAACTCGTCCTTCATTACGACGACCTGCTGCTGGCAGGCCTTGAGGAAGGTCAGCACGGACGGGGAAATGCCTGCGGCGATATCGACGATCATGACGTCAACGGGCCGCTCCAGGGAAGAAAAGGCGCGAATGATGTGGTGGGTGGTTTGTTCATCAAGAGCGCCGAGGGACTTTACCCCCGAGGCTCCGGGCACTAAATGAAGAAGGGGACGGACCTGCACAAGAATTTCCTCAAGGCTGGACTTCCCCTCGAGGACATGGCCCATATGCCGGGGGATGCTGCACCCCAGCAGGATCTGGCTGTTGGCCAGGCCCATATCGGCGTCCAACAGCAGGGTCCGTTTACCTTCCTCTGCGAAGATCGTTGCCAGGGCCACGGCAATGGAGGTCTTGCCCACGCCCCCCTTGCCGCTGGCTACCCCGATCACCCTAGGTTGGGTCGAACTTGTCTTCGCGCCAAATAAACCCATTTTTCCCCCAAGCCTAGCCCTGGGCCGCCAAGGGCCAGGGGCTTGCTATTGGCCTAAGCTCGCCTTTTGGTTCCTCTCCCCGGTCTGCCCACTGGGCCATAACCGTTAGAGACGCATTGGCGGACAATTTCAGTTCGCCGTCCTCCTGGCATAGGGCGGAAAGCGGCTTGCCCCGTTCCAGCATCGTAGCGACAAAGCGCTGCAAGGGCACGCCCTTATGCAGGCCATGGACCATGATGGTATCCGT
The DNA here is from genome assembly GCA_016779385.1 of Pseudomonadales bacterium. GTDB lineage: Bacteria > Pseudomonadota > Gammaproteobacteria > Pseudomonadales > Azotimanducaceae > Salivita. The sequence goes on from JADHNT010000077.1 coordinate 6,191, forward strand.
TTCCGATCCCCCCAGAAGCGCATCATTGAAGGGGGACGCAAGGCGCGTTGCGGAGAGAATTTGATGCCGAGGCGCGGTTTTTAAGGCCTCCACCTGGCGCAAGTGATCGGCGATTTCCCCGGAAGAGGGCAGAATAATGCGTAAACCGACATCGAAGATGGGCGATTGCAAAAGCGCGCTGAGCTGGGCTGCGTCGGTGGCTCGCAGGAGCTGAAGACCGCCCTCAAGGGCCGCTTCAGCAACGATTTTCCAATGGCGAAGATCCGTGCCCACGGTGATCAGCAGCGCGCTGCCCTGGCCCTGCTGGCGCTCAGCTTCCAGAGCGAGCGCTAGGGCCATCTCGCCCTGCAGCCGTCCATCTTCCGCTCGAAGGATGTGAGTGCCGTGCTGAGGGTTAAGACGGCTGTCCCTTAGGCTGAGCAACCCCGCGAGCCACTGGGCTTGAGCCCCATTGCCCTCGCTGAGCTTCGGGAGGGGGGCAAGGTCCCCCCGGGCAATGCGTTCAAGAAGCGCTTCCGCCACGGTCTCACTCAGCCCCAGGGCCTCCAAACGATCTTTGGTGTGCGTATCCGCGGCGGTGCGCTGGGCCTGTTTTAGGGCGCCAAGCTCGGAACGCAGGCGAGCCAGCTCTTCGTGAATGGCCGTCAACAGAGCAAGGCCCTCAGGAAGGGTTTCCGGGCTCGCCGGGGGTATGGACTCCCCAGGGGTTGGCAGGGTGTTGAGCGCGCTCGCCTCCCTGCGCTCTTGCACCTGGGGCGGCTTGCGCAGGGCCCTTTGCACATCCTGCTGAGTAATCTGTCCGGCGCTGCCGCTGCCGACCACCTGCTTTAGGTCGAGCCCCCGGGCCTTTGCCAGGGTGCGCGCCGCCTGCGTCGCCTGGGGCGGGCGACTGGGAACGGGTGGGGGAGTCGGTTGGCTGTCGAGGGAAACCGCTTCCCTAGGGGGCGCGGTCGTTGGCGCTGAGGGAGGGGGGGCCCCTTCCCTAAAATCGGTCTGCGTCGCCAAAGCCGATTCCAGCTGAGCTTCAAAGGCGGCCTTGAAGGCCTTGCCTTCCCCAGCGGGCGCATTCGCGGCCGGGGGGACGGGGGCTTCCGTGGCAACGATCACTTCCGTCCGATCATTTTTAAGCCGTCGCGTGGACACGACCAGTGCTTCAGGTCCGTAAAGGCGTAGGGCCTCAGCGGTCGCCTTACTGGCATCAGGGGCTACGATGCGGTGAAGTTCCATAGCTTAGTCCGTCCGTTGTGCGTCGATGGTGCCAACCACTTTGATGGCCGTATCGTCGGGAATTTCTGCATAGGAGAGTACGGGTAGGTCTGGCAAGCGGTGCCGGAGCACGCGCGCAAGCCAGGGCCGCACGGGTGGGGATACCACCAGGGCGGGGGCAATGTTTTGCTGTTCTGCCTCGGCAAAGGCCTTTCTTAGGGAGCGGAAGAGTCCCTCCGCCAGATTGGGATCGATAGCGAGGGTTTGGATGTCGTTGCTTTGTTGAAGAATGGAATGCAGGAGCTGCTCAAATTCGGGTTCTAGGGTCAGCACATTGAGCTGCGCCTGCTCATCCAGAAGCGGCTGCATGATCATCCGGCCGATACGCGGCCGAACCAGGGCCGTGAGCTGATCGGGATCCTGGGTGCGATCCACCGCCTCACCAAGCGCTTCCACAATGGTGCGCATGTCCTTAACGGGAATCCCTTCGGCGAGGAGTTGCTGCAGCACACGGGTGATCGCTCCCAGGGGAAGGCGATCGGGTACGAGATCTTCGACCAGCTTTGGCGCCCGCTCCGCAAGCTTATCTAGCAGCTGTTGCGACTCATCATGGGAGAGGAGCTCCGATGCATTCTGCCGAAGGAGGGCATTCAAATGGGTAGCAATGGCCGTACTGGCGTCCACCACCGTGTAGCCAAGGGTTCGCGCGTAGTCGCGCTGCGAGGGTTCAATCCAAAGAGCGTCAAGGCCGAAGGCCGGTTCCCGGGTTGGCACGCCTTCTAGGGTACCGTGGGTGTGGCCCGGATCGATGGCGAGCTCCCGATTCGGGCGCACCTCCCCCTTTGCCCGCACGACCCCCTTCATGATGATGTGATACTCGTTGGGCCCGAGATCGAGATTATCCCGAATGCGCACGGGGTGGACGAGAAAGCCGAGCTCGGCCGACAGCTTCTTGCGCACGCCGCGCACGCGGGTCATGAGCTGGCCTCCGGCGTCGCTATCCACCAACGGTACGAGGCCGTAGCCGACCTCAAGGCCAATCAGGTCGACGGCATCAAGATCATCCCAGTCGAGTTCCTTGTTCGCCGGGGTTGCCAGGCTAGCGGCTTCCTCCGTGGCATCCACCTCCGCCTGCGCGGATTTTCGCTGGAGACTGAACGCCAGCCCCGCCGAGCCCCCTGCAAGGAGCAGGAACACGAGGTGCGGCATGCCTGGGACGAGACCGAGGATCGTGAGGATTGCCGCGCCGATGTAGAGCGCAGTGGGATTAGCGAGCTGCACCGCCGCCTGTTCGCTCATGCTCTGGGACGTGGTTACCCGGGTAACCACGATGGCCGTGGCCAGGGAGAGGAGCAGGGACGGGATTTGGGCAACTAGGCCATCCCCAATGGTGAGCAAGACGTAGATGCGCCCCGCGTCGCTGAAGCTGAGATCGTGTTGGAACATGCCGATGGCCAGGCCACCGATAATGTTAATGATCAAAATCAGGAGCCCCGCGACGGCGTCGCCGCGAACGAATTTTGACGCGCCGTCCATGGACCCAAAGAAATCCGATTCTTGAGAGATTTCTTCCCGCCGCGCCTTGGCCGTTTCCTGATCGATAATGCCGGCAGAGAGATCGGCGTCGATGGCCATCTGTTTGCCTGGCATGGCATCGAGGGTAAAGCGGGCGATGACCTCTGATACCCGGCCTGCGCCCTTGGTCACCACAATAAAGTTGATGATCATCAGGATGCCGAACACGATAAAGCCGACCAGATAGTTGCCGCTGATGACAAATTCGCCGAAGGCAGCAATCACCTTGCCGGCAGCATCCGTTCCCTCGTGACCGTTGACAAGGACGACCCGGGTGGACGCGACATTCAAACCCAGGCGCAACATGGTCGCGAGGAGAAGCGTCGCCGGAAAGGCGGAAAACTCCAGGGGCTTAAAGGTGTTGATGGCCACCACAAGGATTACCAGGCCCAGAACGATGTTGAAGGTAAAGAGCAGGTCGAGAAGAAAGGGGGGGAAGGGCAGGATCAGCATGCTCAGGATCAGCAGCACCAGGGCTGGAATGCCTAGGGCACTAAGATCGAAACCTGTAAACAGCTGTCGATAACTCGACAGATTTGCGGTGGCCATTGTTGTCCTTTCCGTCAGAACGCTGGGAAAAAGGTCCGAAAACAGCGTCTGGAAGGGATAAGAGCAAGGGCCGTGCCAAGCTAACGCTAGTTGGGCTCCACGATGATTTCGATGCGCCGATTCTGCGCCCGACCTTGGGGAGTGGTGTTCTCTGCAACCGGCTTGCTATCGGCAAACCCGGTTATGCTGAGCGAGGCAGGATTTGCCGGAAACTCGTCTAGGAGGAAGTCCGCGACGGCGGCAGCCCGGGCAGCGGAAAGGTCCCAGTTGGAGTTAAAGCGGTCGTTAAAGAGGATGGGCACGTTATCGGTGTGGCCGTTCACGCTGATCTTCCCGTCCCCCTGAGTGAGAGCCGCCCCCGTACGTCGGAGCAAGGGCAGGAAGCTTTGTTGAAGATCGGCGCTTCCCGAAGCGAAGGATCCTTGGTCGGCGAGGCGCACAATAACCGCATCCCCATCGCGCTCTACCTCCGCTAGCCCTTCCTCAATTTCCTCGGACAGATCAGCACGGAGGCGTGCATAAAGATCGTCTGCGCTTTTTCCATCGCCCCCGGTACCGGGCTGCCCCCCGCTTTGCTCGCCAGAGGCGGGGCCGCCCTGGGCATCGCCATCACTGGCCTGGCTCGCCACCTGCGTATCCGGCGCCAGCACCGTGAGATCCCGCTCCAGCTGGCTTTGGGCCTCCGCAATTTTCGCGTAGGTGTTCAGCGCCTCGCGGGTGATAGGGGCGCCGCCCATGCGTCCCGCATCGCCGGCCTCTCGGCCGCCCGTGACATTGGGGGACTTCATTTCCACCACGAGTTCTTGATCCTCAATTCTCACCTCAACCTGCCCCTTAGCAATTTCCTCTGCAAGGAGTTGTTCAAGCTGAGCTTTCTCCTCGGGAGTGGGGTAGTCGTCCGTTTTGGTTTCGAGCTTCTTCTCCAGCTCGGGACGGGTTTCATCGGTGGTCTGCTGGCGAATCGTTTGGATCGGTGTGGGCTGGGCGACCGAGGGCGTGAAGGCCTTGGCGATGAGGCTTTGGGCCTTGGGCGGCTCGACCACGGGCACGATACGTTGAATTCCGAAGGCGCTTTGAAGGGAACCGCTGATCTGCTTGTACTTGGGCACGTTCATTTCGGCAAAGGACAATATCAATACAAAAAAGCACAGCAGGAGGGACATCATATCGGCGAAGGTGGCCATCCACAGGGGGGCCCCGGCGGGAGGACACTTCGGACACTCTTCCCCCCCTTCATCGTCGCCTTCGCCGCCGCCGGCGGCGGCAACCTCCTCTGCTTCCTCCGCGGCGAGGGCGGGATCGTCCTCGTCTAGGGGTTGCGCTGCCTCAGCCATGACCGCTTAGCCAGCCGCCAGGGAAGCGCGGGCCTTCGGCGCGATAAAGGAGGCAAGAAGATCACCCATGAGCCGCGGATTGCCGCCAGCTTCAATAAACATGATGCCCTCGATAATAAGGGCGCAGTTCGTCGCCTCCCGGGCCGAGTAATCCTTAATCTTTTCGGACATGGGTCCAAAGATCATATTCGCCAGGATAGCGCCGTACATGGTGGTAAGCAGGGCGACGGCCATGGCGGGTCCGATGGACTTTGGATCGTCCATGTTCGAAAGCATGTTCACGAGGCCCACGAGGGTCCCGATCATGCCCATGGCCGGAGCGTACTTCTCCCCGGCAACCAGAATGGCTGCGCTCATTTCGTGGCGTTGCTTCATGCCAGCGATATCGTTGGTAAGGGAGCTCTTGATCATTTTGGCATCGGTGCCGTCTACCAGCATGCCGATGCCCTTGGCCAGAAACGGGTTGCCGATTTCCTGACCCTCGAGGGCGATCATCCCGTCCTTGCGCGCGAGCGTCCCCAGCTCGACCAGCTGATTGATAAGATCGACGGGGTTATCGACCTTGGCCCCAAAGGCTTTGCCGATAATGCCGCCGAGCTTAAGGAAGTCTGCTAGGGTGGAACGCATCATCATGACCATGAGGCCGCCCCCCACCACGATAAAAATGCTCGTCAGGTCGACGAATTTATCGAGCGAGCCGCCGTTAAGGATACCCAGCAGCACCATGGCAAAGGCGCCGACGAGTCCGACTACGGTTGCGATATCCATGGTCAGTCATCCTTGCGGTTCGTTGGCCTAAATTATGCAGATCGCTTGGGCGTGGCAGCCCCAGTTGCCGGAGGTTGACCCCCAAACACTATACAACGG
>JADHNT010000005.1 GCA_016779385.1 Pseudomonadales bacterium
GGTTTGGAGCACCGCTGCGCCATGAATGGCCGTGATCACCCCCAGCTGGGTCCAGCCAAACCAGGCGACGAACTGGGCGGCGAAGAACATCAGTACCAGGTAGCCCGCCATGGTGGCCATGGTGCTTTCCATGGCCTCCATGATCGCCGAGGTGGAGGGTAGGGTCCCCGCGGCGCGGCCGTAGGCAATGCCGGCGGCAGCGGCAAAGAGCGCGATGAGAACCACAATGGCTGAAATCGCTGTGGAGCCCAGGATACTCCCGGTTTCCGGATTCCGAAGTACGCCGTCCGCGGGCAGGAGGCCCCAAAACACCAGACCCAGCCCGGCTAGGCTCACCCAGCCCGCGGCCCGTAGTCCCTTTTCCGAGCCGGTCAGGGCGGCGGGGTCGTCGTCTCTCTCTGCAACCTCTCCTGTGTAGGTTCCAAGGCGGGGTGCGGTGATTCGCTCCGTCACCCAGGTTCCGGCGACGGCGATCAGCGCTGTGGAGGCAATAATGAACCACCAGTTACCTGCCGCAGTGACCTCGTAGCTGGGGTCGATGAGCCGAGCCGCCTCCGTGGACAGGCCGCCGAGCAGGGCATCCAGGGAACCGATCATGAGGTTGGCGGAGTAGCCTGCGGAGACACCGGCGAAGGCCGCAGCGATGCCCGCAAAGGGATGGCGCCCGGCGGCGTGGAAGAGCCAGCCGGCCAGGGGAATCAGCACCACGTAGCCGGCGTCGGCGGCGAGGCTCGAGAGCACGCCCGCAAACACCACGAGAAAGCTCAGCTGGGAGGGGCGTGCCGCCCGTACCAGGCGAGCCAGAAGCGCCCCGAGAAGCCCCGAGCGCTCCGCAATGCCAAGGCCCAGCATGGCGACGAGGACGGTCCCGAGGGGCGCGAAGCTGGTGAAGTTCTTCACCGTCCCCTCGAGCATGCGGCGGATACCCGGGCCGTCGAGCAGGCTGACGGCCTTCACTTCGGCGCCGGTGATGGGATGGATGGCCGACCAGCCCAAAGCCCCGGCCAGGCCCGAGAGGAGCACAACGCCCAAGGCCAGGGCGGCAAAGAGCGTGGCGGGGTGGGGCAGCGAGTTGCCTAGGCGCTCAATCCGGTTCAGGATGCTGGCCACTCTCGCCGCTTCATCCGCAAGGGGTCCCGTGTCCCGGTTCATTTTTCGCTCCCGTCCCATGTGCCGAAAGGCCCATCCTCGCCCGCAGCGCCCGGTGGCGGCAAGTTGATGACGGCCCGTCGTGGACGCATCGGCATCATTGCGAATCCCATGGCTGGCCGAGACGTGCGGCGCTTGGCGGCCCGGGCCTCCGAGGTCACGCACCAAGCGAAGCGGGAAATGGTGGCCCGCATTGCCGCCGGAGCCGACGCCGCCGGGGTGGAATGCCTTGCCGTACACGCCGAGCCCTGGCGCATTGGCACCGGTGCCCTGGAGGGCATGGAGCTTGGCGCCCGGGTGGAAGTGGTGGAGCCCGGCCCCCTAAGGCATGGCGGCGAAGACACCGCCGCCGCGGCCCTGGCCATGAAGGACCTGGGCGTGACCGTGCTTGTGGTGCTGGGGGGGGACGGAACGCACCGGGCCGTGGCCCAGGTTTGGCCCGAAGCCCCTATGGTGGCGGTCTCCACGGGGACCAATAACGTCTTTCCGAGCCTGGTGGAGCCGACCCTTGCGGGATGGGCCGCCGGGCTCGTGGCCAGTGGCAAGGTGCCCCTGGCGTCCCATTCCCGGCGCAGCAAGGTGGTGCGGGTGCGCCCCTATGATGGCTTGGCCACCTTGGCGCTTATCGATGCGGTGTTGCTACGGAATGATCACGTTGGTAACCGCCTGCCTATGGCGCCGGAAAATATTGATCGCGCGCTGCTGACCGTCGCGTCCCCCGCGTCCGTCGGCATCTCACCCCTCGGGGGCATGCTGGCACCCCTGAGCGCCCATGAAGACGGTGGCGTTCTCGTGACCTGCAACCGGAGCCCAGGCGATCGTCGCCTCACCGTGCCCCTGTCCCCGGGGCGATTCTGGGAGGTGTCCGTGGCCGAGGCTCATCGCGTAGCCAGTGCCGTGACGGTGCTCTTTGAAGGTCCGGGGGTGATCGCCCTCGATGGCGATCGGGAGATCAAGCTCGGCCTCCGGGAGCGCGCCCGTCTGCACGTGGAGCGCGCGGGCCCTCGGGTCATTGATGTCTCTGCTGTGCTCCATACCGCCGCCGAGGCGGATCTCTTCTAGGCCCGCTTGCTACAATGGCGAGTCTGGAAACGAAAAGGAAAACCCATGATCGTTAAGCCTCGCATCCGCGGCTTCATCTGCACCACGGCTCATCCCCTGGGCTGCGCCGAAAGCGTTGATGCGCAGGTGCGGACGGTGCAGGGGCAGGCGCCACTGAAGGACGGCCCTAAGCGCGTGCTCGTGCTCGGCTGCTCCGCGGGCTATGGCCTTGCGTCGCGCATCTCGGCGGCCTTCGGAGCCGGGGCGGAAACCCTCGGCGTGTCCTTTGAAAAGGCGCCCACGGAAGGCAAGACGGGCAGCGCGGGCTACTACTGCAACCGCGCCTTCGAGCGTGCCTCGGAGGCGGCTGGGCTCTGGACCCAAACGCTGGAGGGGGACGCATTCTCGGAGGCCCTGAAGGCGGAGGTTGTGAGTACCTTGAAGGATCGCGGCCCGGTAGATCTGATTGTGTACAGCTTGGCCTCCCCGGTGCGCCAGGATCCGGATACGGGGGTGTTGTGGCGCAGCGTCATCAAGCCCATGGGGGAGCGCTTCCACGTTAAAACCCTGAACGTGGATAAGGGCGAGGTGCATGACCTCGATCTCGAGCCTGCCACGGAGGAGGAAGTGGCCGCCACCGTAAAGGTGATGGGCGGGGAAGACTGGGAGCGCTGGGTTTCCGCCCTCGCGGACGCTGACTTACTCGCCCCAGGCTGCCAAACCGTGGCCTATACCTACATTGGCAGCGAACTGACCTGGCCCATCTATTGGCATGCGACCCTGGGCAAGGCGAAGGAAGACCTCGACCGCGCTGCTGCTGCGCTCCGCCAGCGCCTCGCGGCAAAGGGCGGGGATGCGCGGGTGGCCGTATTGAAAGCCGTAGTGACCCAGGCCAGCGCCGCCATTCCTGTGGTGCCCCTTTATGCGTCGCTCCTGTTCCGTGTCATGAAAGAGCAAAATGTTCATGAAACGATCATCGAACACATCTGGCGCCTCTTTGACACCGGGCTTTATGGCAATCAGGCCGGGCTTGATGAGGCGGGCCGGCTGCGCTTGGATGATTGGGAGCTAACGGAGGCGGTGCAAACGGAAGTGAAGCGTCGCTGGCCCCTGGTGACCACGGAGAACCTGGAGGCGCTCGCCGATCTTGAGGAGTTTCGCCGAGCGTTCCTACAGGTGTTTGGCTTCGCCATTCCCGGCGTGGACTACGAGCAAGCGGTGGACCCACTCACCATCGAGCCCCCGGCCTCCGCCTAGGGCTGGGCGGGCCGAGGCGCGGGTCTTCCTAAGGAGCGGATGCGGACATGCTGTACGCCTATCGAATCCAGAAGGGCAGCCTCCAGCAGGTGGAGGATCCGGCGCTCCACGCCCAGTGCGATTGGCTCGATCTCGTCGCGCCCGATGAGGCAGAGCGGGCCCTCGTGGACGTGCGCTTCGGGGAAGTGCTGCCCACCGCCGATGATATGGAGGAGCTCGAGGCTTCTTCGCGCTACTTCACCGACGAAGATGGCATTCACGTCCATTCCCTCTTCATGTACCGCGCCGATGGTCGGCCCCGGAATGGCACCGTGGCCTTCACGCTCACAAGGGCCCGGCTCCTGTCCTCCCGGGACAACGAAATGCCGGATTTCCGACTTATGCGCCTGCGTGTGCGCAATGCTCGGGTGCTGGCGGAATCGCCCCTTCGGGTGCTCCTCGCACTGCTGGAGCAGAAGGTTGATCACCTCGCCGATGAGCTCGAGGAGCTCTACGCCACCCTCGAAGCCGTGAGCCAGTCCGTGCTGAAGGAAGACGAGGACGGAGACCGCACCCTTGAAGATGACATCGATGAGCTGGCAGAGATCGAAGATACGAACGGTAAGGTGCGCCTATGCCTACTGGATACGCAGCGCTCCGTATCCTTCCTCATGCGTCACATTCGCGATGACAACGACGCCCTGGCCACCTGCCGGGAGATACTCCGGGATGCGGAATCCCTGCTCACCCACACCACCTTCGTGTTTGAGAAGGTGAACTTCCTCATGGCTGCGGCTCAAGGCTTCATCAGCATTCAGCAGAATCAGATCATCAAGATCTTTTCCATTGCGGCCGTGGTGTTCCTGCCCCCCACCCTCGTGGCGAGCATCTACGGCATGAACTTCGCATTCATGCCAGAGCTGCAATGGAAGGGGGGCTATCCCTTTGCCCTGGGCCTCATGGTCCTGGCGGGCATCGCCCCCTACCTCTTTTTTAAGCGCAAGGGCTGGCTCTAGGCCCGGGCGCCTAAGCGCCGTGGAGGGCGAAGAGCCGGTCTCGGTCGGCGGTGAAGCGGCGCCCTGCGAGGAAGAATAGGGGCATGGCCAGTAGGCTGATCACCGTGAAGACCACCAGGGTCCAGGTATAGGGCTGGGCCACGCCGGCTTCGAGCATCCAGTCGATGCAGATGCCTCCTGCCGTAATGCCAAAGCCCAGGCCCACGAGATTCAGCATCAGGATGTAAAAAGCCACAACGGTGGCGCGGATCTGCGTTGGCACGAGCTCCTGCACGGAGGCGAAGGTGGGTCCGTAGAAGGCCCCAAGCTGGAAGTAGCCTACAAATACCCCGACCCAGAACCAGATCGTGTCCGGATCAACGATGCGATAGAGGACGTTGAAGGGGGCCAGCACGAGGAGGATCCAAAACAGAAACGTAGCGCGCCCCTGCCCTGTACGTTTCTGCCACCAGTCCCCGCCCATGCCGCCGAAGAGGTTTCCGAGCACCCCCGCCGTTACGGCGATCCAGCCAGTGGTTTCGGCGATATAGGCGCGTTCAAAGCCCCGCTCCTGCACGTACCAAAGTTGATCGAAGGCCGCCGCGCCGAGAATAAAGTGAAGGGCCACGCCCCCGGCCATGGTGAGGGCCAGGGCCGGAGAGGAGCGCAGGGCCTTGGCAGCGGTGTTGAAGATTTCCTTCAGCTTTGGCCGCTCCGCGTTCCCGTCGGCGCTGTGGCGCCGCGGCGTCTCCTTCACAAACAACATGACCACAGCCAGGGCGATGCCCAGAGCACCGAGCAGATAGAAGCAGTTTCGCCAGCCGATGCTGGGCCCCAGGGTGCCCGCAATCACCAGGGACGCGCCGACCCCAATGGGTACGCCCATGTAGTAAACCCCAGCGGCAAAGCCCAGGCGCGACGGTGGGAAGCGATCGGCGAGCATGGACATGGAGGTCGGCGTGAGCACCGATTCCCCCACTCCGATGAACATGCGCGGCACGGCAAGGGACGCGAAGCCCCGGGCGGCGCCGGAGAGGGCCGTGAGGGCGCTCCAGAGGGCGAGCCCTGCGGCCACGAGGCGAGGGCGATGCAGAAGATCAGCGGCGGCCCCCATAAACAGGCCCATGACGGCGTAGAAAACGATGAAGGCAAAGCCCGTGAGCAGACCAAACTGGGCGTTGCTCAGGCCTAGATCGGGCACGATGAAATTGGCGAAGCTGGCGAGCAGTTGGCGGTCGACAAAGTTCATGACGTTCAGCAAGGCCAAAAAGGCCAAAAAGCCATAGTGGCGTAGCGCCACCGTTTCTCCTTGATCGATCATCAGGCTCCCCTCCCTCGAACGTTGAATGCCCCCCCCCGCGTTGCGCTAGACGCCCTCCCCGGGGTGAATGTGCATGCGTCGCCCGGTGAGTTCCGGTAGCTGCTCGTTTGACCAGATCTTGCGCAAAAAGCGCGGATTCTTCGATGACATATCGATTTGGTAGAGGCTGTCTTCCCGCAACGCCTTAGCCCGCCCTTCCAGGCCCAACAGATCCGCGAGGTAGCGCGCCAGCCAGCGCTCAATCTTCAGCACCACCATCTTTCGCCGTAGCCGCCCCTGCACGTCCCGGTTCAGCACCGTCGGCAGGGTGTTTAGGGTCAAAATTTCGTCGAGGGCGCCGTCGGCCATCTTCTGCCGGCCTTCGTCGCTGGCGTAGAAGTGGGTGACCCCGAAAACCACGCGCCGGGGCCGGAGGCTTCGTAGGTAGCGGCAGGCCTTCACCACCGTAGAGCCGGTGCGCACCATATCGTCGAGCAGCACCACGTCCCGCCCCGCCACCGCTTCCGCGGCGTCGGCGAAATCCGGGTGCAGAGTGATGTCCACGCTGCGCTCCCCGGACCGGGCCTTATCGAGCACCACAAGCTTGGCCTCGCTTAAGCCGAGGCGCTCGAAGAGCTCGGTGACAAAAGGCCGGGCGCCCTTATCCGGGGCGCACAGCACGAGCCCCTCTCCGTGTTCGCCGTGCTGAACGATATTGGCGTTTAGGAAGTAGTCGGCGTAAAGCTCGTAGGGAATGAGGTTGTGGAAACGGTCTTCGAAGATATCGGCGAAGACCCGCTGTACGGAGCGGCTGTGGTTATGGACCGTGATGACCCGGTCCACGCCAGCCACGCGTAGCAGCTGGGCGTAGAGTTGTCCCGTAAAGGGCTGGCCATCGAATTTTTTGAGGTCGTGGACATCACGATCGAAGTCCGTTTTCCCAAGGGCTGGGTGGGGGCCCCGATCCTGGGCGCTGTAGAACAGGTCGGGCTCCACGAGGATCACTTCGCTGGCGCCGTTTTCCTTGGCGGCCCGGGCCATGACGAGGGTGCGCATGGCCAGGTTCTGCCGGCTCATCACCCGGGAGGTGGTGGAGACGATCACCACCGTTTTCCCCGTGAGCTGGCGACCGATGCGGGTCAGATCACTCTCGTCGGAGATGAAGCGGGGGCAGAACTCGCCGTTGGCGAAGGTCTTCATGCTGATGAGGTCAGCGATATCCGTGTTTTGCCCGATGGCGTAGGCCAGGTCGATAGCGAAGGGATCGTCGGAGGCATTCCCGACGATGATCAGCTTATCGGATAGCGCTTCGTTCATGGACCGGGTTCCTTAGGCGCTGGGGAGCCAGCCGCCGCTTGCGCTGGACCCATAGCCCAGACTTTCGTAGGTGGCATCAACGAGGCTTTGCCCACGATCGTTCAGCAAAAGCCCCGCGCCCATGGCGTTCATGGTGTAGCCAAAGGCGAGATCGCAGGCGGGATCGGCGAAGCCCAGGGAGCCGCCGGCGCCCACATGGCCAAAGGCCGTTTCGCTGAGCACGCAGCTTTCGATGGCGCCGTGGGGCCGGGCCCGATTGTCCATACTCTTCATAAAGCCCAGCGCAAAGCGCGAGGGGATGAGCAGAGTGGCATCCTGCTGCGTGGCCGCCGACACCGCGCCCATGCGGGCGACCTCATCGCGCGTGAAGAGCGCCCCGCCACCTGCGGCGAGGGGCGCAAAGAGCTTGGCGACGGATCGGGCGTTGCTCACCCCGCCGCCGCCGCCGAGTTCCGCCGCCAGGGCCTCCGGCGCGTTGGAATCGTGGCCGCCGCTGTTCAGCAGGGACAGGGCAGAGATGGACGTGGGGTCGCTGAGTAGCGCCTTTGTGAAATCCGTGATGGGGGTATGGGGCCCGGGCTTGAAAGGTACCATGGGGGCCACCCGGGGGAGGTCCTTCGTCGGCAGGCCAATGGCAAAGTCCAGGCCCAGGGGTTCGGCAAAGTGCTCTTTGAAGTAGGTGCCGAGGGACTTCCCGCTGGCTCGGCGCACCAGTTCGCCGACGGTCCAGCCGAAGCTCATCATGTGGTAGCCGTTGCGCACCCCAGGGGTCCAGAAGGGGGCCTCCTGCGCGAGGCGCTCCACCATGTAATCCCAGTCGAGGTAGGCGCCGGGCTTCAGGGCTTCCCGGAAGGCGGGAACCCCCACGGAGTGGTTCAGCATCATGGCCACCGTGGCGTCTTCCTTTCCCGCCTGGGCGAACTCGGGCCAGATGCGCCGCACGGGGTCGTGCAGGGCGAAGGCGCCTTCGTGCATCAGATGATGGGCACAGAGCGCCGTGGCTGCCTTGGTCACGGAAAACACCAGGGAGACCGTGTCCGCTTCCCAGGCCTCGCTGCGTGCGCTGTCCTTGTGGCCTCCCCAGAGGTCGACGCAGGGGCGACCGCCCAGGCTCAGGGCGATGGAGGCGCCCAGCTCGCCGCGGGCTTTGAAATTCTCGATAAACGCGTCGAGGACGGGGGTAAAACGAGGATCCAGGGTGCCCTGAATGCGGCCCTCGTCTAGCTGAATATCGATGGTCTCCACGATGCGCCTTGCCCCGGGGTGCTTCGAAGTGAGATCAGTCTACCTGCTGCGCTCGCGTTTTTCCCGGCTTGCTTTTGCCTTTATCGCACGGCGAGAGCCGTGACCTGGCGCCATACTCGGGGCCTCCTCGCCCCGGGCAAACAAGGGTCCGTCTGCCGATGCACCCCTTTCGCAGCGACATCCTTGCCTTTCGCGTCCTGGCCTATGGCCTGCTGGCCTGGCTTCTGGCTCGGCAGCAGGCCCCGGGGGCCCTTTTGGGCTATACCGCCCTGGCTCCGGTCTTAGCCCAGTTGCCCTGGCCCCGTCTGCTCCATCGCCCCCTCTGGAGCCTCGAGGCTCTGGCTTTGCCCGTGGCCCTAAGTGCCCTCGCCTTGCCGGTAGCGCTGGCCTACTTGGCTGCGGCCCTCGCCTTGCTGGGTTTGGCGGCGGTGCATGGAGCGCCCGGGCTGCTCGCCGCCCTGCCCTTGCTTGCGCTTCCCCTGTGGGGACCCTGGCTTGGCGCGCCTGGCGGCATGGGGGCGCTCCAGGGCTTCTGGCTGCTCTTCGCGCCCCAGGGTGCCTTTGCCTTTTTGCTTCTTCACCGGCGCTGGCGCCAGGCCGATGCGGCGCTCCGGGCCTATTTGCCCAGCGCTTTGCGGCGTCGTTCGCGAAAGCCGCGCCGCGCCCTCTTCGATCCCTGGGGTGTTGTGCTTATGGCCGATCTGTCGAATTACACGGGGTGGCTGGAAGCCCGGGGGACCTCGCCAGCCTGCGAACTGCTGCACGCCTTTTACGGTCATGCCGGGGGCGCGCTGGCGGCGAGCGGTGGTGCCTTCGACCGCTTTGCGGGGGATGGGCTGCTGGCTTATTTCGTGCCCCACCCTGGGGAGCCGCGTTATGCAACGGCGGCCCGGGCCCTTCGCTGTGCGGAGGCGCTGGGGGCCTTTTCCCATGGGCGCGATGGGCCCCGCTTGCGCCAGGGACTCAGTGCGGGGCCTTTGCGGGCGGTCAGCTTGGGCACCCGGGCCACGGGGCGAGGCTTTGCCGTGGTGGGGGTTGCGGTGGTGGAGGCGGAGCGCCTTCAGGGGCTGGCGGCCCCGGGGGCCCTGGCCCTTGCCGGAAGCCTTGCCCCCTACCTATCTGGGGCCCTACGTCGCGGTGCGCCAGGGGCCTGGGTGCGCCTGAAGGGCCTTCGCCGGCGCCGCTGGGTGCTCCATCGGACGCTGACGTCGACGGACCCTGCCGTCTACTTTGGTTGACCGTCTCTCCTTGCCACGGCTATCGTCAATTTTTACTTCTGCTGTCGAGCCGCCATGGACTCCCGCCTTCTTGATTCGCCCTACCTTCGCGCCTGCCGGGGCGAAGCCACCGACCACACCCCCGTTTGGCTGAACCGGCAAGCGGGGCGCTACATGCCGGAGTACCACGCGCTGAAGGGGAAAACCCCGTCCCTTGAGTTCTTTAAGAACCCAGAAATGGCCGCTCAGGCCACGCTAGATGCGCAGCGCATCCTCGGCGTGGATGCGGCCATCATGTTTGCGGACCTTCTGCCCATGCTCGAGCCCATGGGCTTGGAGCTGGATTATCTCGAAGGCGTGGGGCCCCGCTTTGCGAACCCCGTTCGCACGCCGGAGGCCATCGCGGCGCTTCGTCCTCTGGTGGCGGAGGAAGGCACGGCCTACATCAGCGATACGGTGCGTTTCTGCCGGGAGGGGCTACCTGCCAACATTCCCCTCATCGGCTTTGCCGGCGCTCCCTTCACCCTGGCCTCCTATGCGGTCGAAGGCGGCGGCTCCCGGAACTATATTCACTGTAAGCGTCTGATGAATAACGCCCCGGAGGCTTGGGGCGTGCTGATGGACAAGCTCGTGGACGCGGTGGCTGCCTACCTTGGGCAGCAAATCGAAGCAGGTGTGCAGTCCGTGCAGCTCTTTGATTCCTGGGTAGGTGCGCTCAGTCCGGCGGACTTTGAGCACTTCGCGCTGCCCTACACCCAGCGCCTTATCGCCACTTTAAAGGCCCGCCCCGATGCGGTGCCCGTGGTGTACTTCGGTACTGGTAACCCGGCCCTGGCCCCGCAGATGAAGGCCCTGGGGGCCGACGTGCTGGCGCTTGATTGGCGCGCGCCCTTCGCGGAAACCTGGGATGCGCTGGGGGTGCCGGCGCTTCAGGGGAACCTGGATCCCATCATTCTCTGCGCCGACTGGCCCGCGGTGGAAAAGCAGGCCCGGGCCTTCATGGCTAGCGTTGGCCGTCGCCCCGGGCACATTTTTAACCTGGGTCATGGCATCGTCCCGGAGACCCCCGTGGACAACGTTAAGCGCCTGGTGGAGCTGGTGCAAAGCTACCAGCTGTCCTAAATCTCGAGTGGGGAATCGATGGATCGGATCAGGGGAAAGACCGTCGTCGTAACGGGAGCAGCGAGCGGTTTTGGGCGCATTCTGTGTGAGCACTTACTAGCACGTGAGGCTAGCGTAGTAGCAGGAGACGTCAATGGGGAGGGGCTCGCTGAGTTGGCCTCGGCCATGGCTTCATCGGCGCTTCATACGCAGGTCACGGACGTTTCCGATTTGGGCCAGCAGAAGGCCCTGGTGGCCGCGGCCCTCGAGCGCTTTGGCGCCGTGGACGTGCTCGTGAACAACGCCGGCACCATGCCCCTGGCCTTTTTCTCCGACCATGCCCAGGCTGTGGGCGCCTGGGACCGCTGCATCGATGTGAATATCCGGGGCGTGCTCTACGGCATGATCGCCGCCTTCGATCCCATGATGGCAGCGGGGCAGGGGCAGGTCATTAACCTGTCTTCCATTTACGGCAACTACCCCACCATCGGCGCGGCGGTGTACGGCGCGAGTAAGGCCGCCGTGGATTTCCTCTCTGAATCTTTCCGTCAGGAGACCCGGGGCAAGATTAAGGTGACGGTGATCAAGCCCACGGGGGTACCAGCGACCAACCTCTCGTCGAATATCGTCAATCCAGAGGCACCAAAGGGGATTTGGGGTCATTACCTGGCAGAAGATGCCTCGCGCTTTGAAGCCATGGCAGCGGGGCAGCTACCGGCGGCAGAGCAGGACCCCGAGTCCCCGGCCTACTTTGCCTTAAACCCCGAGTACATCGTCGACGCCATTCTCAATGCCATCGACCAGCCCCTCGGGGTTTCGGTCAGTAGCGTCACCGTTCGAGCGACCGGTGACGGCTACGTCCTGTAAGGGCGCTTACTCGAACTTATCTGTCACCGCCCCTTCCGATGCGGAGCGCACGGTGAGGGCGTATTTGGCCAGGATGCCCCGGGTCGCATAGGGCGTCGGGCGCGTCCAGAGGGCCTTGCGCGCCGCCAGGGTGGCGTCGTCGACATGCACCGTGATAGTGGCGGCTTCGGCGTCGATGGTGATTTCGTCACCGTCTTCGAGCAGCCCGATGGGTCCGCCGTCGAAGGCCTCTGGCGTCACATGGCCAATCACAAATCCGTGGGAGCCCCCGGAAAAGCGACCGTCGGTGATGAGGGCCACCTGATCGGACAGGCCCCTGCCATTGATGGCGCTGGTGGGGGAGAGCATCTCGCGCATGCCGGGTCCCCCTTTAGGGCCTTCATAGCGCACCACCACCACGTCGCCAGCCACCACCGTGCCATCGAGGATGGCGGCGAGGGCGGCTTCTTCCCCGTGGAAGCACCGGGCCGTGCCGTTAAAGTGCAGCCCTTCGTGCCCGGTGATTTTCGCCACGGCGCCCTCCGGGGCGAGGTTCCCCTTGAGGATGACCAGGTGACTGTCCTTCTTAATGGGTTCGAAAAGGGGGCGAATTACCCGCTGCCCCTCGGGATAGGGCGCCACCTCAGCGAGGTTCTCCGCCAGAGTCTTGCCCGTGACGGTCAGGCAGTCCCCATGCATGAGCCTTTCCTGCACCAGCATCTTCATGAGCGGCTGGATACCGCCAATGGCGATCAGTTCGCTCATGGCGTAGTGGCCCGCCGGGCGCATATCGGCCAGCACCGGGACCCGCTTACCGATGCGCGTGAAGTCCTCAAGGCTCAGGGGAATGCCGGCGGCGTGGGCAATGGCCAGCAAATGGAGCACTGCATTGGTTGAGCCTTCCAGGGCGATGGTGATGGTGATGGCGTTCTCGAAAGCCTCCCGGGACAGGATGTCCGAGGGCTTGATGCCCCGCTGTACCAGGTGGGCTACAGCGGCGCCGGCGGCGCGGGCGTCCGCGAGCTTATTCGGAGACACTGCGTCCTGGGCCGAGGAGTTAGGCAGGGACAGGCCCATGGCTTCGATGGAGGAGGCCATGGTGTTCGCCGTGTACATGCCACCGCAGGAGCCGGGGCCTGGGATGGCGGTGGCCTCGATTTCCTTGAGTTCGATGTCCGAGAGTTTGCCGGCGGCGTGCTGGCCCACGGCCTCGAACACCGAGACCACGTCCCGCCGCTCCTTACCCGGCTGAATTGTGCCGCCGTAAACAAACACGCTGGGGCGATCGAGGCGGGCCATGGCGATGGCGCAGCCGGGCATGTTTTTGTCGCAGCCGCCGATGGTGACGAAGCCGTCAAAGCCCTGGGCCGCAACTACCGTTTCGATGGAGTCGGCGATCACCTCCCGGGACACCAGGGAGTAGCGCATGCCCGGGGAGCCCATGGAGATGCCGTCGGAGACCGTAATGGTGTTGAAGGTCACGGGCTTCGCGTCCGCGCCGGCCACCCCCTCTGCTGCGGCTTCTGCCAGGGTGTTGATGTGCATGTTGCAGGGGGTGAGGTTGCTCCAGGTGGAGGCAATGCCCACCTGGGCCCGCTTGAAGTCCGAGGCGTCAAAGCCGACGGCATGGAGCATGGCCCGGGCGGCGGCTTTTTCGACGCCGTCCACCACCTTTGCGGAATAGGGGCGCTTAATATCGTTATCGCTCATGGAAGGTCTCTTTTACAGCGATTCGGCCTCGGCCGAAGGGTCAGAGGGATTTGGTTAGCACTTTCGACGCGCGCTCCGGCGTCCACTGTTCCCGGCGAGCCTCCGGGAGATCGACGACCGCGCCAAAGCGGTAGCCCTGTTCCATAAACCAGGCTGCGGTGCGGGTGCTAAGGGCGAAAACCTGCGCAAGCCCCTGGCGCCGCGCCAGCCGCTCAAGGTGGCGTAGCAGCCGTTCCGCTCGATCCTGACCCTGGTAGTCCCGGTGGGTAACCAGGCAGGCGATTTCCCCGCTATCCGCGTAGGGGATGAGGGCCGCACAGGCCGTTAGCAGACCGTCGAGCTCAAGCACCCAGAAATGGGCGATTTCCCGCTCAATGCGCTCCCGGGTACGAGGGAGAAGTACGCCGGCGCGCTCCAGGGGCGCCGTCAGTTCCATGAGCCGACCCACGTCATCAAGCTGCGCTGGGCGCAGGCGCTCGGCACTGTGCTCCGTGATCTGCGTGCCCGAACCCTGATGGGTGAAAAGCTCTTCGATGAGTGCGCCATCGTCGCAGTGGCTGACCACGTGGCACCGGCGCACCCCGGAGCGGACGGCCCAGAGAAGGGCCCGGGCCTGCCGCGCCCGCTCGCTGCCCGCTTCCGAGCCATCCTCGGCCGTTTCGAGCCAGTGCTCGAGCTCCCCAGGGGTCATCTCCGTTAAAAGATCGCCGTTCTCGTCGAGGAGGCCACGGGCGTCGTCCAAGGCAATGAGCTTGTCTGCCTTCAGGGCAGCGGCAACCGACGCGGCCACTTCTTCATAGGCCACGTTGTAGACGTCCCCGGAGGGGGCGTAGCCAAAGGGTCCCAGGAGCGGGATGCAGCGGGCGTCCAGCTGGGCGACGAGCCCCGCGGCGTCCACGCGGCGCACCTCGCCCGTGAGCTCGTAATCGATTCCGTCGATCACCCCCAGGGGCTTGGCCGTGACCCAATTGCCGCCGGTGGCCGTAATGCGCGACTGCGCCATGGGCGTGCCCGGCAGGCCCATGGAAAGCTTGGCTTCGATTTGCATGCGCAGATCGCCCACCACTCGGCGCACTAGCCCCAGGGTGGCGGGGTCGGTGATGCGTAGATTCTTGTGGTAGCGCGCTTCCATGCCGGCCTGGGCGAGGGCGCAATCGATCTGGGGTCGGGCTCCAAACACCAGTACCAAGCGCACATCCAGCGAGGCCAGTAGGGCCACGTCGTGGATGACGTTATCGAAGTTTTCGTGGGCGAGCGCGTCTCCCCCAAGCATGAGCACCATGGTGCGGTCGCGGTGCGCATTAATGTAGGGTGAAGCGCCACGGAACCACTGGACGTAGGGCAATGGATTGTCAGTCACGCAGTCACACCCCGCGGGAGCCCGGTTTGCGGGTAGACGCGAGGCTAAAGCCTCTGCGCCCAAAGCGGGCAAGATAATGCCACGTCCCCGGTCCTAAGCCCATGGTTCCTGCGGCTTTTCCCTTCGACCCCCCGCGCCCTCGGCCGGCCCTTGGGCCCGACCAGGCGGCCGCGGTGGCGGCCATGGCCGAGCGCTTTCACGAGGCGGGTCGGCCCCTGGGGCCGCTGCTGGAAGGGCCGGAGGGTCCCCTTTGGGTCGCGCTCTTGCTGGGGGCCTCCTGGGCTCGGGATCGGCTCTGCGCGGATGGCGCCCTTTTCGAAGCGCTGGCCGTCCCTGGTGCGCTTGGGATGCCGATGGATGCCGCGAACCTTGAGAGGCTTTGGGCGCCCTTTGCGGAGGCCCTGCCGCCGGAGGCCGCGGCTGCCCTGGAGGACCCCCGGGGTCTGGCTGAGGCGCCCCTGGGCCGGGCCCTGCGCCGCTTCCGCCAGGCTGTGATGCTGCGGATCCTGGCGCAGGATTTTGCCGGCCTTAGAACCCTTGCGCAGACCACGGAGTCGCTCAGCGCGCTCGCCGATTTTTGTCTGGAACGGGCCCTCGCGGGGGCCGAGGCGCGGCTAAGCGCCCTTTGGGGCACGCCGGCGGATGCTGCGGGAGCGCCCCAACGAATCGCCCTTTTGGCCCTGGGAAAGCTGGGGGAGCGGGCGCTTAATCTTTCCAGCGATATCGATCTCATGGCCGTTTACGAAACCCCCGGGACTCTCCCCGGGGGGCGGACCTTCCAGGCCTTTTACGTGCGCGTGCTCCAGGACGTGATCACCCTTTTGGATGCGCGAACTGTCGAGGGCTTCGTGTTCCGGGTGGATTTCCGCCTGCGCCCCTTTGGCGAGAGCGGTCCCCTGATCCAGCATGAACAGGCGACCCTCGCCTATTACGAAAGCCAGGGCCGGGAATGGGAGCGTTATGCGCTCCTGAAGGCCCGGCCGGCGGCGGGGGATTTGGCCCTGGGGGCCAGCCTGTGCGACGCCCTAAGGCCCTTTGTCTATCGTCGCTATCTCGACTTCAGCGCCATCGACGCGCTGCGGGGCATGAAGCGTCTGCTGCGTCAGGACATGAAGCGCCGGGGCCTCGCCGAGGATCTCAAGCTGGGGGTGGGGGGCATCCGGGAAATTGAGTTTATCGCCCAGGTCTTTCAGCTGATTCACGGGGGCCGTGATCGACGGCTGCGCACCGCGTCCCTTCCCGCAGCGCTCACCCAGCTCGTCCAGAGCGGGTTCCTGGCCCCGGAAGATGAAGCAACGCTCCAGCGGGCCTATCGGCTTTTGCGCGCCCTTGAGCATCGCGTGCAGGGCTGGCGCGACGAGCAAACCCAGCGCCTGCCTGGGCCCGGGCCGGAGGAGGAGAACCTCGCTTACCAGCTGGGCTTCGCCGACGGGGCCCTGTTGCGGGAAACCCTCGGGTCGGAGCGGGCTCGGGTAGCGAAAATCTTTGATGCGCTGATTCACGAGCCAGAGCCTCCCGAGGGAACGCCCCTGGGCCCCTGGGAGCGGCTCTGGGCGAGCCCCGAGGCAGCCGGGGAGCTGGGGGACGCGGTCCTTTCTGAGTGTACGGACGAGGGGCGAGAGGCCTTTCGGAAACGGGTCCCGGAACTGTTGCGCGCGCTCAAGCGCCAGGCGGAGCAGGCCATCGGTCAGCCCCTTGGCTTCGAGCGTCTCGATGCGCTCGTGCCCCGGTGGCTCGCCGCCGCTGCGCAGCGCCCGAACCCCCTCTTGGCTCTGGAGCGCACCCTGCCGGTCTTACAGACCGTGCTCCGTCGCACGACTTACCTGGTGCTTCTTTGGGAAAACCCGGCTGCTCTGGCGCAGCTACTGCGCCTTGCCGAGGGGGCAAGGGGCCTGGCCGACACGCTAGCGCGCCATCCTATCTTGCTCGATGAGCTTCTCGACGGCCGAAGTCTTTTTGAGCCGCCCACGGCCGATCGCCTGCGCCAGGCCCTCGATGATCATGTGCAGAGCCTACCCCCGGGGGATCTCGAACAGGCCTTGGATGAGCTGCGCTACTTCAAAGAAGCCACCCTTCTGCGTATTGGCGCCTGCGAGCTTGCCGGGGCCCTGCCCACGGAGAAGGTGAGCGATGCCCTCTCGGCGTTGGCGGAGCTGCTTTGTGAACGTACCCTCCAACTCGCTTGGGAAGAAACCGTCGCCCGCTATGGGACGCCCCGGGACCAGGGCGGGCAGCCGGTTGCGCAAGGACTCTGCGTGCTGGCCTACGGCAAGCTCGGAGGCTTCGAGCTGGGATGGGGCAGTGATCTCGACCTGGTCTTCCTCCACGATTTACCGCCGACGGGGCAAACGGCGGGCCCCAAGGTCGTTAGCAACGTGCAGTTTCTGAACCGGGTGGTGCAGCGTTTCATGCACTTTCTCTCCCACCGCTCCCACAGCGGCGTGCTTTACGAGATCGACCTCAGGCTGCGCCCGGAGGGGGCCTCTGGGCTGCTCCTCACGACCTTCGACGCCTTTGAGCGCTACCAGCGCGAGCGCGCCTGGACCTTTGAGCATCAGGCCTTGGTGCGGGCCCGGCCGATCCTGGGTCCGACGCCCTGGCAGGCCCGCTTTCGGGCCTTCCGAGAGGCGATCCTGGCGATGCCGCGCCCGGAGGGATCGCTTCGGGAGGCGATTGTGGCAATGCGCGAACGCATGCGCGTAGCCAAGGGCGGCGCCTCCGCGCCCGCCGCGGAAGGCTTCGCCCTGAAACAAGATCGAGGCGGTATCGTGGATATTGAATTCATGGTTCAATATTTTGTGTTGGCGTGGAGCACCGAAGATTCCGGCCTCCTCGCATGGACTGATGTCCTCCGCATCCTCGCCGCGGCGCAGGCCTCCGGGCGGCTTAGGGCACCCCTAGCCTCTCTCCTTCGGGATAGCTACCTGGCCTTGCGGGCCGAAGGTCATCGCCGTGCCCTGCAGGGCACCGATTCCCGGACCGACGACCCCTCGGTAGTGGCGCTGGCGCGGCAGGTTGCGGAGATCTGGGCGGGTTTCGCCGCCGAAGGTGGGCGGTACTTTGGGCCCGAGGGCCCGTGAGGGAGTGAAGAGATGGCAGCGCCGAATTTCGCCGACCGCGATGGGCTGATTTGGTTTGACGGTGAACTGGTCCCCTGGCGCGATGCCCGGGTGCATGTACTCACCCACACCTTGCACTACGGCCTGGGGTGCTTCGAGGGCGTACGCGCCTACGCCACCCCTGAAGGTACGGCGATTTTTCGCTTGAAAGCCCACACCAAGCGGCTCTTCAACAGCGCGCACATTCTGCAGATGGCCATGCCCTGGACCCAGGCGGAGATCAACGAAGCGCAGCGCTTAGTGGTGCGGGAAAACGGGCTCGAGGAAGCTTACCTCCGGCCCATGTGCTTCCTCGGTTCCGAGGGCATGGGGCTTCGGGCGGAAGGGCTGACCACCCACTGCATCATTGCCGCCTGGGATTGGCCTTCCTACATGGATCCGGAAGCCAAGGAGCGGGGCATTCGGGTGAAGACGTCGTCCTATACGCGCCATCACGTGAACATCACCATGTGTAAGGCGAAGGCCAACGGCAACTATATGAATTCCATGATGGCGCTCCGGGAAGCCCTGGATGCGGGGGCGGAGGAAGCGCTGCTGCTGGACAACGAGGGCTACGTGGCGGAAGGCTCGGGGGAGAACATCTTCCTGGTGCGCGATGGGGTACTACACACCCCGGAGCTCACGTCCTGCTTGGACGGCATTACGCGCAATACGATTTTCGCCTTGGCAGAAGATCAGGGGCTGAAGATCGTAGAGCGGCGCATCACTCGGGATGAGGTTTACATTTCCGATGAGGCCTTCTTCACCGGCACCGCGGCTGAGGTACTGCCGATTCGCGAACTCGATGGCCGGCAGATCGGTACGGGCGCTCGGGGCCCGATCACCACAGCCCTTCAGGCTGCCTACTTCGAGCAGGTGCGGGGGCAGCGGTTGGACCACGACGATTGGCTGACACTGGTGCAGGACTAGCCGGTCATGGAGCGCCGGGACCTCTTCCGCGCTGCCGCACTTCTGCCCCTGGCAGGGCTCGCGGCGCCCAGCCTCGCGGCGGTCGGGGGCTCGCGGAAGGGCCCCACCGCCCTTAGGCCCCGGCACCTGGCCCCCGGGGCCCGGGTCGCGCTCCTGGCCCCGGCCAGTAACCTCGAAGAAGACGTCGCCATCGAAGCCAGCGCGGAGTTTCTTCGCTCCCTCGGCTACGAAGTGACCCTTGGGGCGCACTTGTTCCGCCGCAATCAGTACCTTGCCGGCATGGACGAGGAGCGCGCGGCCGATTTGAACGCCGCCTTCCGGGACCCCGATCTTGACGGCGTCGTCTGCCTTCGCGGGGGGTACGGTGCTGCTCGGCTGCTACCCTTGCTCGACTTCGATGCGCTTCGCCGGGCACCCAAGGTCATCCTGGGCTACAGCGACATCACGGCGATCTTGAATGCCGTCTACGCGAAGACGGGCCTTACCACCTTCCACGGGCCCATTGCCGCAACGAACCTGTCGCCCTATGGGCTCGAGGCCTTCGACGCGGTATTGACGACGCCCGTGACGCCCCTCGATTTGGCCGCACCACCGCCCTTTGAGGCGAGCCGGGGTCAGGTGCGGCGGGAGAACCGCCTGCAGACCTTTCAGCCTGGGGTCGCCGAGGGGGTGCTCGTGGGGGGCAATCTGTCCCTCATCGCGAGCCTTGTGGGAACGCCCTATCTCCCAGACTTCCGAGACAAGATTCTTTTTCTCGAGGACGTTTACGAAGCGCCCTACAGCATCGATCGCATGCTCACCCAGCTGTGGCTGGCGGGGGTGCTCGATGAGATCGCAGGGCTGGTTTTCGGCAAGTTCACGGACGCAGAAGACAGCAACAATACCTTTAGCGTCGAAACGGTGCTCCGGGAGCGCACGAAGCCCGGGACGCCCTGCCTGCGCGGGCTCATGATTGGCCACATCGACGATCAGGCCGTGGTGCCCGTGGGGGCGTGGGTCCGCCTCGATGCGACAGCGCAGCGCCTGACCCTTCTCGAAGCGGCGGTGGCCTAGCCCATGGCCTCGGCGAGCTATCGTGTTGATCTTAGCCGCCACATGGCGGAATGCGACGCGAACTACCGCCGCCTTCTAACGCTTTTACCCAGCCTCTTCGACGAGGACGTGCGCCGCCTCCGGCTCCGCCTGCCCGGGGCGCAGGCCCCGGAGCTGCGCTTTTTGGTCGAGGAACGGGCCCCCTACACCACAACCCTAGCGGTGCAGTTCAAGGGTGGGGCCAGCGCCTGGCACCCCCTCATTCGCCCGCCAGCGCTGCGCCTGCGCCTCTACCATGACTGTCAAACGGCGGAGGTGCTTGCCTACCAGGGACAGGACCGCTTCGAGGCACGCTACGCCTATCCGAACGCCCAAATGCGCCTTCCCGATGAAAAAGCCCAGCTCAACGCCTTCCTTGGCGAATACCTGGCGCTCTGTTTGGCGCAGGGGATCGACGCCGAGCCCCTCTCCCTTGGGGCCTAGGCGCTTGGGCCCATCCTAGGACCGGCGTACCATGCCCCTCGTTTTTCGGTGGGCCCCCCCGCCGCTCGATCCACCCGTTAGCTCGAAAGGAAGGTCATGGCGAAAACAGCCTATTCGGCCGAATCGATCCAGGTACTCACGGGTCTTGAGCCCGTCCGCAAACGTCCCGGCATGTACACGGACACGGCCCGGCCTAACCACCTGGTGCAGGAAGTGGTGGATAACAGCGTCGACGAAGCGCTTGCGGGCCACGCTCGGCGCATCGAGGTGGTGCTGGAGAAGGGGGGCGCCGTCGCCGTAAGCGACGACGGCCGGGGCATGCCGGTGGATGTGCACCCGGAGCACGGCGTCTCCGGGGTCGAGTTGATCCTCACCCGCCTTCACGCCGGCGGGAAGTTCTCCGATGACAATTACCGTTTTTCCGGCGGCCTTCACGGCGTAGGGGTTTCGGTCGTGAACGCCCTAGCGACCTGGCTCGAGGTCGAAGTGCTGCGCGACGGGCAGCGCTGGCGCCAGCGCTTCGAGGCTGGCGTGCCCCAGGGTTCTCTGGAAGCGGTGGAGGAAGCCCCCCGGCGACGCTCGGGCACCACGGTGCGCTTTTTGCCCGATGTCAGCTTCTTCGATTCAGCCAATATTTCCCGGGGCCGGTTGACCCATCTGCTCCGGGCCAAGGCCGTGCTCTGCCCGGGGCTGGAAATCCTCTTTACCGACGAAGCGAATGGCACGCCGCCCCAGCGCTGGTGCTACGAGGACGGCCTGAAAGCCTACCTGGAGGAAAGCACCCAAGGCCTGCCCACCTGTCCCGAAAGCCCCTTCTGCCACGAGTTTTCCGGTCCCACGGAAGCCATCAGCTGGGCCGTGCAGTGGCTGCCGGAAGGGGGCGAGCTGCTCCAGGAAAGCTACGTCAACCTGATCCCCACGGCGCAGGGGGGGACGCACGTCAATGGCCTACGCACGGGGCTCACGGAGGCCCTGCGGGAGTTCTGCGAACTGCGCAATCTTCTGCCCCGGGGGCTCAAGCTGGCGCCGGAGGATCTCTGGGAACGTTGCGCTTACGTGCTCTCTCACAAGATGCAGGAGCCGCAGTTCTCCGGGCAAACCAAGGAGCGCCTAGCCTCTCGCCAGGCCGCGGCCTTCGCCACCAGCGTAGCCCGGGATGCCTTCAGCCTGTGGCTAAACCAGCACACGGCGGAGGGGGAAGCCCTTGCCGATCTTGCCATTCGCAGCGCCCAGCGCCGGCTCCAGGCCGTCAAGAAGGTGGCGCGGAAGCGCATCACCGCGGGCCCGGCGTTACCGGGCAAGCTCGCGGACTGCAGCAGCGATGATCTCGAGCGGGGGGAGCTCTTCCTCGTAGAAGGGGATTCTGCTGGGGGCTCGGCGAAGCAAGCCCGGGATCGGAGCTTCCAGGCGGTCATGCCCCTGCGAGGGAAGATTCTGAACACCTGGGAGGTGGCTCCGGCGGAGGTGCTCGCCAGCCAGGAAGTGCACGACATCGCCGTGGCCCTGGGGGTCGATCCGGGAAGTCGCGACCTCTCCAGCCTTCGCTACGGCAAGGTGTGCATCCTTGCCGACGCCGATTCCGACGGGCTCCACATTGCGACTCTGCTGTGTGCCCTCTTCCTGCGGCACTTCCCGGCCCTCGTGGAAGCGGGGCGGGTCTTCGTGGCCATGCCGCCGCTCTACCGCATCGATCAGGGCAAAACCGTTTACTACGCCCTTGATGCCAGCGAACGGGACGCGCGCCTCGCCCAGCTTGAGGCCGAGCCCAAGAAGGGCAAGATCCAGGTGCAGCGCTTCAAGGGCCTGGGGGAAATGAATCCCATGCAGCTCCGGGAAACCACCATGGCCCCGGACACCCGGCGCCTCGTGCAGCTCACCGTGGACTCGGACGCAGAAACTCGGGAATTGATGGATATGTTGCTCGCGCGGAAGCGGGCTGGCGATCGCCGTGCTTGGCTTGAGGCCAAGGGTGATCAAGCTGAACTCGACCGCTAGCTAAGGAACGCGCATGACCGACGAAACCATGATGCCGGCGACCGACGGCGGCTTTGAGCGGGTGCCGCTTCGGAGCTACACGGAGCGGGCCTATCTCGACTACTCCATGTACGTCATCAACGACCGGGCCCTCCCCCATGTGGGTGACGGCATGAAGCCCGTGCAGCGGCGCATCGTGTACGCCATGAGCGAGCTGGGGCTAAACGCCACGGCCAAGTATGCGAAATCGGCGCGCACTATCGGGGATGTGCTGGGTAAGTTCCATCCCCACGGGGATAGCGCCTGCTACGAGGCCATGGTGCTCATGGCCCAGCCCTTTTCCTATCGCTATCCCCTCGTGGATGGGCAAGGGAACTGGGGTGCCCCGGACGATCCCAAATCCTTTGCGGCCATGCGCTACACGGAGGCGCGGCTGACGCGCTTTGCGGAGCTGCTGCTCGATGAGCTCGGCCAGGGGACCGTTGACTGGGTGCCGAACTTCGATGGCACCTTAGACGAGCCGAAGACCTTGCCGGCCCGGCTTCCCGTAGTGCTCCTGAACGGCGCGACGGGCATTGCCGTCGGCATGGCCACGGATATCCCCCCGCACAACGCCCGGGAGGTCGCTGCTGCGGCCCAGCACTTGCTTGCGAACCCAAAGGCGGAAACGGAAGACCTCCTCGCCTTCGTGCAGGGCCCGGACTTCCCCACGGCGGCGCAGATCATCACCCCGCCGGAGGAGCTCAAGACAATCTATGAAGCGGGCCGGGGCAGCGTGCGGGCCCGGGCGATTTGGCATCTGGAGGAGGGCGAAGTCGTTATCACGGCCCTGCCCCAGCAGAGCTCTCCGGCCCGGGTGCTGGAGCAGATCGCGCAGCAGATGACAGCGAAGAAGCTGCCCATGCTCGTGGATCTCCGGGATGAGTCTGATCACGAGAACCCGCTCCGACTTGTGCTGGTGCCGAAGAGCAAGCGCATCGACCCGGACCGGCTCATGAGCCACCTCTTCGCCACTACGGACCTGGAGCGGAGCTACCGGGTAAACATGAATGTCCTGGGCCTTAACGGTCGGCCCGGGGTGCGGGGCCTGAAGGCTCTGTTGGCGGAGTGGCTGACCTTCCGGGAAGCCACGGTGCGACGCCGGCTTCAGCATCGCTTCGATCGCATCGCCGAGCGGCTTCATGTGCTCGACGCGCTGCTCGTTGCCTATCTCAACGTCGACGAGGTCATCAAAATTGTCCGCGAGGCCGAGTCTCCGAAGGCGGCGCTCATGGCTCGCTTCTCCCTTACGGAGGCCCAGGCCAATGCCATCCTTGAGCTGCGGCTGCGGCAGTTAGCGCGCCTTGAGCAGATCCGCATCGAGGGGGAGCAAAAAGCCCTCTTGGCCGAGCAGGACGACCTTGGGAAAACCCTCGAATCGCCTCGCCGCCTTCGTACACTGCTGGGTAAGGAGCTGGCGGAGGCGGCGGAGCGCTATGGCGATGAGCGCCGGTCGCCGCTGGTTGCGGCCGAGGAAGCGCGCGCCTTCACCGAGGAAGAGCGCCTGTCTTCCGAGCCCCTTACGGTCATCGTGTCCGAGATGGGCTGGGTGCGGGCCGCAAAGGGCCACGAGCTTGATCCCCGGGAACTGGCCTATCGCAGCGGCGATCAGTTCGCCCATATGGCTCGGGGGAAAAGTAACGAACCTCTGGTCTTCTTCGATTCCACGGGGCGCGCCTACACCCTCCCGGCCCATGGCCTACCGAGCGCCCGGAGCCAAGGGGAGCCCCTCACAGGGCGCCTCACGGTCCCCTCCGGAGCCAGCTTTGCGGGGGTCATGATGGGCCCCCCGGACAGCACGGTGCTGATGGCCTCGAGCGCGGGCTATGGGTTCCTTTGCCGTCTTGGGGATTTGGTGGGCAAGCAAAAAGCTGGGAAAGCCGTGCTGACCCTCCCGCAAGGGGCGTTGGTGTTGCCGCCGCAGCGGGTGGAGGCGCCGGATTCCGATCTTCTGGTGGCAGTGTCGAGCGCCGGGCGCATGCTTGTGTTCCCCGTCTCCGAACTGCCGGCGCTGGCCCGGGGCAAGGGCAACAAGATTTTGAGCCTTCCCAAGGGCAGCATAGTGAGCGGGGAGGAAGTGCTTCGTGGGGTGGTCGCGCTACCGGCCGATGGGGTCCTTCGTGTCCATGCGGGGGCGCGCTACCTCAATATGAAGGCCAGTGACCTGGACGCCTACCGCGGTGAGCGGGCCCGCCGGGGGCAACGTCTCCCCCGGGGGTTCCAGCGGGTGGACCGGATCGAGCGCGGTTAAGGCGCCCCGTTTCCAGGTCCCTCTACATTGGCTTCCCCTTGCTCATCGGCGGCGGGCCTCGGCTCGGGGCGGTCGGCGACGCGCCAAGCGGGGTCCTGAGCGCCCAGGGCGGCCAGGGCGCCGGCGGCTACGGGCTCGGCTTCGAGCCCCCCTACCTTGTCGACGGCGCGCATGACTGCATCCCCAATCACCACGCTGCCCGCCCGGGCCAGGGCCGCGAGGGTGATGGTGCGATAGACCGCCTCGCTTGCTGTGGTCAGCAGGGTCTCGGGATTGGCGGTCGCTGCATGCTCATCCTCAAGGCGTTCGAGGCCAAAGCGTAGCTCGGCGGGGATGGCCCCATCCGCCAGGGCTTCCTGAGCGGTCCGTTTCAAGGCCAAGCTGCGCTCGATGGCCTCGAGGGCCGGGTCGAGGCTGCTGGAACTTTGCGGTAGCAGGACCACCATCCCCGTGCCTGCCAGGAAGCCTCGGCGCCCCGTCTTGCCCACCAGCTGGCTATCGAGGGCCTGGCCCAGCTGGGCGATTAGGGTTTGCCGAGCCTGAGGGCTTAGCTGGCTTTGGTTAAAGAGATTGATCACCAGCAGGTAGGCCTGATCCTGCCGCTCCTCTCCAACGCCCTCCTCGTCTGCCTCCAGCGCCGTGGTCTCGGCAGGCATCCCTCGCGCTGGGGCGCGCACGATCTGCTGAGGCGGATCGATCAGCTGGATCAGGGCTTGGAGCGGGTCCGCGGGGGAGACCGTACGCCCTAGCTTTGCCTCGAGCCGCTCGCGAAGCTGGAGCAGTCGCCGTTCGACCGATTGACCCAGCAGGCCGCTGAGAATGGTGAGTAGGACAATGAGTCCCGCGGCCACGGCGACGGAAGCGGTAGGGCCCTGGCGCTCGGTGCTGAGGGCGGGGAGAGCGACCACGGCCTTGCCAAGCACTTCCCGCCCAAAAATCAGCGGCTGCTGAAAGCGGGTGACCCGATCGGTTTTTGGGGCCTGCGCCGGCGCGCCCTCGCCTCCGGCGAGGCGCCGCCCGTCCAGATCGTACAGGGCAGCCCAGGCGACGCCGGAAAGGTGGCTCATCTCCTGGGTGAGGGACGTGAGCCGCAGCGCCTCACTTGCGAGGAGCGGGTCGATGGCGCTGGCAGCGAGTTGCTCCGCCAGGGTGCTACCATAGGTGGTCCGTAGAGCCTTCTGGTCAGCGTCGTAGGCCCAGCCGCTCGCGGTAAGGGCGATCGCCAGTACGAGGGCCGTCGCAAGGCCGCCTGCCAGGGCACAACGGGTAACAAAAGGGGTCATGGCATCCTTGGGTTGGCTAGATTCAGGCGCGAGGCCCTAAGCAGAGTGTAGTGAGTCCGCCCCGGGGCTGCAGCCCTCTTTTTGGGGAAACAGGGAGAACTGTGTTCGTGAATGCACCCCGTGCTGTGCTGACCGTTAGGGGCCCGGAGCACCCTGCCCTGCTGTCCACCGTCTGCGCGATTTTGGCGGAGGAGGGGGTGGCCCTCGATGACGTGTCCCAGAGTGTGCTTCAGGGCCAGGTGCTGCTTACCCTGGTGCACCAAGCAACAGTGGAGGCCTTCGCCCCGGTGCAGCATGCCCTTGAAGGGGCCCTCAAGCCCCTGGGCGCGCGCATCAGTTCCGCGGCGCTCACCGCCGAAGCTTGGGGTCGATGGGCCCAGGCTCTGCAGGAACCTCGAATCATTGTGACTGTTCTGGCCCGGCGCCTAGGCGCAGCGGAATTTGCGGCCCTTACCGCGCCCCTCTCAGCGCTGGGGCTTCGGGTGGAGGCGCTTCGCCGTTTGTCATCCCCGGCGGCGGCCCAGGCTAGCGAGCAACCCCGAGCCTGCGTGGAGTTTGCCCTCCGCGGCGGGGCCGATCAGGCTGAGCTGCGGGCCGCCATGCTGGAGGTCGCGCAGCGCTTTGACCTCGACGTGGCCGTGCAGAGGGACGACGTTTACCGACGGAACCGACGCCTCGTGGCCTTCGACATGGATTCCACGCTCATCGAGGCGGAAGTGATCGATGAGCTGGCGCGGCGCGCCGGGGTGGGGGAGGCCGTGGCGGCGATTACGGAACAGGCCATGCGCGGAGAGCTCGACTTTCAGGAAAGCTTCCGCGCTCGGGTGGCCCTCCTTGAGGGCCTTCCGGAGGCGGCGCTGGATGAGGTGGCCCAGGCGCTGCCCCTATCGGAGGGCGCCGAGCGTTTAGTGAACGCGCTTCATCGCTTGGGCTATAAAACCGCCATTATTAGCGGCGGGTTTCAGTTTTTTGGGGAGCAGCTGAAGGCCCGGCTCGGTATCGACTACGTCTTCGCCAACGAGTTGCCTATGGCCAATGGCGTGGTGACGGGCATGGTGGCGCGCCCCATCGTCGACGGGGCGCGGAAGGCGGAGCTCCTTCAGGCCCTGGCGGCGCAGGAAGGGCTGGCCCTTGAGCAGGTGATCGCCATCGGCGACGGCGCTAACGATTTGCCCATGCTGGCGGCAGCTGGGCTGGGCATTGCCTACCGGGCGAAGCCTCTCGTTCGGGCCCGGGCTAGCCATGCCATTTCCACCCTGGGTCTCGACGGCCTGCTTTATCTGCTGGGCTTTTCCGACGACGATTTTGCCGCCTAAGGCCGGGCGCTAGGCTCAAGGCCGGGGCCCGAGGGTCGGCGCGTAGCTTTGCTTGCCCGCACGACCGGGGATCTCCCGGGTGAGCTTCGGGACCAGATAGCCCGAGCGGGCTTCGCAGAGCGCTTGGTACAGCGCGAAGGCCGCTTCCTCTTCCACCGCGAAATGCGCCGCCCCGGCCACGGGATCAAGCAGGTGCAGATAGTAGGGGAGGATGCCTGCGGCGAAGAGCCCATCGCTGAGCGCGGTGAGCGCGGCGAGGCTGTCGTTGACCCCCCGGAGGAGCACGGCCTGATTGAGCAGGGTCACCCCCGCGGCCCGGAGCGCGGGCAGCCGCTCCGGGAGGCCCGCCCGCAGCTCTTGCGCGTGATTCACATGCACCACGAGTACCACCTGAAGGCGGCTGGCAGCGAGTCGACGCACCAGAGCATCGGCGATCCGCTGGGGCAGCACCACCGGGGTACGGCTGTGCAAACGCACCCGCTTCAGATGGGGAAGCGCCTCCAGGGCCGTGAGGAGCGCGGCCAGCTTCTCGTCGTCCAGCACGAGGGGATCGCCCCCTGAGAGGATCACCTCCTCGATACTGGTTTCCCGTTCCAGGTAGGCGAGGGCCGCGGGAAGCTGGGCGCCGCCGCTATGGCCCTCGCTGTAGGGGTAATGACGCCGAAAGCAGTAGCGGCAATGCACGGCGCAGGCGCCGGTGGTGATCAGGAGGGCGCGGTTCTGGTATTTGTGCAGCAAGCCGGGCACGGGGCTGTGGAACTGCTCCTCCAGCGGGTCCGTGGAGAACCCTGGGGTGAGCGCGCGTTCGTCCTGGCTCGCCAGCACCTGCCGGAGTACAGGATCGGAAGGATCGCCGGGATTCATGGCTGCGAGGAAAGGGACGGGGACGCGCACGGGAAAAGGGCTCGCCCCATCCGGCGCAAGGGTTGCGCGGTGTGCCTCGAGGCCCAGGGCCGCGAGGATCGCTTCTGGGGTGCGCAGGGCTTCCCGGAGCAGTTTGCGCCAATCCTCGGGCTGCCCAGATTCCAAGCTTATAGGTATCATCACGCCCCGCTGCCAGGGTTGAGGAAAGGAGAAAGGCGATTTCGCCTCCCGCCGCACCCAGGCCTTTGGCCTTTGCCCGGGGTTTGCCGCTGGCGGGCCCCTACTATTTGCATTGGCGACTTGGGAGACATCATGGCGTCCTACTCTACTAATGAATTTCGCTCAGGGCTGAAGGTGCTCCTCGACGGAGAGCCCTGCGCCATCATGGAAAACGAGTTTGTGAAGCCGGGGAAGGGGCAGGCCTTCAACCGCGTGCGCCTTCGCAATCTTAAAACCGGCCGCATGTGGGAACGCACCTTCAAGTCCGGGGAATCCATCGAAGCCGCGGACGTGATGGAACTCGATATGGAGTACCTCTATAGCGACGGCGAGTTCTACCACTTTATGAAGACCGATGGCAGCTTCGAGCAGGTCGCTGCCTCCGCCTCCGCCGTAGGGGACACGAAGGAGTGGCTAAAGGAACAGGAGTCCTACCAGATCGTGCTCTGGAACGAAGACCCGATCTCCGTGACGGCGCCGAACTTCATCGAGCTTGAGGTGGTGGAGACCGATCCCGGCATCAAGGGGGATACGGCGCAGGGAGGCTCCAAGCCCGCGACCCTGTCTACCGGCGCCGTGGTGAGAGTGCCCCTTTTCGTTAACCAAGGCGAAATGATTCGCGTCGATACGCGCAGCTCCGAATACCAGAGCCGCGCCAAGGGCTAGCCATGGCCGAGCACCCCTGGGCCCCCGGGGGGAACCGGGCGCGGTGGCAACGCCGCGCCGAGCTCTTTGCCTATCTGCGTCAGTTCTTCGCCGAGCGCGGGGTGCTCGAGGTCGATACCCCGGTTTTGGGGCGCCTGGGGGTGACCGATCCAGCCCTGGAGGCCCCGGCGGCGGAAGGCGGGGCCCTCCAGACCTCTCCGGAATACTTCATGAAGCGGCTCCTGGCAGCCGGGAGCGGGCCCATCTATCAGCTGGCCCGGGCCTTTCGCGGCGGCGAGGTGGGCCGGCGCCACAATCCGGAATTTCTGCTGCTCGAGTGGTATCGGCCGGGCTGGGATGATGAGGCCCTGCGAGGGGAAATGGATGCGCTTCTCGAGCCGCTCCTCCCCGGCTTTCCCGCCGAGCGGCTCCCCTTCGACGCCTTGCTTAAGCAGGTATTTGGGCTGGCCTGGCGCGAGGTCCCCGAGTCTGCCTGGGCCGAGGCCCTGGCGGCGCACTGGGCGGCCCTCGGGCGAGAGGGGGATCCCCTGGCTCTCGCCGAGGGCGACCCCCTGACCGTCCTCGAGTGGCTCTACGGCGAGGCGTCGGAAACCCTTCAGGCACCGACCTTCATTACGGATTTCCCCCCGGCCCTGGCCTCCCTGGCGGCGCTGCGCCCCGGCGAAGAGACGGCCGCACGCTTTGAGCTCGTGGTCGCCGGTGTAGAGCTGGCTAACGGCTTTCAGGAGCTGTGCTGCGCGAAAACTCAGCGGGACCGCTTCGAAGCCGATCGGGCCCGGCGCCGCCAGCTGGGCAAACCCGATGTGCCGGTGGATGAGGCGCTCCTCGCGGCCCTGAAAGCGGGTCTGCCTCCCTGCGCCGGGGTAGCCCTGGGGGTGGATCGGGTGCTCATGCTGATGACTGGAGCCGCCAGCCTCGATGAGGTTATGCCCTTCAGCTGGGCGCGGCGTTAGCGCGCTAGCAGCGCGTCTCCCAGGCGCAGGGGTGCCCCCGGGTCCCGGGGCTGCCAGTCCTTCCCGAGGGTGCCGCGAAGGCGTTCTGAGAGCAGCACGATCACCGTTGACCCTAGCTCAAAGGCCCCGAGCGCTTCCCCTCGCGCCACCTCCGTACCCTCCCCTTGGCGCCAGCGAGCGGCGCTTTCGGCCGTGACCCGGCCGGTCCAGCGGGTGCGCATGGCGCCTACGATAAGCGCGCCTACGAGCACGAGGGCAAAGGGCCCACCGGGGGTTTCAAACTCGAGTACCGCGCGCTCGTTGCGGGCAAAGAGCCCGGGACGCGTGGCAGCGGTGGCGGGATTCACAGAGAACAGATCCCCGGGCAGGTAGCGCAAAGCCATGAGCGTGCCCGCGAGGGGCATGTGAATCTGGTGGTAGTCCCGGGGGGCGAGGTAGATCGTTGCAAAGGCCCCGTTGTTGTAGGCCGCGGCGTTGCCGGCCAGGAGCGCCGCCGCGGAGTAGTCGATGCCCTTTGCCTGAAACAGCTGGCCGGTGCGGATCGGGCCTTGGGCTGAGAGGGCGCCATCGCAGGGACTCGCGAGTACGACCAGATCTTCGGGCCAGCTTCGCGCCCCGGGCTTTAAATCCCTAGTAAAAAAGGCGTTGAAGCTCGGAAAGGCCTCGGGGCGGGTCTCCACCGCTTCGCTGAGGTCTACCTTGAATACGGCGACGAAGGCCCGAATGGCTAAGGTCGTGAGCCAGCCCCCCTCCCAGCGTGCGAAGGCTCCGGCGAGGCGAGTGAGCAGCGCCTTCGGAAGGCGATGCTGGAGCCAGAGAAAGCGCTGAGCGCGGGCAAGATCAACCATGGGGGTGCGGTCCTTCCGTAATGGGCGTGGTCGGGTGGTTGCCCCACTCGCCCCAGCTTCCGGCGTAGGCGCGGATGGGCCAGCCGAGGAGGCGGCCCGCAAGATAGCTGAGGCCCGAGCGATGGTGGCTGTGGCAATGGGTAATGATGGGGCGGGTGCCATCAATGCCTGCCTCCGAGAGCCAGCTCTTTAGATCGACGCGCAGCCGTCCGCTCCCTTTGGGATCAAGAAGGGTAGTCATGGGGACGTTCACCGCACCGGGGATGTGGCCGTTGCGCACCGCAGTGCGCTGGAATCCCGCATATTCTGCGGGGCCTCGGGCGTCCCAAAGGCAGTGCGTGCCCGCCGCCAGAGCGGCTTCCACGTTCTCCAGGGTGGCCCAGGGCTCGGAGTTCGGGAAGGCGCTTAGGGGGGGCGCCTCGGCCACGGTGAAGGGCTTCGGCGGCGGGCAATGCTCTAGGGGCCGGCCGGCCTCGGCCCAGGCGATGAGGCCACCATCAAGAACGGCCCATGTTTCAATGCCGAAGAGCTCCAGGGTCCACACCGCACGCCCGGCCCAGGCGCCCCCTTCGTCGTCGTAGAGCACCACCGGAGCCCTGCCTGCCCAGGGCTCCGGGCCAAGGGCCCCGGCCAGGGTTTGGCGCAGGCGCTCTGGATCTTGGGGGTTCCCTGGCGCGGGCCCAAAGCCCAGGAGTAGATCCATGGGGTTCAGCAGCCGGGCGCCGGGCAGGTGGGCCTGGGCAAAGCGCTGCGGAGTACCAACATCCAGTAGACAAAGCCCGGGCGTCTCGGTGGCCAGGGCGTCGAAGGCCTCCAGGGAGAGGCATCGATCAAGGTTCATAGGGCCTCCGGGCCGGCTTGGCATTGGCGATAGCGAGCCAAACGCTCGGCGCCCAGGGTGCCATCGGCGAGGGCGGCCTGCACCCCGCAGCCGGGCTCCTGGTCGTGGGCGCAATCGCGAAAGCGGCAGTGGGCGGCAGCGGCGGCCACGTCTGGGAAGGTTTTGGCCAGGGCCCAGGTACTGACTGGCAGGGGAACGAAGCGCCGGAGCCCTGGGGCGTCGATGAGGGTGCCCTCCGTGAGGGAGGCCCCGAGGGGATAGAGGCGCACCACGCTGGTGGTGTGCCGGCCCCGGCCAAGGCCCCGGTTCAGCCGTTCGGATAGGCTGCCAACCTTGGCGGCGGCTTCGGGCATGAGGGCGTTTAAAAGGGACGATTTCCCAACTCCGGACTGCCCGGCAAAGGCCGCCCGGCGACCCTGAAGCGCGGTGCGCAGGGCCTCGATGCCCTCCCCGGCCTTGGCGCTTAGGCGAAAAGCGCGAAAGCCCAGGGCGGAGAACGCCTGGTGTAGCGTTTCCGCCTCGGGGCTGGCCAGGTCGCATTTGTTGTGCAAAAGCCAGGGCTCGAGGCCCGCGTCGAAGGCGGCGGCCAGGAGCGGATCCAATAGATCGCCGTGGGGCGCCGGGGCGCTGGCAAAGGTAATGAGCAAGGTGTCGAGGTTAGCGCAGATGGGTCGCGTGCCCCGGGCCGTTTGCCGTTCCAGCAGCGTTTGCCGGGGTAGGGCCTCCAAGGCGAGCACCGTGTCCCCGTCCACCGCCAGACGCACCTCATCCCCGGCCACTAGGGGGGGCAGGGCGCTGCGGAGCGCGCAGCGGGTGGGGGTCAGAGTCGACTCCGGTGCTACGAGCAGTTCATGACCAAGGTGGGACAGCACGACGGCCCGGGTCATGGGCGCGGTCCTCTTACGGCCTTTGCTAAACTGCCGTTCAGCGCTGCGGCCGCTTGCCGCGAAAGGAGCTTCCCATGGCCGAGCACCCCCCCATGATCTGGATGGATTTGGAAATGACCGGCCTCGATCCCGAGGACAACGTCATTATCGAGATCGCCACCCTGGTCACGGACAGCGAGCTCCAGGTTCTGGCCGAGGGTCCGGTTTTTGCCATTCATCACGGTGAAGCCGAGCTGGATAAAATGGATGAATGGAACTGGACCCACCATGGAGGCTCGGGGCTGGTGGATCGGGTTCGCGCCAGCACCGTGTCCACGGCGCAGGCTGAGGCGGAAACCCTGGCATTCCTCCAGAGTTTTGCGGGGCCGGGGCAGGCGCCGCTCTGTGGCAATTCCATTCATCAAGATCGTCGATTCCTTCGCCGGCACATGCCGACCCTCGAAGCCTTCTTCCATTATCGCCTGATTGACGTCAGCACGGTGAAGGGCCTCGCCGCGCGCTGGTATCCCGAGGCCTACGCTGGGGTGCAGAAACAGGGGCGGCATCTGGCCCTGGACGATATCCGCGATTCCATCGCCGAGCTGGCCCACTACCGGCGGACGATCTTCAAGGCGCCTTAGCGGCCTGCTCTGCCAGGGCCCAGGTCAGGTGCTCGCGCACCATGGGGCTTGCGGTCTTCATGCATTCTCTGAGCGCGGCGACGATCGCAGGATCGAAGGGCGCATTCCCTAGGCCCACGGCCAGATTGCGTTGCCAGCCCTCAAAGCCCGGGCGGCGCAGCGGGCTGCCGGCGGTGCGCGCCGACCAGGTGGCTTCATCCCAGCGGAAAAGCTCCAGGAGTTCGCTACGATCGAAGTCGTGGCGCGGGGCGAAGTCCCCTTCCCCCGTGGGCCTTGAGAACTTGGTGAAGGGGCATACCAGCTGGCAGTCGTCGCAGCCAAAGATGCGATTGCCCAAGGGACGGCGGAGGGCTTCGGGAATGGGGCCCTTGTTTTCGATGGTTTGGTAGGCGAGGCAGCGCCGGGCGTCGAGCTGCCTAGGTCCGCGGAAGGCGTCCGTGGGGCAAGCGCTCAGGCAGCGGCTGCAGGTCCCGCAGGGGTCGCCGGTGCTGGGGTCGTCGATGGGCAGGGGAAGGGTGCTCAAAATCTCCCCGAGCAAAAACCAGGAGCCCGCCTCCCGGTTCAGAAGCAGCGTGTTCTTGCCGATCCAGCCCAGGCCGGCCTTCTCCCCATAGGCCTTCTCTAGGAGGGGCGCGGAGTCCGTAAGGGCTCGGTGTTGCCCACCGGCTTCCTGTTCGATGCGCTCCGCCAGGCGAGCGAGGCGGGGCCTCAGCACCTTGTGGTAGTCCCGGCCCAGGGCGTAGCGGGCGATATAGGCCTTTCGAGGGTCGGCGAGCACGGCTTCCGGGTCATCATCCCGGGGCCGGTAGTTCATGCGAACGCTGATGACCCGAAGGGCCCCGGGCAAGAGCCCCGGGGGGTCGCTCCGAAGGGCTTCGTGGCGCTCCATCCAGAGCATGGAGCCGTGGTGGCCCTCAGCCAACCACTGGGCGAGATAGTCCCGGTGGGGTCCGGCGTCTACGTCTGTGACCCCCAGCGCCTCAAAGCCGAGCTCTCGGGCCCAGCCGTCGAGGCGTCGACGCAGCGCGTCAAGCACCGCAGGGCTGGCGG
The DNA here is from genome assembly GCA_016779385.1 of Pseudomonadales bacterium. Taxonomy (GTDB): domain Bacteria; phylum Pseudomonadota; class Gammaproteobacteria; order Pseudomonadales; family Azotimanducaceae; genus Salivita. The sequence continues at coordinate 33,872 of JADHNT010000005.1, forward strand.
GGGTCGCTCCATTGCTCATGGGATACCTGCAGGGGACAGGGGGAGGCCCTATACTGCCCCGGCCCTGCTACGTGGAGAAAGCCCCCATGACCTGCGCCCCCGTTCCGGGCATGAGCGATGCCCTGGCCTATACGGCCGCTGCCGCCCAGGCGCACGATCGCGCGCTCCAAGCTGAGGGCATGCCTGGCTTACGGCTCATGCGCCGGGCAGCTCAGGCGGCGCTGACTACGCTGCAAGGATCCTGGCCTGAAGCACGGCAGTTGGCGATCCTAGCGGGGCCGGGCCATAACGGCGGGGATGGGGCCGTGCTGGCGAGCCTGGCCCAGGGGCGGGGCCTCGCCTGCACCATCTTCTATCTTTCGCCGCCCAAGAGCGCGGACGCGCAACGCGCCCAGGACTTTGCAGAGGCCGCCGGGGTCGCCTTTGCCCCCTTCGATCAGTTTGATCCTTCAGCCTTCGATCTGGTGGTGGATGGCCTTCTGGGTACGGGCCCTGCGCGCCCCGTGCGAGGGGCGCTGGCGCACTGCTTTGAGCGGGTGAATGCCCAGGGCGTGCCCGTGCTGGCGCTGGACCTGCCCAGCGGCTTGGAGGCCGATACGGGGGCGGCCCCAGGCGCCGTTCTGCGGGCGACGGTGACCCAAAGCCTGCTGCTTCCTAAGCGCGGCGCTTTCACCGGGGAAGCCCGGAATTGGGTCGGAACGCTGACCCACGCCGACCTTGCCTGCCCGCCTCCCGCCGAGGTCTTGGAGGGCACGGTGACCCTCCTGGGCCCCCGGCCCTCGGGGGCCTTGCCTCGGCCCGCCGCCGCGCACAAGGGCGTTTTTGGCCGCGTGCTGGTGGTTGCCGGGGGCGAGGGTATGGGCGGGGCAGGCCTTTTGGCAGCGGAGGCGGCGCTGCGCGCCGGCGCGGGCGCCGTCACCCTGGCCACGGCGTCGGCCCACGTGGCGCCGGCCCTGGCGCGGTGCCCGGAGTTGATGGTGCGGGGCGTCACCCATCGACGGGATCTTGCCCCCCTCCTGGCCCGCGCTGACGCGGTCCTGCTGGGTCCGGGGCTCGGGCTCGATGGCTGGGCCCGGCAGCTCTTTGGCGCGGTGGTAGAGGCGCGCCTGCCCACGGTTTTCGATGCCGATGGTCTCACCCTGCTCGCGGAGCCGGGGCCTCGCGCGCTCCCCTTTCCCGCCCTCCTTACGCCTCACCCCGGGGAGGCGGGACGCCTGCTCGGCTGCCCCACTGCTTTCGTGGAGTCGGATCGCTTCGCCGCGGCCCAGGCTCTGTTTGCCGACTACGGCGCCCCCACCGTGCTTAAGGGGGCCGGAGCGATTGTTGCTAACCAGGCTGGCCTGGCGGTGAGCCTCGGGGGCAATAGCGCCATGGCCACCGCAGGCATGGGGGATGTGCTGGCCGGGCTGACCGCGGGGCTATGGGCTCAGGGGCTGGCGGCGGAGGCGGCGCTCACGGCGGCGGTGCAGCTTCACGGGGAAGCCGGGGACCGGGCCGTGGAGCACCGGGGGCCGAGCCTGCTGGCGCGAGATCTTTTTGACGAATTCGGGCCCCTGCTAAAGGCCTGGGCACGGTGAGCGCGCTTGCGGGGGACCACTGGCTGCCTGATGAGGCGGCTACCCTGACCCTTGGCGCTCAGCTGGCGACCCTGCCCTGTCCCCAGGTGGTTTACCTCTATGGCGATCTGGGTGCGGGGAAGACGACCCTGGTCCGGGGTGCGCTGCGGGCCCTGGGTTACGAGGGCGCGGTGCGCTCTCCGACCTACACCCTTCTCGAACGCTATGAGCTGGGCGGTAAGGTCATCGTCCACTTCGACCTCTATCGCCTCGCAGACCCGGAGGAACTTCACGCCCTGGGGCTTCGGGAAATGCTCGAGGAGGTGGCCATGCTGTTCTTTGAGTGGCCCGAGCGGGGGGAGGGGCTCTTGCCTCCCGCCACCCTGACGCTGCGCTTTAACCTGGAGGGCGACGGGCGACGAGTTCACGGGGCCGTCCCCTCGCCTTGACCGCCTGTGGACCCCTTGCGAAAGGGGGAGGGACTGCCCAGACTGACCGAGTTACTTGGCAGTCAGCGTGCGGGGTTTGCGTTCCCCATGGGTCAATTCCTAGCCGGATTTGCGCGGCCTCGCCTCCGACGGGCCCGGGCGGGGGCAGTGCTGACGCTGCTGCTTCTCGCAGGCCCCCTGGGCGCTACCACCGTTGAAGGCATGCGCACCCACGCGGGTCCGGAGCACACGCGTCTGGTGTTGGATCTCTCTGCGCCAGCGCGCTGGTCGGCCTTTACCCTCGATAATCCGGCGCGCCTTGTGCTCGATTTGGCGGACACGGATCTCGCCTTCGATCCGGCCCGCTTGCCCCTGGCCCAAACCACCCTGGCGGGGGTGCGGAGCGCCGAAAAAGCTGGGGGCGAGCTTCGCCTCGTGCTCGATCTCACCGGTCCCCACGGCCACACGGTGTTTGCCCTAGACCCAGTGGCGGGGATGGGGCATCGCCTGGTGGTGGACCTTCGCCCTGAGGGTACGGTGCCCGCGGCGCCGCCCCCCGTGGCCGAGGCGCAGCGGGATATCGTGATTGCCATCGATGCGGGGCATGGGGGTGAGGACCCGGGGGCCCTGGGCCCCGGCGGGGTTCGAGAGAAGGACGTGGTGCTGGCCATCGCTCAGCGCTTAAAGGCGAAGTTTGATGCCACCCCGGGCTTTCGGGGAGAACTCATCCGCACCGGCGATTACTATGTGCCGCTCCGCCGTCGCACGGCCCGGGCCCGGGATCTCCGCGCGGATTTCTTTATCTCCATCCACGCGGACGCCTTCGACTCTCCCCAGCCCCGGGGTGCCTCGGTCTTTGCCCTCTCCCAGCGCGGGGCCACGAGTGAAAGTGCTCGCTGGCTCGCCGTCAAGGAGAACCAGTCCGATTTGATCGGCGGGGTGGGCGCCGTGAGCCTTGCGGACCGGGATCCGGTGCTCGCTCAGGTGCTCATCGATATCGCTATGACCGGGACCCTAAGCCAAAGCCTTCTGGCTGGGGGGCGAGTGGTGGATGCCCTTGGGGCGCGCACCCGGCTTCACAGTAAGCGGGTGGAACAGGCGGGCTTCGTGGTTTTGAAATCTCCGGATATCCCCTCCCTGCTGGTGGAAACGGGGTTTATTTCCAATCCCGAGGAAGCCCGGCTGCTGCGCTCTGCGCGGCACCAGAGCCGGCTGGCGGAGGCGATCTTTGAGGGGGTTCGAGCTCACCTCGAGCAGGCGCCGCCGCCGGGAACGCTTCTTGCCGGCCGGCAGGCCCAGCTGGCCGATGCGCCGCGCTACAAAATTCGCCGGGGTGATACCCTGTCCACCATCGCGGCGCGCTACGGCATCGATACGGCGCGCCTTAAGTCGGCGAACAATCTCGCCTCGGACCGCATCCGCGTGGGGCAGGTGCTGGTCATTCCCCGGAGCTAAGCCGTGTCCATAGCCCTATTGCCGCCGCAGCTTGCGAACCAGATCGCCGCCGGAGAAGTGGTCGAGCGGCCGGCGTCCGTGCTGAAGGAGCTGGTGGAGAACGCCATCGACGCCGGGGCCACGCGCATTGAGGTGGAGCTCGAGGAGGGGGGCGTACGGCGCCTCCGGGTGCGGGACAATGGCTCGGGCATTCCCAAGGACGAGCTCACCCTGGCCATCGCGCGCCACGCCACCAGCAAGATCGCCCGGCTCCAGGACCTTGAGGCCGTGGGTACGCTGGGTTTTCGCGGTGAGGCCCTGGCCAGCATTTGCTCCGTGGCCCGGGTTAGCCTGACCTCCCGCCATCGCGACGCGGAGGAAGGCTGGCGGTTAGTGGTCAATGGGCACGCTGAGAACGTCGATTGCTACCCCGCCGCCCACCCCTTGGGCACCACCGTCGATGTCGAAGACCTCTTCTTTAACACCCCCGCGCGGCGAAAATTTCTGCGTACGGAGCGCACGGAAAGCACCCGGATTGAAGAGGTGCTTCGGCGCTTGGCCCTGGCCCACCCAGAGGTCACCTTTGCCCTGCACACCCCGGGGAAGGCGGTCCGCCACTTCCCCGCCGTGGCGGGGGAACGGCAGCTAGAGCGGGTCGGCGCCATTTGCGGCGAGGCGTTCCTGGCCGCGGCCTTCGCCTTGGACGGCAGCCGGGACGGACTGCGGCTCCACGGTTGGGTGGCCGAGCCCACCTTTTCCCGGAGCCAGGCTGATCTCCAATACTTTTTCGTCAATGGCCGGGCGGTGAAGGATCGGGTGATCGCGCACGCCGTGCGCCAGGCCTACAGCGACGTGCTGTATCACGGTCGCCATCCGGCTTTCGTGCTCTTCCTGGATCTGCCCCCGGATACGGTGGACGTGAACGTCCACCCGACTAAGCACGAGGTGCGCTTCCGCGAGCAGCGCCAGGTTCACGATTTCCTTTTCGGTACCCTAAAGCGGGCGATTAGCGATATGCGCCCGGAACATCGCTTAGCGGCCAAGCGCAGCGTGATGGGCGCCCCCGCCGCCGACAGCGATCGTCCTCCGCGTGAAGGCTTTGGCTCGGCGCCGACGGCCTTTGCGCCCCGGCCCCAGGGGGCCCTCGCGTTTGGATCGTCCGCCCTGGCGTCCGGCGCCACCCTCGCCCTTTATGAGCACCTGGCCAGCGCCGGTGCTGAGCCTGCGGTAGCCTTTCCGCCTGCGGCCGGCGGTGCTGCGATAGGCGGTCCCGCCGTCAGTGCACCGACCCTACCCCCGGAATCGGAGGAGGGGCCGCCGCCCCTGGGTTACGCCTTGGCTCAGCTCCACGGCATCTTCATCTTGGCTCAGAACGAAGACGGGCTGATCCTCGTCGACATGCACGCGGCCCACGAGCGCATTACTTACGAGGGCTTAAAGCGGAGCCGGGAGGCGGAGGGGGTGCGAAGCCAGCGCCTGCTCGTGCCCGTGGCTGTGGCCGTGAGCGAGGGGGAAGCGGATCGCGCCGAGGAAGCTCGGCCGGTCCTGGAAGCGCTAGGGCTCCAAGTCGATCGCGTTGCCCCGGGGCAGCTGCTCTTGCGGGAAGTGCCGGCGCTTTTGGCGGAGGCCAACGTGGAGCAATTACTGCGGGACGTGCTCGCCGATCTTCAAGCAGAGGGCAGCAGCGCGCGGGTGCAGGCGGCGGAGGACGCGCTCCTGTCAACCATGGCGTGCCACGGCAGCGTGCGGGCGAATCGTGCGCTCACCCTCGCCGAGATGAACGCCCTGCTGCGTTCCATGGAGCACACGGAGCGCAGCGGCCAATGTAATCACGGTCGCCCCACTTGGACGGCCTTAAGTCTGCCGGAGCTCGATCGTCTCTTCCTTCGGGGGCGCTAGCGTGTCCTGGCCCGCCGTCGCCCTTCTGGGGCCTACCGCCGCGGGGAAAACGGCCCTCGCCTTTGCGCTGGCCGATCGCTATCCCGTGCACCTTATCAGCGTAGACGCCACCTTGGTCTATCGCGGCCTGGCCATCGGCGCGGCCCAGCCCACGGCGGCGGAGCTCGCCGCCTATCCCCACGAGCTCATCGACATTCGGGATCCCGCGGACCCCTACTCCGCCGCCGATTTCCTCGCCGATGCCCGGGCGGCCATGGCGCGGGCTCGGGCGGCGGGACGCATCCCCCTGCTCGTGGGGGGGACCATGCTCTATTTCCGCGCTTTGCAGGAGGGGCTCGCGGCGTTGCCAGAAACTCGCCCCACCTTCCGCGCGGCGCTCGAGGAGCAGCTGGCCCGGGAGGGGCTCTCGCCACTTATCGAAACCCTCCGGGCCCAGGACCCGGAGGGCGCTCGGCGCGTCGATTTGAAGAACCCTCGGCGTGTGCTCCGGGCCCTGGAGATCATGGATGCCAGCGGGGAGCGGGCGAGCGTGCTCTGGGATCGGCCCGTGGTGCGGCCCCTGGAGGAAGATGGCTTTTCCCTTCAATGCTTTGGCCTTTGGCCCGAGGATCGAGCGGCGCTTCACGCCCGCATTGAGACACGCTTTGACACAATGATCGCGGCGGGGTGGCTCGACGAAGCGGCGGCGCTGAGGGCCCGGGGCGATTTGTCTCCGGCGCTGCCGGCCCTTCGTGCCGTGGGCTATCCGCATTGGTTTGCCCACTTGGATGGGACCCTGTCCTTCGAAGAGGCGCGGGCGGCGGGGCTTGCCGCCACCCGGCAGCTGGCCCGGCGCCAGCTGACCTGGCTTAGGGGCTGGGACGGGCTTCAGCGGCTGCCCCTGGGCCCAGATTTCGCTTTGCCGTCCGCCTCCAACCTGGCAAAGGCCTTCCCCTGCCCTTGAATTCCCCCGGGGCGGGCCCCATGATTTCCCAACGATAAAAAGGCTCATCCCCCACCCTTGGCGCTCGTTGTTGTCGTGAGTGCTAGGCCTAGGAGTCCCACCGATGTCCAAAGGGCAATCCCTTCAGGATCCGTTTCTAAACGCGCTGCGGAAAGAGCGCATCCCCGTGTCTGTTTACCTGGTGAACGGCATCAAGCTTCAGGGGCAGATTGAATCCTTCGATCAGTTCGTGGTGCTGTTGAAGAACACCGTGAGCCAGATGGTTTATAAGCACGCTATTTCCACCGTGGTGCCCTCAAAAAATGTGCGCATGCCCGGGGCCGGTGGCGGTGAGGATCAGGGGGGCACGCCCAGCTAGGGCGCGAGACCACGATCGCCAACCTCTTTTTTGAACGGGAAGCGGGCGGAGAACGCGCCCTGCTGGTCTCTGTTGCCTTGGAAGGGAAGCCGGACCCGGAGCCGGAGGAGTTTCTTGAGCTTGCCCGGGCCGCCGGCGCCGAGGTGCTGGCCCTGGAGTCGGCGAAGCGGCGCCAGCCCGATCGGCGCACCTTCCTCGGTTCGGGTCGCGCGGAGGCGCTCCGGGATCAGGTGAAGGCCCTTGAGGCCGATCTGGTCATCTTCGACCAGGACCTGTCCCCCGCTCAGGAGCGGAACCTCGAGGCGCTCGTCCAGGCCCGAGTTCTGTCTCGCACGGGCCTGATCCTCGATATCTTTGCCCAGCGGGCCCGCACCCATGAAGGGAAGCTCCAGGTGGAGCTCGCCCAGCTGGATCATTTGTCGACGCGCCTAGTGCGTGGCTGGACCCACCTTGATCGGCAAAAGGGCGGGATTGGCATGCGCGGCGCCGGGGAAACGCAGCTCGAGCTTGATCAGCGCATGGTGCGCACGCGCATTGGTCAGGTGAAGCGGCGCCTCGCAGATGTGCGGGCCACGAGAGCCCAGAGCCGCCGGGCGCGCCAGCGACGCCGTGTCCCCTCCGTAGCCCTCGTGGGCTATACCAACTCGGGGAAATCCACCCTCTTCAACGCCCTCGCCGAGGCCTCGGTGCTGGCCGCGGATCAACTGTTCGCGACCCTCGATCCGACGCTGCGGCGCCTTGCTATTCCCGGGCTTGGCCCCGCGGTCCTCGCGGACACCGTGGGTTTTGTGCGTCGCCTGCCGCACCGCCTCGTGGAAGCCTTCAAGGCGACCCTCGAGGAGGTGTCGGAGGCTGATGTGCTGCTGCTGGTCATCGACATCGCCGATCCCGGCTGGGAGGACAAGCGCGCCGAGGTGCTTGCCGTCCTCGAGGAGCTTGGTGCCAGCCGCGTGCCGCGCATCGAGATCCACAACAAGATCGATTTGACCGAGGACTGGGAGCCCCGCGCCCAAATGCGCCCGGAAGCGCGGCCTACGGTGCGGGTGTCTGCCGCGGCGCAGCTCGGCTTCGAGCTGATTTACGACGCCCTGGCCACGGAGCTCGGCAAGGCCCTGGGCGGGTCGATTCGGGGCCGGGGTACCCTGCCTCCGGAGGCGGGGCGCCTGCGGGCGGAACTCCACCAAAAAGGCTGGGTCGAAGAAGAGGTCTTTGATGCCGAGGGTCAGATTTCCCTTGAGCTTCGCCTGCCCCGGGATGCCTTGGAGCGCCTGGCGGCGGAGGGACTCCGCTTTGAGCCCGTCTAGGGCGGCCCTCGCCTTGCAGCGGCCTAGAGGGCTCCCTAGAATGCAACGGTCATGGGGTGAAAACCTTTTTCTCACGGGCGTTTGCGCATCCCTTCGGGGTAGCGCGTCTTCGCAAGCGCAGACGGCAATGGAGAATCGGATGTCTTGGAACGAGCCCGGCGGTGGTCGCCAGCAGGATCCCTGGGGTGGGGGTCGCGGCGGCGATCAAGGTCCCCCTGATTTAGACGAAGCCTTCCGTAAGCTGCAGAGCCAGCTGGGTGGGCTCTTCGGCGGCGGTGGCGGCTCCGGCGGTCGCGGCGGCGCCGGGGGCTTTGGCGCTAAGGCTGTAGCCCTTGTGGCCGGGGTGCTGCTGGCCCTCTACGCTATCGGTGGCTTCTACACGCTCGATGAGCAGGAGCGGGGCGTGGTATTCCGCTTCGGTGCGGTGCAGGGCGAGGTTATGCAGCCCGGCCTGCGGTGGCGCCCCCTCGGCGTGGATTCCGTTGTTCCCGTAAACACTACTCGGGTGTTTGTGGAAGAGCACCAGGCGCAGATGCTCACGGAAGATCAAAATATCGTCGACGTCAGCTTGACGGTACAGTACCGCATCGCCGACCCCGTGGCCTACGTGGTGAACGTGCGGGAGCCCCGGGAAAGCCTCAAGCAGGCGACGGAGAGCGCTCTGCGCCACGTGGTGGGCTCCTCCACCATGGACGACGTCATTGGCCAGGGTCGAGAAGTTATGGCGGCCACGGTGCAAGAGCGACTGCAAGTTTATCTAAATGTGTATGGCACTGGCATGAGCGTACGCTCCGTGAACCTCGATCGGGGCGCCCCGCCCCGGGAAGTGGAGGCGGCCTTTGACGATGTGCAAAAGGCCCGGGAAGACGAGGAGCGTTTCATTAACGAAGCCAATGCCTACGCCGAGCAGGTGGTTCCTGAAGCTCGTGGGGATGCGCAGCGAATCATCGAACAGGCTAATGCCTACCGGGATGAGGTGGTGGCGCGGGCTGAGGGTGAGGCCTCCCGCTTCACGGCGCTGCTAACGGAGTATCGCCAGGCTAAGGAGGTCACGCGGGATCGCCTCTACATTGACGCTATGGAAGAGGTGCTGGGGCGGACAAGCAAGGTGCTCCTCGATGTGGAGGGTGGAAATCAGATGCTGTATCTGCCCCTTGATAAAATTGTTCAGGGTCGGGACTCGGCTGCCCCGGGGGGCGGTGTGCGGCCTTCCCAGAGCACCGTGGATCAGCTGACGGACGCCGTGCTGCGAGAACTTGAAGCACGAAGCAATAATGGCAGCGCCCGGAGGCCCCGCTAATGTCGACTCGTGGAATGTTGCTTACCGTTATCGGTGTGATTCTCTTCTCCCTCGCCTCCGACGCGGTGTTTGTCATGAAGGAAACGGAGCGCGCTGTCTTGCTCCGCTTTGGGGCTTTGGAGACCGCGGACATCGCCCCGGGGCTTCATTTCAAAATGCCCTTTGCCGATGAGGTAAAGCGCTTTGACGGCCGTATCTTGACGCTGGATTCGGAAACCCAGCGCTACTTCACCGTGGATAAGAAGCCCCTGAACGTCGATTCCTATGTGAAGTGGCGAATCAAGGATGTGGCACTCTACTACACCGCCACTTCTGGAGATGAGCGTAATGCCTCCAATCGCCTAGCCGAGCGGGTGCGTACCGGGCTGCGGAATGAGTTCTCTCGCCGCGATGTCTATGAGGTGGTTTCCGGGCAGCGCGACGAACTCATGGACAACCTCACGGCGGCCCTGTCCGAAGTGATGCAAACGGAATTCGGCGTTGAAGTTATCGATGTTCGGGTTAAGCGCATCGAGCTTCCTGGCGATGTCAGCAACTCGGTGTTTCAGCGCATGAGCGCCGAGCGGGAAGTGCTGGCGCGGGAGTATCGCGCTCGGGGTCGGGAGATGGCCCAGGGCATTCGCGCCGACGCGGAGCGTCAGGCCGTAGTGACTCGAGCTGACGCTCAGAAAACCGCGGAGGAGATTCGCGGGGAAGGGGACGCTCGGGCGACGGCGACCTATGCTTCGGCCTTCAACGCGGACCCGGAGTTTTACGAGTTTACCCGGAGCCTCAATGCCTATCGCCGCGCCTTCTCCGGCAAGGACGACGTGCTGGTACTTGATCCGAGCAGCGACTTCTTCAAGTATCTCGGCGCGAACGACGGCAAGGACTAGACCCCGGTGGAAGCGCTGCTGACGGCGCTCAGCCTGGTGTTGGTTATAGAAGGTCTGCTGCCCTTCGCTGCTCCGGCCCTGTGGCGCCGGGGCATGCAGCGGGTGCTGGCCATTAACGACGCGGCCTTGCGCCGGGTGGGTTTGGTCAGCATGGCCCTGGGGCTCGTGCTGCTGTATTCGGTGCGCTAGGGCAGCGCGCTGCCTCAAGGACAGGAAAGAAAACCATGGGCGACCCCACGGACGGCGATCGCTGGCTACTGCCAGAGGGCGTCGACGAAGTCTTGCCGCCGCGGGCGCGGGCGCTGGAGCGCTTGCGTCGGGCCCTTCTTGATCTCTTCCACCTGGCGGGCTTCGAGCTCGTGGATCCACCACTCCTTGAGTTTGTGGATTCCCTCACTGTGGCCGGGGGCGCCGAGCTCGATCTTCAAACCTTCAAGGTGGTAGATCAGTACACGGGGCGCATGATGGGCCTGCGCCCCGATATCACGGCCCAGGCCGCGCGCATCGATGCCCGGAGCCTCCAGCCGCTTGGCCCGGTGCGGCTCTGCTACGCCGGTCCGGTGTTCCGTGCGCGCCCCGAGGGGCTATTCCCCTCTCGCACTCCGGTGCGCGTGGGGGCCGAGCTCTACGGCGTGCCGGGCCCCGAGGGGGACGCGGAGGTGCTCGCGCTCATGGGGGCGGTGCTGGACGCCGTGGATGCGGGGCCGATGGTGCTTGAGCTGGGGCACGTAGGCCTCTGCCGAGCCCTGCTCGAGGCCGCGGCGCTTCCCGAAGATCGGGAGCGGGCCGTATTCGATGCGCTCCAGCGTAAAGCCGCGGCCGATCTCGACAGCTTGCTGGCGTCCGTGGAGGATCCCTGGGCCAGTGCCCTGAAGCAGCTGCCCAAGCTTTACGGCGATGCGTCCGTATTGAAGACCGCGGAGCAGAGTCTCGCGCCCCTACACCCGGCGCTGGGGGAAGCCTTGGCGGAGCTTCGCGCTATTACCGCAGCCCTCGCAGAGCGGGCCCCGGGGCTTCCGGTCACCTTTGATCTCGCTGAACTGCATGGCTATGCCTATCACACTGGTGCGGTGTTTTCCGCCTATGCCGGGGAGCAGGGGTCCGCCGTCGCCCGCGGAGGACGCTATGATGCAATCGGCGGGGCCTTCGGCCGCGCGCGCCCGGCGACGGGCTTTGACGCTGACCTGGCCGCTTTGCTCGCCCTGGCCCCGCAAGTCGCGGGGCCCGACGGTGATCCGCCGGTTATTGCCGACCCCGCCTCCGCGCCTAGCGCAACGGCCCGGGCGGCTCTGCCTGGGGCTGTTGCGTCGCTTCGGGCGGAAGGGGTGCGGGTGGTGATGGGGCCGGGAGAGGGCTCGGCACGCCTTCAATGGAACGGATCGACTTGGACTTTGACGCCTTTGGCGTTGGGTAAGGAATAGCCATGGGCCGCAATGTGGTGGTGATCGGAACCCAGTGGGGGGACGAAGGGAAGGGCAAGGTCGTTGATCTACTTACACAGCATGTCGCCGCCGTAGCGCGCTTCCAGGGGGGGCACAACGCGGGCCACACCCTGGTCATCGATGGTAAGAAGACCGTGCTTCACCTGATCCCCTCGGGGATTTTGCGGGAACACGTAACCTGCCTCATCGGCAATGGTGTGGTGCTGGCCCCGGAGGCGTTCCTCCAGGAGCTGCGCACCCTCGAGGCGCAGGGCGTGCCGGCCCGGGAGCGGCTGTACCTGTCCCCGGCCTGCCCCCTCATCCTGCCCTACCACGTGGCCCTGGATCAGGCCCGGGAGGCGCGCCGCGGCGCCTCGAAGATCGGCACCACGGGGAGGGGCATTGGCCCGGCCTACGAGGATAAGGTCGCCCGCCGGGGGCTTCGTGTCGGTGATTTGCTCAACGAGGCGCGCTTCGCGGAGCAGCTGAAGGAAGTCCTCGAGTATCACAACTTTGTGCTCACGGAGTACTACAAGGCGCCGGCGGTGGATTACCAGCAGGTGCTGGACGACACCCTGAAGGCTGGGGAAGAAATTCGGCCCCTCGTCGCGGACGTCGTCGATTTGCTTCACCAGAGCCGCCTGGCCGGGGACAACATCTTGTTTGAGGGGGCGCAGGGGGCCCTGCTGGATATCGACCTCGGCACCTACCCCTTTGTGACCTCGTCGAACACCACCGCGGGCGGCACGGCGGTGGGGAGCGGCTTCGGCCCCCTCTACCTTGATTACATTTTGGGAATCACCAAGGCCTATGCCACTCGGGTCGGTTCCGGGCCCTTCCCCACGGAGCTCTTTGATGACGTGGGGGCGCGCCTCGCGGAGCGGGGGCATGAGTTTGGGTCCACCACGGGCCGGGCACGGCGCTGTGGCTGGTTCGACGCCGTGGCCCTGCGCCAGGCCATTCGGATCAACTCCATTTCTGGCCTGTGCCTCACCAAGCTCGACGTGCTCGATGGCGTAGAAACAATTCGGGTGTGCGTGGGTTATCAGGATCAGGGCGGGGACGCCACGCCGGCGCCCTTCGGGGCCGAGGGCTACGACCGCATCGTGCCCGTCTACGAAGACCTCCCGGGCTGGTTCGAATCCACCGTGGGCGCAAAGCGCCTGGAAGACCTTCCGGCGAATGCTCGGGCCTATCTAAAGTGCATCGAGGAGACGGTGGGCGCCCCCATCGACATCATCTCCACGGGCCCCGATCGCGCTCAAACCATCGTGCTGCGGGATCCCTTCGCCGCTTAGGGGCCCCGCTCCTAGGGCACCCGCTCCACGCGAAGGGTATTGGTGACCTCCGCCGCCCCAAAGGGCAGGGCGGCGGTCACCACCACCGTATCCCCCGAGGCCAGGATCCCATCGTTTCTGAGCCTGACCAGCTCTCCACGCATGGCGCCCTCGATATCCCGCGCCATGGCCGGCTCCGTGGGCAGGGCTCGCACCCCCCACAGCAGCGCCGAGCGGCGGCGAATGGCCTCCGTAGCCGTAAGGGCGATGAGGGGCGTCTGGGGCCGGAGGCGAGACAGCTGGCGCAGGGTGGCACCGCTACTGCTGAGGCAGAAGATGGCCTTGGCACCTAATTGCTCAGCCAGGCGGCAGGCCGCTTCCGCCACGGCGTGATCGGCGTCGCCGGACAGCTGGGCGTTTTCCGGGCCTCGCCACCCGGGAGGTAGGGCCTCCTCCGCCAGCTGGGCGATGCGAGCCATGGTTTCCGCTGCCAGCGTAGGGTAGGCGCCGCTCGCCGTTTCCGCCGACAGCATGACCGCATCCGTGCCGTCGAGCACGGCGTTCGCCACATCCGAGGCTTCGGCACGGGTGGGGGTGGGGCTGTCCACCATGGATTCGAGCATCTGCGTGGCCGTGATAACCGGTAGGCCCGCGGCCCGGGCGGCGCGAATGATGGTTTTTTGAATGAGGGGCACCTGCTCCGCGGGGAGCTCTACCCCGAGATCTCCGCGGGCCACCATGATGCCGTCCGCCGCCGCGAGGATGGCTGGGAGGGCGGCCACGGCCTGGGGTTTCTCGATCTTCGCAATGATGGGAATGGTGGCGCCCCGATCCGCCAGGGCCTGGCGCAGGTCCTCGATATCTTCTCGCCGCTGCACGAACGATAGGGCGATGTAGTCCACCCCCGCGTCCACCGCAAAGCCCACGTCCGTGCGGTCCTTTTCCGTGAGTGCTGGAAGGGATAGGAGGGCCTCGGGTACGTTGACGCCCTTCCGGGGCTGAAGCCAGCCGCCAACCTTCACCTCGGCTTCTAGGGCGTCAGGGGTTTTACCCAACACCTTCAGGGCGAGACGCCCATCGTCCAGCAGAATGCGTTGTCCTACGGCCAGGTCGTCCACGATGGCCTCGTGGCTCACCACGAGGCGCCCTTGCGCGGGGTTCGTTTCGCCCTGGCCTACCACCGTGAGCCGATCCCCGGGGCTGAGGGTCCAGCCCTCGGCCCCGAGGCCCGCCACGCGAATCTTGGGGCCCTGAAGGTCGAGGAGCGTGGCGAGGGGTCGCCGGCGCCGGACGGCCAGGGCGCGGAGGCGAGCCAGGCGCTGGGCGTGCTCTTCGTGAGCGCCGTGAGAAAAGTTCAGACGGGCAACGTCCATGCCCGCGGCCAGAAGGCCCTGGAGGGTTTTGTCGTTATCGCAGGCCGGTCCCAGGGTGCAGATCATCCGCGTACGCCGGTAACTGGCCATAACGTTCAAAGCTCCTGCTTTTCCGTGAGAGTGCTAGCATACGCCCTTGCTACCGCAGGGGACGACCTCAACATGTTCGATCGTGACCTTTTGTCCATTTTGGTGTGCCCCGTCAGCAAGGCGCCGCTTAAGCTCATCAACGATGAGCAGGAGCTCGCCTGCGTTGCGAGCGCCCTGGCCTATCCCATTCGTGACGGCATTCCTGTGCTCCTCGCGGACGAAGCCCGGACACTAGGAACCGAGGAGCTGGACGCGCTCCGGGGCGAAAGTTAGTTGTCCGCTTTTTGTCCTTGACACCGTTGCGGGGCTCCGAGCCTCGGCCTATACTCCAAGTAGCTCGGTCGGATATTTAACCGGCCCACCCCCACCCCCAACGGAACCCAGCCATGAATAGTCTTAAGCTTCCTGAGCGACCGGGCGGCATGCCCGACATCGCAACTCACGGTGGCGCCGGCCTTGCGGAAACACTCGATTGGGTTGGAATGGCCGCCATTCACCTCCCCATGACCCTCGCGCTGGAGGCCGGATCGGTCCCAGTCGCGGCGAAGGCCCAGGCCTTTGTGAACCTGGGAGATCCGGAGGCCAAGGGCATCCACATGTCCCGGCTTTACCTGGCCCTGGATCAGGCCAGCGGCGCGGGTCCGATCACCCCAGCCGCCCTGGGCGCCCTGCTGGAGAAGTTCCTCGATAGCCACGCCGAGCTCTCCACCCACGCGTTCGTCGAGGTGAGCTTCGATCTGAACCTTCGGCGTACGGCTCTGGTGAGCGACAACAGCGGCTGGAACGGCTACCCCGTGCGCCTCCGGGCAGAGCGCCGGGGGGCGCAAACGCGCCTCGAGCTGGCCCTTTCCGTAACCTACTCTTCCACCTGCCCTTGTTCCGCAGCACTGGCGCGGCAGCTCATCCAGGAGCAGTTTGACGAGGACTTCGCCGGGCAAGAGCAAATCGACGCTGACGCCTTCCGGGCATGGCTGGGTACGGAGCAGGGCATCATGGCCACGCCCCACAGCCAGCGCAGCATCGCTGAGGTTCGCCTGAGCCTCGCGCCGACCCTGAGCACCTTCCCCATCGAAGCGATGGTGGATCGTCTGGAAGGCGCGCTTAAAACCCCCGTGCAGGCGGCGGTGAAGCGGGAAGATGAGCAGGCCTTTGCTCGCCTCAATGGTCAAAACCTCATGTTCTGTGAGGACGCCGCTCGGCGCTTGAAGGCCGCGCTGCTGGCGGACGAACAGGTGGTGGATTTCTGGCTTCGGGTGAACCATTACGAAAGCCTCCACGGTCACGACGCGGTGGCCGTGGCCACGGCGGGGGTTTCCGGCGGCTACACGCCGGATCCTAGTTGACATCGCCTCGGGGCATTTGTACATTTCGCCGCCCCTCGGGTCTGCTCGCGGGGAAGGCCGAGGTGGCGAAATTGGTAGACGCGCCAGCTTCAGGTGCTGGTGGGGGAAACCCCGTGGAGGTTCAAGTCCTCTCCTCGGCACCATCTTTTTTGATTGAGTAGTCCCTTAAGCGCCGTGCGTGACCCCTATGGTCGCGCTGGACGCGGCGCCACCCTGGGGAGGCGCCCATGGCTAAGCTCTACTTCCTCCCCCGCGTAGCCCTCAAAGCTCAAGATGCGCTCTTGCCCCTGGCCTGGCGCCTCGAGGCGTGGGTGGTGCGCTGGACCTTTCGCCGGCTGAGTCGTTTGCCCCTGCCCACTGCGCAGGCAACGGCGGCACGATGGTTTCAGCGCCTTGGGCCGCGCACCCCGGTCGCGACTAAGCTGCTTCGGAATCTGGCCATTCTCCACCCGGAGGCGCCCCTTAG
>JADHNT010000078.1 GCA_016779385.1 Pseudomonadales bacterium
AGCACCGTGCTCATGGGCGGATAAAGCGCGCCATCGCAGCCTCGCACCTCATGCCCCGCTTCCCTGGCGAGGAGGGCCAGGTTGCCCATGAGCGTGCCGCCGATGCCCATAAAGAAGAGTTTCACGAAGCGCCTCCAAGCACGCTTTGGGTGGCCATGGCCGCCAGCAGGAAAAGCCCGAGGGCGAGGAAGGTGCCGTGGGTGCGGCCTACGCCCAGGGCCCGGCTCAAGATGAAGGCGAAGAGGGCGAGCCACCACACCATGAGCCCCACCTCGGCGAGCATGAGGAGTGGTGCGGTGCCGTTCTCGGGCCAGGCCAGGAGCACGGGCCATTGGGCGCAGGACAGCACCGCATCGGTGCATAAAAGGGCGGAAAAGCTCTGGGGGAAGCGGGCCGTTAGCCCTCGGAGCATGAGGACAAACCACAGCCCAGAGGCGAGCACCGCGGTGGCGACGATGGCGCCGCTGAGGGCTCCGGCGAGGCTGCGCTCTCCGAGGCTGAGCCCGATCACCGTCGATAGGATGAGGTTGATGAGCAGCGTCAGGGCCGTGAAGGCCGACGAGCCGGGCAGGGCGTCGGGCCCCCGGCGAAATAGGCATAGCCCCCAAATCGTCGATAGCAAGAGCGGCATGGCGAGGGTCCTAGAAAACGAGGAAGAAGTGTCGCATATCCACGCGGGCGCGGGCATGCGCATCGCGCCTGAGGGGGGGATCGGGTAGGCTTCGCTCAGCGAAATCCACGGGAGCCCACCATGTCAGCCACTGCACGCCGCGGCGCGAAACCCAATGCCTTCTATGCCCAAAGCGGAGGCGTGACGGCGGTGATTAACGCCTCGGCGGCGGGGGTCATCGAGACCGCCCGGGCTCACAAGGATCGTATTGGTAAGGTCTACGCGGGAGCTAACGGGATCCTGGGGGCGCTTCGGGAAGAGCTCATCGATACGGGGCGGGAAAGGGCAGCCACCATCGCGGCCCTGAAACACACCCCGGGTGGCGCCTTCGGCTCCTGCCGCTACAAGCTCAAGTCCCTTGAGGAAAACCGCGCCGAGTATGAGCGGCTCATCGAGGTCTTTGCGGCGCACAACATCGGCTATTTCTTCTACAACGGCGGCGGCGACTCCCAGGACACGGCCCACAAGGTGTCCCAGCTGTCCACCGACATGGGCTTTCCCGTGGCCTGCATTGGGGTGCCCAAGACCGTCGATAACGATTTGCCCCTCACCGACTGCAGCCCGGGCTTTGGTTCCGTGGCGAAGTATGTGGCCGTGGCCACCCGGGAGGCGGGGCTGGACGTGGCGTCGATGGCCGAGACCTCCACCAAGGTGTTCATTCTCGAAGTGATGGGACGCCATGCGGGGTGGATCGCCGCTGCCGCGGGGTTGGCGCAGGAGGCACCGGATGATCCGCCCCACATCATCGTCTTCCCCGAGCGGGCTTTTGATGAAAAAGCCTTTCTAGCGAAAGTTAAGAAGACCGTCGATCGGGTGGGCTACTGCGTGATCGCGGTCTCGGAAGGGGCTCACTACGCCGACGGCCGCTTCCTTGCGGACACGGGTACCGTGGATGCCTTCGGCCATAAGCAGTTGGGTGGCGTTGCGCCCACCCTCGCGGCCATGATTAAGGACGCCCTTGGCTATAAATATCACTGGGCGGTCGCGGACTACCTCCAGCGCGCCGCTCGCCACGTCGCTTCCGCCACCGATGTGGAACAGGCCTATGCGGTCGGGAAGGCTGCGGTGGAATTCGCTCTGGCCGGAAAGAATGCGGTGATGCCTACCATCGTCCGCGGTAGCGGTGCGCGGTATCGCTGGTCCATTGGCGAGGTGCCCCTGGCCAAGGTGGCGAACCGGGAAAAGAAGCTGCCGGCGAACTTTATTACTCGGGATGGCTTTGGCATCACCCCGACGGCCCGGCGTTATCTGGCGCCTCTTATTGCTGGGGAGGCACCGACCCCCTGGGTGAACGGGTTGCCGAAGATCGCCCGCCTTAAGCGCGTACTGGTGCCGAAGAAGCTGCCCCCCTTCACGCCCTAGCCCGGCTCGAGGGCTTTCTTCCACGCACAAAAAAGCCCGCTTTCGCGGGCTTTTTTGTGGCCTTGTGGCGGCCGGACTGCTACGGCCTTAGGCCAGCAGCGGTGCGATCACCAGCGACACGATCGCCATCACGTTGATGAGGATGTTCATCGCCGGACCGGAGGTATCCTTGAAGGGATCGCCTACCGTATCCCCCACCACGGTGGCGGCGTGAACGTCCGAGCCCTTGCCTCCGAGGTTGCCCTTTTCCACGTACTTCTTGGCGTTATCCCAAGCGCCGCCAGCGTTGGCCATGGTGAGCGCGAGGAGCACGCAGCCGAGGAGGCCGCCGCCCAGGGCACCGCCGAGGGCCTCTGCGGACAGGCCAAAGCCGATGACCGGCGGGGCCGCCACGGCAATCACGCCGGGGATGAGCATGCGCTTCAGCGCCGCGGAGGTGGCAATGTCTACGCACTTCGCCGTATCCGGGGTGCCCGTACCTTCGAGCAGGCCAGGGATTTCCCGGAACTGGCGGCGGATTTCCTGGATCATTTCCATCGCCGCATCGCCCACCGCGGTCATGGTGATGGATGCGATGAGGAAGGGAATGAGGCCGCCCAGGAACAGACCAATCAGCACCTGGGGGTCGCCGATGTGCAGGGTGAAGCTCCCCGCGCCGGCGCTGACCCGGTTGTGTTCCACCGTTTCCACGAACGCCGCGATGATCGCCAGCGCTGCGAGGGCTGCTGCGCCGATGGCGAAGCCCTTACCGATGGCCGCCGTGGTGTTGCCGAGCTCATCCAGCGAGTCGGTGATCTTCCGCGTGCCTTCGCCGAGGCCGCTCATCTCGGCGATGCCCCCGGCGTTATCGGCCACGGGACCGTAGGCGTCGATGGCCATGGTGATGCCGACGGTGGCTAGCATGCCCAGGGCTGCAATGCCCACGCCGTAGAGGCCAGCGAGCTGGGTGGAGGCGAAGATGATGGCGCAGATGGCGAGCACGGGAATGACCACGGACTGCATGCCCACGGCGAGGCCCGTGATCATGACCGTGGCCGAGCCCGTTTCCCCGGATTCGGCGATGCGCACGATGGGCTTGGAGCTCGTGTAGTACTCGGTGGTGAGACCAATCACGATGCCGCCGACGGCGCCGGCAATTACGGACATCCAAACGTCAGCAGAGACGCCGGTGCCGGTGATGACGAAGTAGGACACGCCGATAAAAAGAATCGGTGCGCCGATGGTGCCGAAGCGAAGGGCCGTGGCCGGCTCCCGGTCGGACATGAGGCGAACGAGCACGATGCCCACAAGGGAGCAGATCAGGCCTGCGGAGGCCAGCAGCAGGGGCAGGCCCATGAGGGCGGCGCGGGATTCGGCTTCGTCCGTGATCCCCGGCGTGAGGCCCGCGAGGGCGGCGATGCCGATGGTGGAGGCAATGGCGATGGAGGCGATCATGGAGCCGCAGTAGGACTCGAAGATGTCCGAGCCCATGCCGGCGACGTCACCCACGTTGTCCCCTACGTTGTCGGCGATGACGCCGGGGTTGCGGGGATCATCTTCCGGGATGCCCGCTTCCACCTTGCCCACGAGGTCTGCGCCGACGTCGGCGCTCTTGGTGAAGATGCCACCGCCCACGCGAGAGAACAGGGCCACGGAGGAGGCGCCCATGCCAAAGCCATGGATGTTGTGCGCACTATCCGGGTCGCCACCGAAGAAGTAGTAAAGGGCGCCGAGGCCGAGGAGGCCCAGGGACGCTACGCACAAGCCCATGATGGAGCCACCGAAGAAAGCCACGGAGAGGGCCTGGGGGGCACCGAAATCATGCGCCGCAATGGTGGTCCGTACGTTGGCCTTGGTGGCCGCGTACATGCCAATCCAGCCCGCGAGGGCACTAGAACCGGCCCCCACAACGAAGGCGATGGCGGTTTGAGCGTTCAGCGCGAAGTACAGCGCCACCACGAGGATGCTCGCGAACATAAGGAGCATCGTGTACTCCCGGCGCATGAAGACCATGGCGCCGAGGTGGATGGCATCACCAATTTCCTTCACCTTGCCCTGACCTTCGGGATAGCGCTTCACCATGCCGTAGATCACGAAGGCAGCCAGTAGGCCCAGCACCCCAAAGGCTGGGGGCAACATCAGCAGGGACTGTGCTAAATCCGCCATGGAAACCTCTCTATTGAAAAAATGCGTAAGCCGAGCCGAGCCATCGGAGCAGCGCTCTAGGGCACCGTCGTTGATGGGCGGATCCAAAGCTCAGTGTGGACCCCCGTTCCCCCCGGCGGCTTAGGCTGAGCGGCTGGGATCATACCGGAGGCGCGGGTCAAAGGGCTATTCCCCAGGCATGCCCTGGGCTTACGCGGTATACTTCCGCCCGTCCCCCCCAAGATGTCTACAGTCGAGATCCCCCCATGAGTCTCTCCAGTGTCTCCCCCGGGCCCCGGGCCCCGGAGGAAGTAAATGTTGTAATCGAAATCCCTGCGGCTACGGGGCCCGTGAAGTACGAAGTGGATAAGGTCACCGGCGCCATCTTCGTCGACCGCTTTATGGCGACGCCGATGTTCTATCCCTGCAACTACGGCTATGTGCCCGAGACCCTCGCCGAGGACGGGGATCCCGCCGATGTGCTGGTGGTGACCCCCTATCCCCTGCTGCCCGGTTCCGTGATCGTCGCTAAGCCCGTGGGTGTGCTGCGCATGGAAGACGAGTCCGGCTACGACGCCAAGATTCTCGCCGTGCCGCCCGCCAAGCTCACCGTGGAATACGCAGACGTTGAGGAAATCACCGACCTCCCGAACACCCTGCGCCAGCGCATCGAGCACTTCTTTGAGCACTACAAGGATCTCGAGCCCGGGAAGTGGGTCCGTCTTTCCGGCTGGGGGGATGCGGAGGAAGCTCGCCAGGTGATCCAAGCCTCCATCGAGCGTCACAAGGGCGCCCAGTAGGGTGCCCCGTAGGCTTCATTCTCGCTCGAGCCTAGCCCTGAGCGAGTAGATCCCGGAGGTCGCTGATGGCCGCATTGGCCCGGGCGATGTGAGAGGCCATCACCAGACTGTGGTTGGCGAGAAAGCCGAAGCCCGAGCCGTTAACAATCATGGGGCTCCAAATGGGGTCCTGGGTGGGCTCCAGGTCGCGGATGATCTGCTGCAGGCTCACCAGCGCGTTTTTATTCACCAGCACGTCATGGAAGTCGCGCTCCACGGCCCGGAGTAGGTGAAGCAGCGCCCAGCTTTGCCCCCGAGCTTCATAGAAGACGTCATCGATTTCCAGCCAGGGCGTTTTCTCCGCGCGCTCCTGGGGGCGGGCCGTCGCCTGTCGGGCTGACGGGTCTCCCGCTAGGGCCGTGTCGAGCTGGCGTCGCCCCACGGCGTTGGAGAGGCGCTGGGAAAGGGACCCCAGGCGCGTATCCACCGTAGCCAGCCAGGCGCGCAGATTATCGGCCCGCGCGTAGAATTGGGCGTTGGGCTGCTGGGGGTCGGATAGGCGGGCGAGGTAGTCCTCCAGGAGCCGGGCCCCATCGCGATACTCGTCCTCGGTCTGGGGAAAGAGCCAGGAACTGTTATCAAAGAAAAACTTTCCCTCGGCTTCGGCCAGCGCCGGGTCCTCGGCGGATTGGGATTGGGCCCGGGAAAGATCGTTGCGCAGGATGCGAGCCATGTCTCGAATCTGTACCAGCACCCCAAACTCCCAATTTGGAAGGTTGTCCACCACGGCCCCGGGAGGTAGCAGGTCGTTCGACAGATAGCCGCCGGGCTTGTCGAGCAAGGTTTGGGTAAGGGCGAGAAGGGTGTGGGATGTCAGGTAGCCGGTGACTAGGGGGCGTTGTTGTGCTTCAGCATGAGCCCGCGCCGCGTCCTCCACGGAGAAGGGGGCAGGCTCCCGGCTCCACCACCAGCCGAGGGCCGTGAGTCCCAAAAAAAGCAGGCCTACGGCGGCGAGCCCAAGGCGCAGGGGCCAGCGGGAGGGGCTGAGCGTTTGGGGCGTGGCGCTCGCGGTGTGGGACTCTTCCATGGTGCTCTCCTAGCGTTCCCGAAGGGGGAGGGTCACGGTGTAGCGCGTTTCGTTGGCGTCGATCAGCGTAATCTCTCCTGCCGCCCCTTGCGCCGGCGGTGCCCAGCCAAAGAGCATGAGGTGATCACCCCCAGGGGCCAAACGCCGAGTCTCCCCGGGCGCTAGGCTGACCGATGAAAGTTCGCGCATCCGCATGAGGTCTCCGTCCCGGACCATGGTGTGAAACTCCACCCGCTCCGCCAAGGGGCTTTCCGCCGCGACCAGCGTCACCGGGGCCGCGGCGGTTAGGGTGAGGTAGGCCGCGCTCCGGTCCTGTCCCGGGGGCGGGAGGCGGATCCAGCCTTCGCTGAGGGTCAGGGCCGCAGGCGCTTCCTCCGCCGGGGCGCAGCCTGCAGCACCAGCCAGCAGGGCAGCGAGCAGCATGGCAAGGCCGGGGGCGCGAAGTGCGTTCATAGGGTGGGGCTCCGGGGGCGGGATTCGTGGGGTGGGTAACGCCTTCAGAGCCTCAGTGTACGGCGTGGGGGCTGCGCCGTCAGGAGGCTAGAGCTGCTATTCTTCCGCGCCTAGGCCATTTTGAGGTTAAGCCAGCGCCGTGAGCCTTTTCCGCCGTTTTTTAATGCCGCTGCTGATCGCGCTCGGGGCTTCCGCGGCAGCGGTCCCCTTTTCCACCCAGAGCCCCTCGGGCTTTAGCGCTGGCGCAGACTTCCTGCCGGTGGACGAGGCCTTCGCGGTGGGGGCCTCCCTTGCCTCGTCACCGCGGGTGTTCTGGCAAATCCGCCCCGGCTATTACCTCTATCGGGGCCGCCTGGCCTTTGCCCTCGAAGGGGCGCCTGAGGCGCGCCTAGACCCGTCTATCCCCTCGGGTCTAGCGAAGGACGATCCCTACTTTGGCCCCGTGGAGGTCTTCTACAACGATCTTTCCGTGGCCCTTCGCATCGAAGGGCAAGTGCCGGAGGACGCCACGTTGCGCGTGAGCTATCAGGGCTGCGCCGATGCGGGGCTTTGCTATCCCCCGGAGACACGCTGGATCGCGCTGGCGGGCGCCAACGCGGGGACCTTCACGGCGTCGGGCCCCGCCCGGGCCGCGCTTCCGAGCGCCGCGGGGTCGCCCGTATCCGCTGCAGCTCCCGAAGGGGCGTTGGCCGCCCGGCTGGCTGGGGGCTTTAGCCTCAGTACGCTCCTGCTCTTTTTCTTGGCTGGGATTGGGCTGGCTTTCACGCCCTGCGTGCTCCCTATGGTGCCCATCTTGTCGAGCATCATTGTGGGTCATGGGAGCGCCAGCCCTGGACGAAACCTTCAGCTGACGCTGACCTATGTTCTGGCCATGGCCGTCACCTACGCCGCTCTGGGCATGGTGGTGGGGGCCTTTGGGGGCGCACTAAACCTTCACGGCTGGCTGCAAAGCCCCGGCGTACTCATTGTCTTCGCGGCGCTCTTCGCTTTGCTTGCCCTCGCAATGTTTGATGTCTACACCCTTCAGCTTCCTGCGGGACTGCAGCAATGGCTTGGCGCACCCCGAGAAGGCGGCAGCCTAGGGTCCGTGGCCCTTCTTGGGGTGCTGTCGAGCCTGCTCGTTTCCCCCTGTGTCTCCGCACCCCTCGCCGGTGCGCTGATTTATATCAGCACCACGGGAGATGCCGTCCTGGGCGGGGTCGCGCTCTTTGTCCTGGCGCTGGGTATGGGCGCCCCCTTGCTCCTGGTAGGGGCCGGAGGCGGCGCCCTCCTGCCGAAGGCCGGCGCCTGGATGAACGGCGTCAAGAAGGCCTTTGGGGTGGGGCTGCTGGGGGTTTCGATCTGGCTTTTGGAGCGCGTGCTCCCGGGCCCGGTCACCCTGATCGCGTGGGCCGCGCTGGCCCTGGGCTCCGCCGTCGCCTTGGGCGCGCTGGATTTCGCGCCGCGTCGGGGCCTCGGCGTTGTGGGCAAAGCCCTTGGCGTGCTGCTGTTGGTGGCCGGGGTGGCCCTGGCCTGGGGAGGACTTCAAGGCAACGCCGATCCCCTCCGCCCTCTTGGGGGCCCGGCGGCTGAGCGGGCGCCGGCCTTCGAAACCCTCGCCGGCTACGGCGCCCTTCGCCAGCGTCTAGCGGCCCGCGCCCCCGGTAGTCCGCCGGTGGTGCTTGATCTTTATGCGGACTGGTGCATTGCCTGTAAGGTCATGGAGCGCTCGATCTTTCCCGCGCCCCCCGTGGCGGAAGCGCTTGCGCGCTTCGAGCGTTGGCGCCTCGACCTCACTGCCAACACGGCGCAAGATCGCACTCTGTTGGCTGATTACGGGCTCTTTGGCCCCCCGGCGCTTTTGTTTTTTGATAGCCAAGGCCAGGAACTTCAGGCCTATCGGCTGCAGGGAGAACCCACCGTGGCCTCCCTGAGCCGCCAGCTGCAGGCGGTCCTTAGCGCCGCCCCAGAGGGAGAGTAAGCGATGAAAAAACTGCTGCTGCTGCACGGACCTAACTTGAATCTGCTGGGCAGCCGGGAGCCCAAGATCTACGGCCGAGCCACGCTCGCTGAGATCAACGCCGACTGCCAGGCCCGGGCCGAGGCCCAGGGCTGTGCGCTAGAGGCCTTCCAAAGCAATAGCGAGGGAGCGCTACTCGACCGCATTCACCAGGCGGCGCAGGAGGGCGTTTCGCTGGTGATCATTAATCCCGGCGCATTCACCCACACCAGCGTGGCGCTGCGCGATGGGCTTCTCGGTGTGGCGTTGCCGTTCATCGAGGTGCACCTTTCCAACGTACATGCTCGCGAGGCCTTTCGCCGCCACTCCTATCTTTCCGATGTGGCCATCGGCGTGATTACGGGGTTTGGGGTCCATTCCTACCTGCTGGCGATCGACGCTGCGGTAGCGCGCCTCGGGGCGGATGGGGCGCCTCATGGCTGAGGGCTGGTTGCGCGCCCAGCTAAGCGTATCCAACGGCCTCGCGGAGGCCGTGGCGGATTGGCTGGAAGAGCAGGGCGCCACCGCCGTAAGCCTAGAGGATGCAAAGGACCAGCCCTTGCTGGAGCCCCCCCCCGGTGCCACGCCCCTGTGGCAGGAGGTGGTGGTCTCTGGGCTCTTTCCCTTTGACGATGCCTTAGCGCCCCGGCTCCGGGAAGCGCTAGCCGCTTGGCAGGTGGCCGAGGGGCAAAGCTTGCCGCCTCTCGCCATGAGGCCCCTGGAAGAAGCGGACTGGGTCCGCGCCTGGGTTCAGTTCGCCGTGCCCCTGTGCTTCGACGATCGCCTTGCCGTGGTACCGGTGGATGACCGGGGCGTCGCGGTGGCGCCGCAGGCGGAGGCCACAGCGGCGGAGGTGCGCCTCGCGCCGGGGCTGGCCTTCGGCACCGGAGGCCATGCCACCACTCGGCAATGCCTAGCGGCGGTGGCGGAACGGGCCTGGGCTGGAGAGACGGTGCTGGACTTTGGCTGCGGCTCCGGGGTGCTGGCGCTTGCGGCCCTGGTTTGCGGCGCGGGGGCAGCCGTTGCGGTGGACCACGACCCCCAGGCCCTGGCGGCAACGCGGCACAATGGGCTGGAGAACGGCGTTGCTGATCAGCTGACGGTGACGGAGACCTTGCCTTCGGGCGCGCGCTTCGATGCGCTGCTGGCTAACGTGCTCGCCGGCCCCCTGGTCAGCCTGGCGCCGGAACTCTTTAAGACCCTGAAACCCGGGGCGCTGGTGGTGCTATCGGGCATCCTGCCTCCGCAGGCGGAGGCCGTGGCCGAGGCTTGGGTCGGGGTGGACTTTGAACATCGCGAAGCTGACGGCTGGGTATGCCTAGTGGGTACGGCTTCGGCGCGGGTTGAGGAGGCCAGCCATGGCTGAGGAAACGGCGCACTGCATTGCCTGCAGCACCACGAATCCCCAAAGCCTGGGCATGCGCTTTGAAATGCAGGGCGATCGGTGTCTGGGGCACTACACACCGACGGCGGCGCACTGTGGTTGGCGCGGCGTCACCCACGGGGGGCTGCTGTTCACAGCCCTTGATGAGGTGATGGCGAACTGGCTGTGGCTCCAGGGCATGGCGGGCTTCACTGCGCGCTCCGAGGTGCGTTACCGCGCCCCGGTCGCCACGGGGACCGCCCTGCGCCTTGAGGCCTGGTGCTTAAAGCAGCGAAAGCGCGTGGTGGATCTTCAGGGGCAAATCGTCGATGAGCGCAGCGAGGAGGTGGTGGCGGAGGCCGAAGCCCGCTTCATGCTGTTAGAAGGGCCGCCGACGCTGGGTGAATAAGGCTCACGCCAGCGCCGGCGTGGGGCCTCGCTAGGCGAGGCGTAGCACGTTGTCCGCTTCGTCCATGGAGGCGGGCGGCGCCAAGGCAATAACGCGGGTTTTCGGCAGCGAGTTGAACTCGCTAGCGCTCGCCGCGGTGTAGGCGCCCATCATGGGTGCCACGATCAGCGCACCAATGGCCATTTCCCCCACGGGGAAGTCTTCGGCGATCACGTCCACGGAATCGCAGGTCGGGCCCGCCAGCACGCTGGCCTGGGGCTCGCCTTCCGCGTCCAGGGGTATGAGCGGGTAGTGGGTGTGATCAAAGATCTGCCCGCTGAAGGAGCCGTAAACCCCATCATCCAGGTAGTACCACATCCGGTCGCCCCGCTTGGCCCGACCCACCACGGTGGTGAGGCAGGTCATCGCTGGCGCCGCCAGATAGCGCCCGGGTTCGGCGATCACTTCCACATGCTCCGGCACAGCTTGAAGCGCTTCCCGAATCGGAGCACAGAACGCGTCGATGTCTTCCACGCTGCCGTCGTAGTTCGCCGGGAAGCCGCCACCGATATCCAGCACGGTCATGCGGGCGAGGGCACCGGGCCGCCGTTCCCGAAGGAAAGGAAGGCACGCTTCGATGGCGCGAACGTGGCGGTGGCTGCCATCCACCTGGGAGCCCACGTGAAAGGACAGACCCTTCACGTGAAGCCCGCGGGCATCGGCGGCCGCCAAGAGGGCCCGAAGCTCGCCGATCGCGCAGCCGAACTTCCGGGACAGGTCCACCCGGGCTGCGGGATTCGGGAAGCTTGCGCGAATCAGCACCGCGACGCGATGGCGATAGGGTACAAGCTTGTCCAGCTCGTCGATGTTGTCGGCGACGAAGGTGGTGCACCCATAGCGCAGGGCATCCTTGATGTCCTGGTCGCGCTTGATGGGGTGGGTGTGGATCGTGCCCGACGCATCAATGAACAGCTTTTCCAGCATGGCA
>JADHNT010000006.1 GCA_016779385.1 Pseudomonadales bacterium
GAGCTCCTTGAGGAGGGCATGTTCCTCTACGAGGACGTTTGGGCGCCGGTGGCCGAATACTTGAATCCGGACCTGCCCGTGTATCTCGTTCCCGATGGGCTGCTGAATATTTTGCCCTTCGACGCGCTGGCGGATGAGGATGAGCGCTACCTCCTCGAAACCCTTGATTTGCGCATTCTGTCTTCCGCCCGCGATTTGCTGCCCAATCGCCTTCCCGCGGCGGCGGCGCCACCCCTGGTGATGGCCGGGCCCGACTATGACACGGACGCCGTGGCGGACCCGGAGCAGCTGGCCCAGGCTCGAAGCCGTGCTGCGGGGCGTCCCGCGCCCATGGTACGCAGCGCCAAGGAGGACGAGGCCTTGCCGGCCTCTCGCGCCGCCGTGGTGCTCGAATCGCTCCGAGCCGCTTCCGATGGCCTTCGGGGGTTGAGCTTTAGTCCCTTGCCCGGGGCCCGGCTTGAGGGAGAGCTGATCGTGCGCCGCCTCGGCGAGGACGCCACGACCGCGCCGGAAATTCTTACGGCTCTGGATGCTCAGGAAGCCGTGCTTGGTCAGTTGACAGCACCTCCTGCCATTCTCCACCTCGCCACCCACGGCTTTTTCCTGGCGCCGCAGGAAAAGCTTCGCAAGCGCCTCATGAAGGCTCAGCGCTCTGCGGAGATGATCATTCCCCCGCCCGGGGATAACCCCTTGCTGCGCGCGGGTCTTGCCTTCGCTGGTATTAACGAGAACGCCCCCTTCTTCGGTCAGCTCGATACGCGAAATGACGGCGTGCTCACGGCCATGGAGGTACTCGACCTAGATCTCTCGGGCACTCAGCTGGCTGTACTTTCGGCTTGCGAAACGGGGCTCGGGGAGATTCATGAAGGGGAGGGCGTGTATGGCCTCCGCCGGGCCTTTCAGGAGGCCGGAGTGCGGGAGGTGGTAACGTCCCTTTGGGAAGTCAGCGATGCTGGCACGCAGGCGCTGATGACTGCGATGTATGCCCGCCTCGCAGAGGGCATGGCGCCCCGGGAAGCGCTGCGGGAAGCGCAGCGAGAATTGGCGGCTTCACCGCGCTGGGGCTATCCCTACGTGTGGGCAGCCTTCATGATGGTCAGTCGATAACGCGCTAAACTGGAGCAAACCTAACGGCTTTAAGGAGTAGGACACATGAAACAGATTCAGCGCATTGCTTGGGCCCTCGCGCTCGGCCTCCTGGCGCCGATCGCGGCTCTGGCTGCAGGCCCGGTGGCAAAGCTGAGCCAGCTAGAGGGTACGGTGGAATTCAGTCGGGACGGGGCGGCTTGGGAGGTGCTTTCCCGGAACAAGTACCTCTTCCCGGGGCATGAGGTGCGCACCGCTACTGATGGCTCGGCGAAGCTCTCGAGCCAGGCCTCGGGGGAGATTCGCGATCTTGGCGCTTCGACCCACCTGCGGGTGCTCGAGGCCGGCATTGAGGTACTTGCCGGCTCCGGACTCGGGGCCTCGGGAGACGCGGCGGGGGGCTTCTGGCAGGGGGTCGAGAATAAGTTTGCCACCTCCCAGCGCTACACCACGGTGCGTCGCTCCGTGAAGAAAGCGGAGGATCTCCCGAAGATCGATACGGCACGAAACCTCGCGCTGACCGCAGAGCACCCGGAAGTGGTGTGGTCCAACGCCGGGCCGGAATTCAGCTACGTGCTTCGCGTGGGCAGTGAGCGCTACACCGTCGCCCCGGCCTCCACCGCTGAGATGATTCGCTTCCCCGTGCCCGCGCAGCCCGCTGGGGAGTACGAGTACGAGATGCGGATCTATCTGGACGGGGAAGAGGTCTACGCCCCGCGCCGACCGGGTTCGCTCACCTGGCTTGCCGGGGTGGAGGCCGAGGCGCTGCACCAAGCGGTGCAGGCGCGGAAGGCCGATCCCGACCAGAATGATGTGTTCTCCATCGCCGAGGTCTACGAGGAGGCGGGGTTGATGGTGCCGGTCATGGACCTCTACCGAGATTTCTTTCAGGCATACCCGGCGGAGAATGAGATGCGTCCTCTGCTGATCAAGGCCTATCACGACCTGAAGCTCATGGACCTGAAGGAAAAGGAAGCCATCACCTTCAACACCATCGAGATGGAACGCCAGCTCTAGCCGCTGGCGTCGTAAGCAACCGGGGAGGGCCGCATGGCGATTTTCAAAGGCCGCTGGGATTTTCTTCTGGCGGCGATCTTCTTTCTTCTTGCCCTGGTGGCCCAGCGCGCGGATCTCTTCGCGGCCCTAGAACTACAAACCCAGTCTTTCCGACAGATTCTCCGCATGGCCGATGTGGATCGTGTGTTCCCGGAAGACAAAATCGTCTTCGTGAACCAGGACGAAGCCTTCTTCGAAGATTACGGCAGCTGGCCCCTCCGCCGCCTTGACCTGGCCCGGGTGGCGGAAAACGTGGAAGCCCTCGGGGGCCGGGTCATGGCGGTCGATAATCTGTTCGATTTTCCCTCCTCCTACGGGGAGGACGGGCCCACGGCGGAGAAGTTTGATGGGGTGCCGGGTCTGCTCCTCGTGTCCCAGGGGGTGGTCGAGGACGGGCAAATGGTTTCCATTAACCAGCCCGTGGAGCCCATCAATGGCGTGGCAAGCTCCGGCTACACAAACGTAGAGTCGCGAAGCGGGCTCAGCGAAATCATTAGCGACCTGCACCTATTCCCTGAAGCGATCCCCATGGAGGACGGGTGGCCCTTTGCTGTGCAGGCCGTCGCCCTATACCTCGGAGAGACGCCTAGCTACGACTCGGAAACACAGGTGCTTCGCTTTGGCGATCAACTCTCGGTCCAGTTCGACCGCTTTAATCGGCTGCCCATCGACTTCCCTTCTTTTCCTGCTGGCGCGCAGGGGTATGTCTCGGACTTTGGGATTCCCGTGCTGGAAATGCTCCGCCTTGATGAACTCGAAGAGGATGAGGCTTGGGAGCTGCGCTTCTGGGTGGAGGACAAGATCGTCATTCTCGGGGATACCTCCGAGGTTTCCCATGATTATTTCGAAACCCCCGTGGGGCGGCTTTATGGGGTGGAGCTCATTGGCGCTACCGTTGCCACCTTGCTGGCGGGGGGCGGGCTTCTTCCCGCAAGCTTTAGCCTCGAGGCAACGGTAGCCCTAGGGCTACTTTTCGCGCTCGTAGGCGCGGGAATGCTGCAAAACCCCGCCGGGCGTCTGGCAGCCTCCCTCGGCGCTCTGGCGCTCTGGGCCGTCTTGGCAACGAAACTTTACGTGGATCAGGGGACCATCCTGTCTATGGCTTACGCCGGCGTCGCGGCGGTTCTAAGCATTGTGCTGATCAATGTGCGCTTTTATCTCGTAGAACGGGGACAGAAAACCCTCATCCGGGATGCCTTTGGTCAATATCTTTCGCCGAAGGTGGTCAATATCTTGGTAAAGGATCCCTCGCGCCTCTCCCTCGGCGGGGAGCAGCGGGAAATGACTGCTTTCTTCTCTGACGTGGCGGGCTTCTCAAGCATCTCCGAGCAGCTCACCCCGGCAGGGCTCGTGGCCTTGCTCAATGAATACCTCACGGCCATGTGCGACATCATTGCCGAGCACGAGGGTACGGTAGATAAGTTCGAAGGGGATGCCATTATCGCCTTCTGGGGGGCCCCGCTAGATCAGCCTGACCACGCCTTAAAGGCCTGCCTCGCGGCCATCGATATGCAGCGCTATATGGTGGATTACCGCAAGCGCCTCGAGGCAGAAGGGCGTCCGCTACTGAAGGTGCGCATGGGGCTCAATTCCGGGCAGATTCTCGTAGGGAACATGGGCTCGGCGCAGCGCATGGATTACACCATCATGGGGGACGCGGTGAACCTTGCAGCGCGCCTCGAGGGGGTTAATAAGTTCTACGGCAGCGCCACCCTCATTTCCCAGCATACGCAGCGCCTCGTGGGTGACGTCCTCGAAGTGCGCGAGGTCGATGTGGTCCGGGTGGTGGGTAAAAACGAACCGGTCACGCTCTTTGAGCCCTTGGCCCGGGAGGGGGAACTGAGACAGGAGGAGGCCGCCCTTCGGGAGGCCTTCGCCGAGGCCCGCAGCCACTATCAGCGCCGGGACTTCCCAGCCGCCGTGGCGGCCTTCGAGGCGGTGTTGGCGAAGTTCCCCGGGGATGGGCCCTCGGAGACCTTGCACGCTCGGAGTAAACTCTATGTCGAAGCGCCGCCGCCGGCGGACTGGGATGGGGTATTCCAGCTCACGGAGAAGGGCTAGGCGTGCACGCAGCGTTGGAGTGATGCCATGGATGAAGCATTGCGGGGCGCGCCCGGTTCGCGCCAAGCGGCCCTTGAGGTCGCGCTCACGGAGGCCCTGGCCCCGACCGTGCTCGAGGTTCTTAACGAGAGCCATAGCCATAACGTGCCGCCGGGCTCGGAATCCCATTTCCGGGTGACTGTGGTAAGCGGCGCCTTTGCGGGAGAGCGACTGGTGGGGCGGCACCGAGCCGTCAATCGCGTGGCCGCGCCCTTCTTTGCGGAGGGGCTCCACGCCCTGGCGCTACACACCTTCACTCCGGAGGAGTGGGCCCAGCGGCGTGAGGTAACCGACTCCCCGGCGTGCCGGGGCGGCAGTGGGCGGTGACCCATCGCCGGCCCTCTGGACCGGCTTTGCCCTCGCGCCCCTCGCCGATCCGGCGTCCCTAGAAGCGGCCTGCCGTGGGGTTGCGGCGCCGACCCTCCGGGGCACTTTGCACCTGGCGCCGGAGGGCCTGAACTTCACCCTCTGGGGGGCCGAAGCCGCGCTTCAGGCCCTTTTTGAGCCCATCGATGCGATCCTGGGCGCCGACGCCTACCGGCTTCGGCGTCTGCCAGCGCCCCTGGAGGCGCCCTTTCGGCGCCTGAAGATCAAGGCTCGGCGCCACCTTATTCCCCTCGAGGGCTATCACCTGGAGGATCCGGGCACGCCCCAGCGCGTGGCGCCGGAGGCGTGGCACGCCGTGCTCGATGATCCCGCTATCCCGGTCATTGATCTGCGCAATGACTACGAGGTAGCCGTGGGGACCTTCCCCGAGGCATTAAACCCAAAGACGGAGGCCTTCACGGACTTTCCCGCCTGGGTAGCGGAGCACCTTGACCCGACGCGGGATCGCACCGTGGCCATGTTCTGCACCGGCGGCATTCGCTGCGAGAAGGCCGCCGCCTGGATGCGTGGCCAGGGCTTTGAGGCCGTGCTGGAGCTCGATGGAGGCGTGCTGGCCTATCTGGATGCCGTGCCCAAGGAAGAACAGCGTTGGGAAGGGGAGTGCTTTGTCTTCGACGAGCGGATTGCCCTTACCGGAGCGCTGACGCCAGGGGAGACGACCCTTTGCCATGGCTGTCGCCGTCCTCTGACGCCGACGGATCGGCAAAGCAACGGCTTTGAAGAGGGGGTGAGCTGCCCCTATTGCATTAAATCCCTAACGCCGGCGCAGCGGGCAGCGCGCCGCGAGCGCTTCCGCCAAGTGTCCCTGGCCGAAGCTCGGGGCGAAACCCACTTAGCACCGCAAGCCAAGAAGGATGAAAGTCAATGATCGATGCGAAGCCCCTCGCGGGAGAGCGGATCCTGATTACCGGCGCCTCAAGCGGCCTTGGTGCCCACTTCGCGCGCCTGGCCGTGGATGCCGGGGCCGAGGTGGTGGCGGCGGCGCGGCGGGTGGAAGCCCTTGAGGCCCTGGTCGCGGAGCTAAGAGACGCTGGGGGGGCGGCGGAGGCGGTGGCTCTGGACGTGACCGACAGTGCCTCCGTGGAGCAGGTGTTTGTCACCTTAGGGGAACGCCTGCCCACGGTGCTCGTGAATAACGCGGGCATGGAGCCCGGAGTGTTTTCCTTCCTGGACCTCGACGAGGCGGGATGGGACGCCACGATCAATACGAACCTCAAGGGCACCTGGCTCATGGCCCGGGCTGCGGCCCGCGCCTGGCGGCAGGTGGGGCAGGGGGGCAACATCGTCAACATCGCGAGCATCCTCGCCTTCCGCCAGCAGAAGGGGGTCACGCCCTACGCCGTCAGCAAGGCTGGGGTGGTGCAGCTGACGAAGCAAATTGCCCTGGAAGGGGCGCGTTTTTCCCTTCGCTGTAATGCTCTTGCGCCGGGCTACTTCCGAAGCGCTGTGAGCGCGCGGCTCCTCGATAGTCCGGAGGCAGAGGCCTTTCTACGGCCCATTCCCCAGCGTCGGGCTGGGGTTCTGGAGGATTACGACGGTGGCTTTCTGCTCCTGGCGGGACGCGCCAGTGCGCACATGACCGGGCAGGTGATTACGGTGGATGGCGGCCACCTGGTCAGCAGCCTCTAAGGCGTGCCGCGGGAGCTCGGCTTTACGCTTTGCCGCTTCCCGGAGCGGTCATGCCGCCTACTAGGTAGTCCAGCAGGCGTTCATGGCTAGCTTGGGCGCTGCCCGTTCGCAAATCGCCAAGGGAGGTGTTCTTCCAGGTGCCGCCGGCGGCTAGACCATGCAGCGTTAAGCTCCAGGAGTAGATATAGCGGGTGCGTCGCTCCTGGTCGCTGAGCTCCGGGAGGGCTTGAGCCAAGAGGGCATCTAAGCGAGCCGGAATGCCATGGGCGTCCTGGTTCAGAAGCGTTTGCGTTTCTGGATCGATATCCGTGTGGAGCCTGGCAAGGAAGAGCACGCCGTGGCGCCCAAGCTGGGGATCCTCGTAAAGGCGAAGGTAGGGCCAGTAGTTCGCGCCGAGAATCTCCCGCACCGTTAGGGGTTCTCCCGCTGCGGCCCGCGCTTCGAGGCTCGTCACCATGGGAAGGCGGTGCACGTCGAGCTGGCTCTTCAGGAATTCGATGATGGCCTTCACCATGCCCATTTTTGAGCCAAAATGATAATGCACGGCGGAGGCGTTTCGTGCGCCGGCATGGGCGTTAATGGTGCGCATGGAGACGGCGTCGAGGCCTTGGGTGGAGAAAAGCTCAAGACCCGAGAGAATCAGGCTGGCTTTGGTATCGCCACGGACGGCATCGAGAACGGTTTCGGACACGGACAGGGATCCCTATTTTTATTTGAGTGTAGCAGCCTCTCGGATTTCTTGGAGGGTGGTGTTCGCCGCGCCTGCGCCCAGGAGGGGGACGAGGGCGGGCCAGAGGGCCTCAAGCATAAGAGGCTGGGCTTTGGCCGTTGGGTGGATGCCGTCGGCCTGCATCATGTCCTCGTTCAGGGGCAGAAGGGACCGGGTGAAGGGGAGGAGGCGAACTGCCTCCGCCTCGGCGACGGCCTCGAAGGTCCCCTGGAAGGCCCTTACGTACCGGGGTCCATAGTTGGGGGGCAGGGGGATGGAAACGAGTAGAACTTCGGCCCCGGTGGCCTTCATGGCTCTGACCATTTCCCTTAAGTTGCTGTGAATTTGCTCAATCGGGTACCCTCGCAACCCGTCGTTGCCCCCGAGTTCGAGGATGACTACATCGGGTTCCTGGCGGGCGAGCACATCGTCTAGGCGTCGAAGGCCCCCCCGGGTGGTCTCCCCGCTGATCGATGCGTTAACCAGCGTCACGGGCAGGCCTGCCCGTTCGGTCCGCGCGGCGAGCAGGGCGACCCAGCCTTCGCCCGCTTGAAGGCCATAGCCCGCACTAAGGCTATCTCCAAAAACCAGTACCTTCCGTTCCTCCGCCCGTGCTTCAAGCAAGGGGAGGCAAAGGAGGAGCATCAGCAAGGGAAGGCGTAGCGTCATGGAATCGAATCGTCCTGTCATATTGTCGGCCCAGTGCCTGGGTAAGCGCCTTGCCCTTGGCGATGAGCAGCTCTCCATCCTTACGGGGATCGATCTTGAGATCAAGGTGGGGGATAGCGTCGCCCTCGTCGGCGCCTCAGGATCGGGGAAAACCACACTCCTGGGGCTTTTGGCGGGGCTCGATACGCCCACGGAAGGGGCTGTGCACTTTGCGGGCAAGCCCTTCAGTTCGGAGTCGGAGGATCGTCGCGCTGCCCTGCGGGCTGAGGGTATTGCCTTCGTTTTTCAGAACTTCCAGCTGCTTGGAGCCCTCACGGCCCTGGAGAATGTCATGATTCCTCTAGAGCTGGCGGGGCGGGAGGCCCCGGAGGCGCTGGCCCGCAGCTATCTGGAGCGGGTGGGTCTGGGCGACCGAGCCCGCCATACGCCGCGCCAGCTTTCCGGGGGGGAACAGCAGCGGGTGGCCCTGGCCCGGGCCTTTGCCGCCCAGCCCAAGCTGCTCTTTGCAGACGAGCCCACGGGCAATCTGGATCGGGCAACGGGGCAGCGCATCGCCGATTTACTGTTTGAGCTGAATGCGGAGGCTAAGACCACGCTCGTGCTGGTCACCCACGATCCCGCCCTCGCAGCCCGCTGTGATCGGGCCTTGCGCGTCGAGGCGGGGCAGCTTCATCCCGAGCAGGAGCCCTCCTCGTGAGCCGCGGCCTGGCCCAGCGCATGCTTCGTCGGCATTGGCGGGGTGGGGAACTTCGGCTCCTCGCCGCGGCGTTGCTGCTAGCCATTACCACGGTGACGGGCATCTCCCTTTTTGTGGATCGCCTGGAGCGTGCCCTCGTGCTCGAGGCCAGCGCCTTTCTCGCCGCGGACCGACGCATCGAAGGGCGGGAGGCTCCCCCCGAGGCCTGGGAGGCCGAGGCGCAGGCCCTGGGCCTTGCGACGGCGCGCACCGTGGGTTTTACCTCCATGGCCTTTTCCAACCTTGATGCCCTTCTGGTAT
Source organism: Pseudomonadales bacterium (assembly GCA_016779385.1). Classification (GTDB taxonomy): domain Bacteria; phylum Pseudomonadota; class Gammaproteobacteria; order Pseudomonadales; family Azotimanducaceae; genus Salivita. The sequence goes on from JADHNT010000006.1 coordinate 8,634, forward strand.
CGGTGCAGGCCGTCTCCCCAACCTATCCCCTCCGGGGCGCGCTAAAAACCGCAAGCGATCCCCTGGCCTCAGGCGCCGTCACCACGGACACTCCGGCCCCGGGCACCCTGTGGGCAGCGCCCCGGGTGCTCCTGTCTCTGGGCCTTAAGGTCGGCGCGACCCTCGATCTTGGGGCGGTGTCCCTGCGCGTTGACCGGGTGCTGACCGATACGCCGGATCAGGGGGGGGGCTTTTTGCTGGCCCCCCGGGTGCTCATGGCGCTTTCGGACGTGGAGAAAACGCAGGTGCTGCGTCCCGGCGCCCGGGTAGAGCATGCGCTGCTCCTTGCCGGCCCGGAGTCGTCCCTTGGCCTCTTTGAGGCGCAGCTGCCGGAAGATTTTGACGGGCGCTTCGATCTGGAGGATGTGCGCACGGGGAACCGGAGCCTGGGGCGCGCCCTGGATCGAGCGGAGCGCTTTCTTCGCCTCGGGGGGCTCATGGCTGTGCTTCTTGCCAGCCTTGCGGTAGCTCTTGCGGCGGCGCGCTATGCGGCGCAGCAGGCCGATGCGGTAGCGGTAATGAAAACTCTCGGCGCCAACAGCGGCACCATTCGGCGCCTTTACCTGGGACAGCTTTTTCAACTAGGCGCGTTGGTGACCGTGCTGGCCCTGTGGCTGGCCTATGGGGTGCAGGCGGCGCTCTTTAAGTTGCTCGCCGCTTACGTTCCCGTGGCCCTGCCGGCGCCGGGCTGGGTGCCCTGGGTTTTGGGCACGCTGACGGGCTGGCTGTGCCTGCTGGCGTTCGCGCTGCCGCCGCTTCTGGAGCTTGAGACGGTGACGCCGGTGCGTGTGCTCCGCCGCGATCTGGTCCAGGCCTCCCGGAAGGGGCCGCTCTATCGAGGGCTTGGGATCCTGGCGCTCCTGGGGCTGCTCTTCGCCTACGCGGGAAGCTTTGAGCTCGCGGGCTGGGTGCTCTTGGGTCTTGGCGGCACATCGGCCTTTTTTGCTGTGCTCGCCTTTGTCCTGCTTCGAAGCGGACGGGTGCTTGGGATGCAAGCTGGACGCGCCTGGCGTCTGGGGCTTGCAGCCTTGTCCCGGCGGCAGGGGGCCAGCATTGTGCAGATGCTGGTTTTCGGAACCGCGCTCATGCTGCTCCTCACGCTGACCGTGCTGCGCAGTTCGCTCCTTGATAGTTGGCGGGCCCAGCTTCCCGAGGGGGCGCCCAATCATTTCGTGCTGAATTTGGACAGCGAGGAGCGGGCGGCCTTTCAGCAGGCTCTGGAAGCCGAGGGCGTTGCCTCCCAGCCGGCCTTCCCCATGACCCGGGGGCGGATTACGGCGGTGAATGGAGAGGTCCCCGATCCGAAAGCCAGCCGCGCCGCGGCTCGGCTCACGGAGGAGCGTAATTTAAGCTGGAGTGGACCTTTGCCCGAGGGTAATGAAGTCGTGGCGGGCCAGTGGTGGGAGGCAGCGGGGGCAGCTCCGGGGCTGTCCCTCGAGGCGGATTTTGCCGAGAACGTGGGGCTAACCCTGGGGGATCGGGTCACTCTTGAGGTGGGAGATCAGCACTTCGATCTCCCGCTTGTGGCCTTGCGTCGCGTGGCCTGGGATTCCCTACGTCCGAACTTCTTCCTGCTCCTTTCTCCTGGGCTTCTTGGGGATCGGGACGCCACCTACCTCACGAGCTTCTTCCTTACGCCAGAGCGTCAAAATGCCTTGCCGTCGCTGCTCCGGGAGTTCCCAAGCGTCAGCATCATCGCCGTGGACGGACTCATCGCTCAGCTCCAGCAGATCGTTGCCCGGGTCTCCATCGCCGTGGAAGTGGTGCTCTTTTTGGTGCTTGGGGCTGGGGGCCTCGTGCTCCTCGCCTCCATCCAGTCGACCATGGATGAACGGCTCCGGGAGTACGGCCTGCTCCGCGCCCTCGGGGGTAGCCGGCAACGGCTGCAGGGCGCGCTGGTGGTGGAATTTGCTACGCTTGGGGTCTTCTCGGGCATGCTGGCGGCCCTAGGCGCTGAACTGATGATCTGGGCAATGGAAACGCAACTCTTCGGTCTTCCTGCGCAAAGCCACGGAATCCTTTGGCTCCTCGGCCCCGTGCTCGGGGTGGCCGTGGTGCTCATCCTCGGCCTGCTGGCCACCCGGAAGGTGGTTTCCGTGCCGCCCCTCACCGTACTGCGGGAGCATGGGGCGTGAAATTTGTGGCCGCCCTTCGGAAGCGCCTATCGAGCCTAAGCGGCCTGCCGCAATGGTCATCAGGCATCGGGAAGGGCCTTGGGGCTGCGCTGGCGGTGCTGGCCCTGCTCTTCTGGTGGGCCGGAGAAGGTCGAAAAGAGGATTCCTCGACGGCCGCTGTCTCGGGTCCGGCAGCGGAGCAGGTCCCGGATTTTTCCGCGTTGCCGACCGTGAGCGCTCGGAAGGCGGCTTTTTTTGCTTTTCTCCTGCCGCGCATCCAAGCGGAAAATCAGCGCATTGACTGGCTCCGGGCGCGCCTTAGCGCTCTCGCCCCGGCCCAGACGCCTTGGGACGAGGACACGGAACGGTGGCTGACGGCGCTCGAGGACCGCTATCGCCTGCCGACCCCGGGGGCCGGGGAAGATCGTCTGACCCGTCTGCTGCGCCGGGTGGATCGCATCCCACCGTCCCTCGCCCTGGCACAAGCGGCCACGGAGTCGGCATGGGGCACCTCCCGCTTTGCTCAGGTGGGGCGCAATTTCTTTGGCCAGTGGTGCTATAGCAAGGGCTGCGGCCTCGTGCCTCTGCTACGCCCCGAGGGCTCGGAGCATGAGGTGCGCCTCTTCGAGCGCTCTGCCGATTCCGTGGTGAGCTATATGCACAATTTGAACAGCCATCCGGCGCATCAATCCTTCCGGGTACTCCGGGCCGCCGCGCGACGGGAAGGTCGGCCTCTCTCCGGCGAGCTCCTGGCGCCGGGGCTCTTGCGCTACTCCGAGCGCCGGGCGGCCTACGTCGCGGATCTGCTGGCCATCATGCGCTTTAACCGCCTGGACCGCTTCGATAGCTAGGGGAGGCGCAAAAGGGGCTGTGATAGCCAATGCCAGCGTCCCCCGGGGCCCTGGGCCGTGCAGTTGAAACGGCTTCGCCCGAGAGGCAGGGGGGCGGGCGCGGAGGCTTCCACCCGGCTTCCCTCCCGTGTCGTGGGAATCGCGCCCTGACCGCTGAGGTAGCACTGCACCGGGCCCCGATGCGCGTTGGGGAAGCGCAGGGTAAAGCGGAGCGTGGGCCGGTTTGTTTCCTTTGGCAAGATCATCGATTTCGGGCTCTCGATGGTGGCTGCGAGGGCCTTCATGGTGAGCTTGGGGCGCAGGCTGTCGAGAGCACCGTAGATGCCAGAGGCGGGAAAGCGGGGGAGGGCCTGGGCGTCACTGCCTGCCCAGAGAGGCCCAGAGTGCTGGCCGAACGCCGCGTAGCCCTGGGCCTTCAGCCACGCCTGGAGCTCGGGGGCGAACTCCCCGTAGGGGTAGGCAAAGAGCTTGGGCTGGGCGCCCAGTTCGGTGTTGATCCGAGCCTGCGCCTTAAGCACCTGGGCCTCGAGGTAGGTCGCATAGGCTGGCGCCTCTGGGGCCGGGAGCCCGTGGCTTTCGCCGCGTACCATGTAGTCGTGGCGTAGGCCGTGGTTGCCAATGGTCGCTCCCTCAGCAGCCAGCCGCTGAAGCTGGTCCCAGGACAGAAAGCCGCCATGGCGCCCATCGATGGGTTCGGGATTGACGAAGATGGTGTAGGGCCAGCCTCGTGTGCGGAGCAGAGGGTGAGCCGCCTCGGCGATGCTTTCGTAGGCATCGTCGAAGGTGATGGCAAGCGCCGTCTCCGGTAAAGTGCGTCCGGCTTCGAGCGCCTCGAGCGCCTCCCCAAGGGGGAGCACGGTGGCACCGCTTGCTTCGATCGCCTCGAGGTGAGCGGCGAACTGGGCGGGCGTGACGGACGTGCTGGCCGGCGTGTCGGTCGCTACGAAGTGGTATTGAAGCACCACAACGCTTGGCGGCAGGGTGCCGCCGGTCCCTAGGGCCGCGCTGCCAAGAAGCGCAAGGCTCCCCAGCAGGGACAATGGCAGCCAACGATGAAAGGATGGGCTCAGCATGGCAACCACTCCCGCCTATGAACGCGCCAAGCTTCAGAAGCGGCTCCGCCGCCAGGTCGGGCAGGCCATCGCCGACTACGCCATGATCGAGGCGGGCGATCGCGTGATGGTGTGCCTTTCCGGGGGAAAGGACTCCTATACCCTTCTCGACATCTTACGCCAGCTTCAGGCCACGGCGCCCATCGACTTCGAGCTCCTGGCGGTGAATCTCGATCAGAAACAGCCGAATTTTCCCGAGCACGTATTGCCCACCTACCTTGAAGGGCTGGGCATCGAGTACCACATCATCGAGCAGGATACCTACAGCGTGGTGAAGGCCCTCACCCCGGAGGGCAAAACCTACTGCCCGGTGTGCTCGCGTATGCGCCGAGGAGCACTCTACAACTTCGCCCGGCGCATCGGCGCAACCAAGGTTGCCCTCGGCCATCACCTAGATGACATCGTCGAGACGCTCTTTTTAAATCTTTTCCACGGTGCCACCTTGAAGGCCATGCCGCCGAAGCTGCTTTCCGACGATGGGGACCATATCCTCATTCGCCCCCTGGCCTACTGCCGGGAGAAGGACATCGCGCGCTGGGCCAAGGTGCAGGCCTTCCCCATCATTCCTTGCGATCTCTGCGGGAGCCAGGATGGCCTTGAGCGTCAGGTCATTAAGCGCATGCTTGCCGAATGGGAGCGGGCCCATCCTGCGCGCATCGAAAAAATTGCCGGGGCCCTGCGCCGGGTCGTGCCGTCCCACCTCATGGACCGAGAGCTCTTCGACTTTGCGGGCCTCGACGCCGAGCGGGCAGCGCGCCCCGAATCCCTGCGCATTCCTGTAAAGGAAGCCTAAGGTGCCTATCACCATTCCCCTGGAGGCCCTGGATGAGGAGACGCTCCAGGCGGTGCTTGAGGCCTTCGTGGCGGAAGAGGGCACGGACTATGGGCACCGGGACTACAGCCTAGGAGAAAAGGTTGCGGCGGTGCGCAGCCAGCTCACGGAGGGCCGCGCCGTGTTGGTTTTTGATGAAGGGACGGAATCGGTGACGGTCCTCCCGAAGGACCAGATCCCTTCCGATTTTTAGGGCCCATTGCTGGCCCCAGGGCCCTGCGTTATGGTCGAACGCCGTCTCCCGTAACCTTTTGGAGAGCCTCCATGCTGTGTCGTTTGTCCCTTGCCTCGCTCACCGTTGCGGCCCTCGCCTGTTCCGCAATTGCGGGGGCTGCGGACGCCGCCCCGTCTGATGCGCGCCTCGAGACGATCACCGTCTCCGCGAGACCTGCCCTCTCCGACGCCTTTACCGAGGTCGGGGCGTTGACCACCCTTAGCGGTGAGCTAGTGGAGGGGCTGGCTCCGGTGCATGGCCAGGAGCTCTTTGTGCGAGTGCCGGGGGCCTGGGTTTCCCGGGGCTCGGGGCAGGAACATTTGATGGCCTTGCGCTCTCCTGTGCTAGCGGGCCCTGGGGCATGCGGCGCCTTTCTTCTTTTAGAGGACGGTATTCCCCTACGTCCCGCGGGGTTCTGCAACGTCAACAACCTTTTCGAGATGAACCTTGCCCAGGCGGCGGGGGTGGAAGTGCTCCGGGGGCCGGCTTCGGCGCTCTACGGCGGCACGGCGCTCTTCGGCGCGGTGAACGTCTTTACTCCGGCGCCCGCCGCCGACCTTGCCGCGCCGGAAGGCATGATCCAAGCCGAGCTGGGCCCCTGGTCCTACGGCGGACTTCAGGGGCAAGTGGCCGCGCCATTGGGCGAAGAGCGCGTGCTGGCCACCTTTGACGTGGTGGATACGGACGGCTGGCAGGACGACACGGGCTTCCGGCATCGCAAGGGTAGCCTGCGGGCCCAGGGGCAGCGCGGGGTCTGGCGCCACGATCTTCAGCTCTCGGGGGCGTCCCTAGACCAAAACACCGGAGGCTACGTGGTGGGTGAAGAAGCCTTCGCCGACGCCACTCTTCGCAATAGCAACCCGAACCCCGAGGCCTATAGGGAGGCCTATGCGCTTCGGGCTTCCCTGGGGCTTGAGCGGGATCTTCCGAACGGAGCCGTTCTCGGCGTCACGCCTTACGCGCGCCGCTCGGAAATGGAATTTCTGCAGCACTTTCTTCCCGGGAAGCCCCTGGAGGAGAACGGCCAGGATAGTATCGGGTTTATTGCCCGCCTAACGCAGGTGGGGGAACGCTGGCGCGGGGCCTTGGGGATGCAGCTAGAATGGGCCGATACCTGGCTGACGCAGCGTCAGGACGGCCCCACGGTGGGTTCGGCCTTTCTCGTGGCCACTCGCCCAGAGGGGCAGCACTACGACTACGCCGTGGAAAGCACGCTGGCGGCGGCGTTCTACGATGTCGCTCTGGATCTTTCGCCGCGCCTGACGCTCGTGCACAGCGCACGCCTCGAGCAGCTCCGCTACGACTACGACAATCGAATGCTCTCCGGGAACACGCGGGATGATGGCACGGCCTGTGGCTTTGGCGGCTGTAACTACTCTCGGCCCGAGGACCGCAACAATCGCTTCACCGATCAAGCCGGGCGCCTGGGGGTGGTTTACGGCCTAAGCGCCCACAGCCAGCTGGCCTTGACCGCCTCCGCGGGCTTTCGGGCACCCCAGAGCACGGAGCTCTACCGCCTCCAGTCGGGGCAGACCGTGGCCGATCTACGTAGCGAGTTTGTGCGCAGCTTTGAGCTTGCCTATGGCTATGCACGGGACGGTTTCAACCTGAGCCTGACGGCCTTTGATCAGCGGGCCGAGGACCAGGTGCTTCGGGACGCCGACGGCTTCAATATTTCCGCCGGTAAAACCGATAGCGACGGGCTGGAAGGGCAGTTGAGTTACGCCCTCTATCCGACCCTGACGGTGGCGGGGCAGGTCACCTACGCTCGCCATCGCTACGCCTTTAGCCGGGCGCTGAGCCGCGGCGGATTTATTCGGAAGGGCGACGACGTGGATACGGCGCCGCGCTGGTTGGGCTCGGCGCAGTTGCGCTGGACCCCTAGCGATGCCCTGAGCTTCGAGCTGGAAAACGTCACCATGGGGGATTACTTCATGGATGCGGAGAACACGGCGCGCTACGACGGCCATCGAGTCTGGAACCTTCGCGGGCGCTATGCCGTCTCCGATCAGCTCGCCGTGGCCCTGCGCATTCTCAACCTGGCGGACGAGCGCTACGCCGAGCGCGCCGATCTGGCCTTTGGTAATGAGCGCTACTTCGTCGGCCAGCCTCAGCGAGCGCACCTTAGCGTGCGGTACGACTTTTAAGGTGACCCTCGATCGTTGGATTGGCCTATGCCGTCCTGGGTTTGAGAGTGATCTAGCCGCGGAGCTCACCACCGTTTTAGCGGAGGAGGGCGTTGGGGGCTATGCCCGCACGGAGGCTGGGGAAGGGCTGGTGGAGTGGGTGGCCTATGGCTTGAGTGCCCAGGAGCTCCTGGCGCTTCGATCCCTGCCGGCGCTTCAGGAGCTGGTGTTTTGCCGCCAGCTATCCCTTGCCGGATCCCAGCTAACGGCGCTCGACCCGGCGGATCGGGCCTCGTGCATCGCCACCGCGGCGCCCTGGCCCGCCGCCGAGGTGCTCGTGGAGAGCTCCGCGGGCCCTGCCTATGCGGGGCTGGAGCGCCTCGCTAAGCGCCTGCCCGGGCCCATCCTTGGCGCCCTCGAGGATGCGGGAAAGCTTGCCGGCCCTCAGGATCGGAAGCTGCGCCTCCATGTCACCCTGGCGAGTGGCACCTCCGCCTGGGTGGGCTATGCGCCGGCGGCCTTGAGCCTTGCCGAGCCTGGAGGCGTCCGGCGCCTGCGTCGTCTCGTTGGCGCACCCAGCCGTTCAGGCGTCAAGCTCGAGGAAGCCTTTATGCATTTTCTGTCTCCCACGGAGCGGCACCTGGCCTTCGCCGGCCGGCCGACGGCTGTGGATTTGGGGGCCGCCCCCGGGGGCTGGACCTTCGTGCTGCGCAGCCTCGGAGCTGAAGTGCTGGCGGTGGACAATGGGGCCCTGGATCCGAGCCTTGCGGAGGATCCCCTGGTGATTCACGTAAAGGGTGATGCCTTTACTTATGAGCCGCCGCGTACCGTGGATTGGCTGGTGTGCGATGTGGTGGATAAGCCTGCCCGAGTGGTGGAAACGCTGGCCCGGTGGCTGCGCCGGCGCTGGGCCATGCGAGCGATCTTCAACCTGAAGCTGCCCATGAAGCAGCGCCACGCCGCGGTCATGGATGCGCGGGAGCGCTTCTTCCGGATTCTCGGTCCCCGGGCCGAGGAGTACACCTTTGCGGTGAAGCAGCTTTATCATGACCGAGAAGAGGTGACCTGCTACGCGGCCCCCCGGGGCGGCGACCACTAACCGGAGAGACCATGACCAGCACTGTGGGGGCCGGGGTGCGCAGCAAGCTGCTCTCCCTGGAGATCCGGGATCGCGCCACCCTTTATAGGGCCTATATGCCTTTTCTCATCCATGGCGGTCTGTTTATCTCCACCCCAACCCTGTACCCCTTGGGCACGGAGCTCTTCCTGCTCCTGAGCTTGCCTGATGCGGCGGAGAAGTTCCCCGCGGCGGCGCGCGTGGTGTGGCGTACGCCGGCGGGGGCTCAGGGGGGGCGCAAGGCCGGCCTCGGGGTGGCTTTCACCGAACCTGACTGCCCTGCCCGCAGCTATATCGAGCGGCAGCTCGCGGGGCTCAAGGCCGACGATCGCCCTACCCACACGCTCTAGCCCCCGTTCCCTTAGGAGTTTTCCCATGCTGGTGGATAGCCACTGCCATCTCGACTACTTGGATGCGCCGCCGGAGGAGAGCATCGCCCGGGCCAAGGCTGCGGGGGTGGCGCACATGCTGTGTGTGGGCGCCGATCCGGCGCATTTTGATCGCGTGCTGGCCGTGGTGCAGGGCACGGAAGGGGTGGATGGCAGCGTCGGGATTCACCCCCTGGCGGTCACCGCCGAGCCTGCCCCTTGGGATGCGGTGGTTGCGCGGGCGAGCTCATCAGGCGTGGTCGCCCTCGGGGAAACGGGGCTGGATTACGCCGATCCGGCCGCCCCCGATCGAGCCCTGCAGGGGGCGTGCTTCGCGCAGCACCTTGCCTTAGGCGCGGAGCACGGGCTGCCCGTGATCATTCATACTCGGGAGGCTCGGGAGGACACCCTGGCACAGCTGCGCGCCGCCGGGGCTCGGCCGGAAGCCGGAGTGCTGCACTGCTTCACGGAAAGCTGGGAAATGGCCGAGGCGGCAATTGCCCTTGGCTACTACGTGAGCTTTTCGGGCATCGTGACCTTTAAGAGCGCGGAGGCGCTTCGAGGGGTGGCGGCGAAGGTGCCCGCGGATCGTCTGCTGGTGGAGACCGACGCGCCCTGGCTCGCTCCCGTGCCCCATCGGGGCCGACAGAACGAGCCGGCGCTCTTGCCCCACACGGCGGCGGTGCTAGCCCAGTGCCAGGGGGTGAGCCCAGAGGCGCTGGCTCGGCAAACCACGAAAAATTACCGACGCCTCTTTGCCCGTACGTCCTTTTCGGCCTAAGCCGCCCGTTCTAGGCGCGGGGGAAGAGTTCCTCGAACAAGCGGTAGTCCGTTTCCCCCATGCCAAGGGCCTGGTAGGTGCGTTGGGCGCGAAGATTGTCCCGCTCCACATATAGGCGCAGGCCGATGCCCGTCGGGTCCGCGAGGGCCTCCTTGCGCACCGTTTCGTAGAGGGATCGGAAAACCCCGCGCTGGCGCCAGGAGGGCGTAACGTAAACGCTTTGCAGCCACCAGAAGGTGCCGGCGCGCCAGTCGCTCCATTCGAAGGTGACAGACGCGGTGCCGACGCATCGATCCGCTTCATCCACAGCGACCCATACCCGACCCCGGGCTGGCACGCTGATGAGCCCTTCGATACCCGCGGTGACGATGGCCTCCGGAAGCCCATGGTCCTCCGTCTCCAGCGCCATGGCGCACTGAAAGGTGGCGAGGGTCGATACGTCTGCGAGGGTGGCGGCCCGAAGGGAAAAGGTCATGGGGTGGGCTCCGTAAAGCGGCGGGTGAGAAAGGCGCAGAGCTGTTCGTAGCGATGGGTGCTGACCTCGGCGCCAGCGATGGCGTGCTTCGCCCCGGGGTAGGCCATCATTTCGAAGGGAATGGCGGCTTTCTGAAGCGCCGCCATGAGTCGCGTGCTGTGGGTGAATAGTACGTTGTCGTCGGCCATGCCGTGGACGAGCAGCAGGGCGCCGGGCGCTTTGCCCAGTCCCTCCAGGTAGGGCAATACGCCGGAGCGCGCATAGCCCTTGGGGTTCTCCCCCGGAGTGCCGAGATAGCGTTCCGTGTAGTGGGTGTCATAGAGATGCCAGTCCGTGACCGGCGCCACGGAAACGGCGGCGCGGAAGCGCTCGGGCGCCTCGGCCAGGCAGCGGAGGGCCATGAAGCCCCCGTAGCTGTGGCCAAAGACCGCCACTTTGCTGCGGTCGAACCAGGGGGCCTCGGCGAAGGCGTCGAGGGCGCGGAATTGATCCCTTACCTCCACGGCCCCGAAGGTTCGGTAGATGGGGCGCTCGAAGGCTTCGCCGCGCCCGGCGCTGCCCCGGTTATCGAGTTCCAGCACGGCCCAGCCGTGCTGTACGAAGACCTGGTGGATTAGGGGTGGCCAGCCCTGGGTCACGCGTTGGGCCCCGGGGCCGCCGTACACCGCCAGAATCACCGGGAAGGGTCCGTCCCCTTCCGGCTTGGTGAGACGGTAGTGCAGGGGCTGACCGTCTTCCCCTTGGAGCTGGCCCAGTTCCGGGGTCGCGCGGGTGGCGAGGTAGGGGGCGTAGGCATGGCTCGCGTCGCTGAGGCGGTTCGCCATGAGCGTCGCCCGAGGCGAGCCGGCGCCGTCGCGAAGCGTGGCCTCGGGAGGCTGATCGGGATGTTCCTCAACTACCACCATCCAAGCGCCGCCGCGGGCCACGGCGCCCTGGTGCCAGCCCCTTTCCGCGGTGAGGGCTTCCACGGGGCTGCCATCTAACGGCGCTCGGAGCACCTGACGCGCCGTGGGATCGCCCAGGGTCCCCTCGAAAAGCACAGCGCCTGCATCCTCATCCACGGTGAGCACCCGGTGCACGATGCTGCCCTCGGGCGTTAGCCGGCGTTCCTCGGCTTCCCCTAGGTGGCGACGGTAATAAAGTTGCCGGGGGCCCCCGCGTTCCGCGCTCCACAGGGCGCCGCTGGAAGCCAGAGGGCGGAAGTCGTCATGGAGATTCACCCAGCTCTCGCTGCGCTCCTCGAGGGCGAGCTCAAGGGTGCCGTCGAGGCCCAGGCGCAGCAGGCTCAGGGTTTTCTGGTCCCGGGGTTGGCGCTGGATGAACAGGGCGTCGCTGCTCGGTGCCCAGGTGACCCGGGCTAGGTAGGCTTCTGGATCGTCGCTCCAGGGCAACCAGCGCAGGCTACGGTCCTCAAGGGACAGCACCCCGAGGGAGAGCTTGGCGTTGGGGCCTCCGGTGAAGGGATAGCGCTGTGCAACGGCCTCAATCCCCGCTTCGGTGGCATCAAAGCGCAGGGTTTCGGGAATGGGCGTTTCGTCGGCTTTGATAAAGGCAAGGTGCGCGCCGTCCGGGGAGAACCAGAAGGCGTCCTGGCGGTGCATTTCCTCCGCGGCGATAAAGTCCGGCAAGCCCACCACGATGCCGTCCGCCGCTTCTTCCGTGAGGCGCGCCACGGTGCCGCCTGGGGTGCCCAGCCAAAGATCCCCCTCGTGCACATAGGCGAAGCGGTGATCGTCGGGGGCGCTGGTGAGCTGGTGGACCTGATGGCCCTCCGGGCTCAGGCGCTCCGCGCTTGCCCCCTCTAGGACCTGCTCATAGGCAACCCCATTTAGGGTAAAGCGAAGGGCCTGGCCGTCTGCGCGCCAGTGAAATTCCGTGACCCCGGAGAAAAATAGGCGAAGCCGTTCCCGGCGAGCTTTCTCGGCTTCTGAGCTGGGGGCCTCCGGGCCTTCCCCGGCGCCGGAGAATAGGCGCCGGGCGGAGAAGTCCTCTCCTCTGGTCCAGGTGCCGAGCCAAAGCTCAAGGCGGTTGCCGTCGTCGGCGGCGCTTTGGAGCCAGGCCAGGGCCTGGCCCCTTGGGGCAAAGCGAAAGTGGCTCAGGGTGGGCCCGGCCAGCGGCGGCGAAGCGAAAAGTCGGGCAAGGGTGAGGCGTTCGGTCACGGCGTTAGGGCTCCCGCAAAGGCGTCTCGAGTAAGGTTTTCCGGCCCTTCGGGGGTGATACGCACGTTATCTTCGATGCGAATGCCGCCGAAGGGCGTGAGGGTTTCGATAAGGGGCCAGTTCAGGAGCTCCCGTTGTCGCCCTTCCCGCAGCACCTTCAAGAAACTCGGGATAAAATAAAGCCCAGGTTCCACGGTGACCACCATCTCCGGTGTGAGGGTGCGGGTAAGGCGCAGGGCCGGGTGGTTGGCCGGGGGCGGAGTCAGGTCGCCCTCGGCGTTGGCGAGCTGGCCCCCGGCATCGTGCACCTGAACGCCCAGTAGATGGCCCAGGCCGTGGGGCATGAAGCGCTCGGGCACGCCATTCTCTAGCAGAGCGGCCTTCGAACAGCGAGCGATGCCGCTCTCCACCAGGAGTTCCGCAAGGGCCTCCATGGTGGCGTCCTGTAGGCTTGCCCAGGGGACGCCGGGGGCGAGGCGAGCCACGACGCCTTGCTGGAGCGCGTCCATGGCGTCGATGAGGTCCTGGAAGGCCCCAGGTTCCCGGGCGTAGGTCCGGGTGATATCGGCAGCGTAGCCCCCAGCGCTGGCCCCCGCATCAATGAGGAGGCTCCGGCTTGGGCCCCGGTCCCGGGTGCGATGGTGGTAGTGAAGAATGGCGCCCCGTTCATTTAAGCCAATGATGTTGGTGTAGGGCAGTTCGTGGTCTTCGTGCCCCGTGGCGGCGAGGTAGCGAAGGTGCAGCTCAAATTCGCTGTCCTCAGCGCGAAAGCCCTCGGCGACGGCGCGATGGCCACGCACGGCCCGGATATTGGCGGCGCGCAGGCAGGCGAGTTCGTAGGGGGTTTTCTCCGCCCGGGCAAAGTCGACGCGGTGGCGCAGGGCCGTGGGGTCCGGGTGGCCCGGTCCGAGGGCGACCGTCGGCCCGGCGCAGTGGGCGGCCCAGGCGGCGATGTGCTGGTCGCGCTCGCGCTCGCTCGCAACCAGGGTCGCCGGAAGCACGTCGAGCCAGGGGCCCTCCGGCGACCGGGGGGGCGCATGCCAGAAGTCGTCCGCCTGCAGATGCAGCATCTCCGGTGCGCCGGACGCGGGGATGAGCACCGCCGACCCAGCGGCGTCCGGAAGAGGCGCAAAGAGGGAAAAGTGGGGATTGGGTTTCCAGCTGGCGGCGGTGTCATCCAGGAAGTGGTCCTGGGGTGCGCCGGCGTAGATCACCGCGCCACCGATGCCCTCCTGTGCAAGCGCCCCCTGGTAGCGAGCCAAAAGCGTGCGGAGGTGATCGCGGTGGTGATCGGCAAGGCTTGGGTCGGAAGGCATCATGATCTCCAGGGGTGCTTCACGGGGCCGGATGCGCAGTGTAGCGAGGGCCAGGGGACAGGCCCAGACCATGGAGTCCGGGGGCGCCGCTATGGTATATAACACGAGGTTTAAAGCACTCCGAGGGAGAGGGTTATGCAAGGTTTTGCCTACGAGGCGCCATCATCGCTGGACGCGCTTCGGGCGCGGCTGGCGGCTGCCCAGGGGGCCGGGGAATTGACCCAGGTTCTAGCTGGCGGGACGGATCTGCTTGTGCAAATGAAGCAGGGGCAGCGGGCGCCGGGCCTGATTCTCGATATTAAGCGCGTGGGGGAGACGCAAGCCCTGACGGTAGATGGCGATTGGCTCACCATCGGTGCCTCCGTGCCGGCGGCGAAGGCGAAGGCCTTCCCCCTCGTGGCGGAAGCCTTCCCGGGGCTGGCTCACGCCATTGACCTCATCGGCTCTTCGCAAATTCAGGGGCGGGCTTCCCTCGGCGGTAACCTGTGCAATGCCTCGCCGGCCGGGGACACCATCCCCGCCCTCATCGCCAACGGTTTTGAAGCGCAGATCCTCACCGCTGACGGCCTCCGGACCTTGCCCGTGGAGGCCTTCGTGACCGGCGTCGGCAAAAATGCCCTCGCTTCCGGAGAAGTGCTCCTTGCCCTTAAGGCGCCGGTGCCTGGTCCCCGCAGCGGTGATGCCTACCAGCGCTTTACGCCGCGCACGGAAATGGACATCGCGGTGGTAGGGGTGGGCGCTCGCCTCACGCTTGACGACGCCGGGGTGATCGCCTCGGCGTGTATCGCTCTGGGCGCCGTGGCGCCCCAGGCCTTCCTCGCAGAGGCCGCGGGGGCAGCCCTGGTCGGCACCCGCGGTGAGCCGCAGGCCCTCGAGGCTGCCGCTGCGGCGGCGATGGCAGTGGCAAAGCCGATCTCTGATAAGCGGGGCTCGGCGGACTTCCGCCGAAGAATTTGCGGGGTGCTGGTGAAGCGCGTGGTGGCCCAGGCGCTCGAGCGCTGCACGACGGGAGGAACGAAGTAATGAAGGTTCATGTGCAAACGGAAGTGAACGGGGAAGCGGTGGAGTTTCTCTGCGATCCCACGGCCACGCTGCTGGACGTGCTCCGGGATAACCTTGGGCTTCGGGGCAGCAAGGAAGGCTGCGGCACCGGGGATTGCGGCGCGTGCAGCGTGGAGCTCGACGGCGCCCTGGCCTGCAGTTGCCTAATTCTGGCAGCGGAAACGCAAGGGCGTTCCGTGGCGACCATCGAAGGGGTAGCCACCCCGGAGGCGCTTCATCCCCTGCAAAGCCATCTGCTGAAAAGTGCCGGGCTCCAGTGCGGCGTGTGCACCCCGGGCATCGTGGTGGCGGCCAAGCACCTGTTGGAAGAGGACCCCAACCCCACGGAGGAAGCGGTGCGCTATTTCTTGGCCGGGAATCTTTGCCGGTGCACGGGCTATGACAAGATCATTCGGGCGGTGCTTGACGCCGCGGCGGAGATGCGAGGAGAAGCGGCATGAGCGAAGCCATGGATTTTAAGGTCATTGGAACCCGCCCGATCCGTCCCGACGGGGTGGACAAGGTCACGGGGCGCGCCAGCTTTGGTGCCGACTTTTCCCTGCCGGGCATGCTCGAGGGGGCCGTGCTGCGCTCGCCTCACGCGCATGCGCGGATCAAGAGCATTAAGACGGACGCGGCCCTCGCGGCCTCCGGCGTGAAGGCCGTGGTGACCGGTGCGGACTTTCCCCAGGTGGCGGCGGGCGCCATCGAAGGCGGGGAAGGGGGCGGCGACTTCGCCGATCTCGCGGGGAACGTGATTGCCCGGGGTAAGGTGCGCTACCACGGCCATGCCGTGGCGGCCGTAGCGGCGCAAAGCCGGGCCCAGGCCCTCGCAGCCTTGGCCCTCATTGAGGTGGAGTACGAAACGCTCCCGGCGGTGCTGTCCCTCGACGCAGCCCTCGCCGAAAGCGCGCCCTTGATCGATGAAGGGCTCATGACCTCCGGGCTCGCTGAGCCGGCCACCGCGCCTTCGAATCTGGCGTCGGTGATTGAGATGGGGAACGGCGATCTGGACGCTGGCTTCGCAGACGCCGCGCTTATCGTCGAGCGGCGCTACCAAACCCCCACGGTGCACCAGGGCTACATCGAGCCCCATGCGTGCGTGGGTCGCTGGGGCCAGGACGATCAGGCCATGCTTTGGTGCTGCACCCAGGGCGCCTTTGATGTGCGTTCCATGACGGCGAAGGTGCTGGGCCAGCCCGTGGGTTCCTTGAAGGTGATTCCCAGCGAAATTGGGGGCGGCTTCGGGGGTAAGACCACTGTCTACCTCGAGCCCCTCGCGTTGCTTCTGTCGAAAAAGAGCGGCCGCCCGGTGCGCATGGTGATGACCCGGGAAGAGGTCTTCCGCGCTACCGGGCCCGCGTCGGCGGCCACCATCGATCTGCGCATGGGCTTCTCCCAGGACGGCAAGATTACCGCCGCGGAAGCCACCATGGCCTACGAGGCGGGAGCCTTCCCGGGGTCCCCCGTGGGCCCGGGTACTATGTGCGTATTCGCTCCCTACCGGATAGCTAACTTCCGAATCAAAGGGATGGACGTGCTGGTGAACAAGCCGAAGGCCGCGGCCTATCGTGCCCCTGGCGCCCCCCAGGCCCTCTTTGCCACGGAAAGCGCCATGGACGAAGCCGCGGATAAGCTCGGGATCGATCCCATCGAGCTGCGCTTGCGTAACGCCGTGGAGGAAGGGGACTCGGCCATTTACGGCCCGAAGTTTGGCCCCATTGGCCTCCGTGCCTGCTTGGAAGCTGCGGCGGCCCATCCCCACTACACGAAGGCTAAGGACGCCGGCGTGGGGCGGGGCGTGGCCGTGGGCTTCTGGTTCAACGTGGGGCTCCAGTCCTCCGCAGAAGTGCACATCAATGAAGACGGTACGGTAACCGTCATCGAAGGTAATCCGGACATCGGCGGTTCCCGGGCGTCCATGGCTCTGATGGCCGCGGAAACCCTTGGCGTTCCCTACGAGAGCGTTCGCGTGGTGGTTGCCGATACGGAAACCGCAGGCTTCACGAACGTCACCGGCGGCTCCCGGGTGACCTTTGCTACGGGTATGGCCGTAGTGGAAGCTTCCAAGGACATCATCGCCCAGTGCTGCAGCCGGGCGGCGTCCCTCTGGAGCACGGACGAAGACATGGTGGAATGGCGCGATGGCGCGGTTCATCCCCGCCCCGGGGTGAACGTCGAAGCGAAGCCCCTGTCTCTGAAGGATTTGGCGGGCAAGGCGGGGCGCACGGGTGGGCCCCTGCTAGGTAAGGCTTCCCTGAACGCTCGGGGGGCAGGACCGGGCTTCTCCGTGAACCTTTGCGATGCGCTTGTTGATCAGGAAACGGGGCAGGTGCAGGTGAAGGCCTTCACGGCGATTCAGGATGCGGGCAAGGCCATTCATCCGAGCTACGTGGAAGGACAGCTCCAGGGCGGCGCGGTGCAGGGCATCGGTTGGGCCCTGAACGAAGAGTATGTCTACAGCCCCGAAGGCGTCATGGAAAACGCTGGCTTCCTGGATTACCGAATCCCGGTCGCATCCGATCTCCCCATGATCGACACGCAAATCATTGAGGTGCCGAATCCCGGCCATCCTTACGGGGTACGGGGCGTGGGGGAAACGCCCATCGTGGCGCCCCTGGCCGCCGTGGCTAACGCGGTGTCCGCGAGCGCAGGGGTGCGCATGACCGAATTACCCCTGTCGCCGCCGCGGGTGCTTGAGGCCCTCGACCAGGCCTAGGTAGGGAGGGCACAGCCGTGGCCAAGGTCCATGTGCCCTTCGATCTCCGCCATTTGGCCGAGGGCGCCGCGGTGCTTGAGGTGCGAGGGACGTGCTACCGGAGCCTCATGGCGGCCCTACGGGACCGCTATCCTGTCCTGGAAGCGGCCCTGGTGCGGGATAAGGCCTTTGTGCTCGATGGGGAAATTCTCGATAGCCCTCTGCTGGAGGCCGTTGCCCCGGCCAGTGAGATCCACTTCCTCCCTCGCATTGGCGGGGGCTAGGGCATGACGCCGTTTTCCCCAGGGGCCCCTAGCCCCGAGGGCTTAGCCAGCGCGGCCCAGACTCGGGTCTTCGAAGCCCTACCTGAGGCCCAGAGCGCGTTCTTTGCCCCCGGTCGCGTTAATCTCATGGGGGATCACATCGATTACCTGGGCGGCGTCGTGCTGCCCATGAGCCTGACCGAAGGTACGGTGCTGGCGGTGGCGCCCAAGGCGCAGAGGGGCGAGGGCGGCCTCGAGGTCTGGGCGCTCGATGCCCCGGAAAAGGCGCTTCTATCTTCGAAGGATTTGGCGCGCCCCCCGGGAGATTGGCGCCGACGCCTCGTGGCCGTGCTGTCGGCGCTGGGCCTCACCCCGGAGGCCGTGCCCTTTCGCATCGCGATTTCCGGAACCCTCGCCGGGGGTGGCCTTTCGAGCTCCGCCAGCTTTGCCCTCGTGCTGACCCGCTGGCTTCGCGAGGAAGGGCTCGGAGAAGCCCACGACAGCTGGAGCCTCGCAAGAATTCTCCAGACGGTGGAGCGGGATCATGCCGGGGTGGCCTGCGGTCTCATGGACCCCCTCGCCATCGATCTGGGAACGGTAGACGGAGCGCTGCGCCTCGATTGCGAGCAGGGCACGGCCACCCCCGTCGCCCTGAGCTTCTCCGAGGCGGTGTTCGCTCTCGTGCATTGCGGCGTGGGGCGACGATTGGAGGATGGGGCCTATAACCGGGTGCGGGCCAAGCTCGCGGCGGCGCTGGTGGAGGAGGGCTTCTCCCCCGATCGCCTGCCGCCGCCCGCAGCGCCGGTTCGGGCCGCGCCCCTGCGCCATGTGCAGTCCGAGCAGGCCCGGGTATGGGCGGGTTGCGAGGCCCTTGCCGCGGGTGACGCGAGCGCCTTCGGCGCCCTGATGGACGCCTCGCACCGATCCCTAGCGGCGGACTACGAGGTGAGCCTCCCCGAACTTGACCGCCTGACGGCCCTCGCTCGGGGCCTCCCGGGAGTCTATGGGGCCCGCCTTACCGGGGCTGGATTTGGCGGCTGGGCCCAGCTGCTGGTGGACCGGGCCGCCTGGCCCGAGGTTCGCCGGACCCTGGCTGCCGAGGGCTTCCCTGAGGCCTTTCTTGCCCACCCCGGTGGGGCCCCGCGGGCGCTTCCCTTAGGAGGTGCCTATGGCTGAAGCGCCCCCCGGCGCTGAGCGCCGTTACGACCCGCTACTCGATGCCTGGGTGCTGGTGTCACCGCAGCGAGCCGCCCGGCCCTGGCTGGGGGCCCGGGGCACCCCAGAGCCGCCGGGACCGAGCTTTGATCCCGCCTGTGCGCTCTGTCCCGGCAATACCCGCGCCTCGGGAATTGCTATGCCCGCCTATGAGGGCGCGTACAGCTTTGCCAATGATTTCCCCGCCCTGACCGCCGAGAGCACCCTGGAAGCAGGAGAGGGGCTGTTTCGCCGAGCGCCGGCCCGGGGAGCCGGGCGGGTGCTGTGCTTTAGCCCTAACCATGATCTGACCTTAGCCGAAGGGGATGACGCGCTGCGCCAGGACGTGATCGCCCTCTGGCGCGACGAACTCCAGCGCTTTGGGCCAGAGATGGCCTGGGTACAGCTGTTTGAGAACCGCGGTGCCATGATGGGATGCTCGAACCCTCACCCCCATGGGCAGCTCTGGGCCAGCGACTTTGTTCCGAGCCTGGTGGCTCAGGAGCTGCGCAGCCAGCAGGCCTATTTTGAGCGCACGGGGGCGGCGCTGCTCGCGGTGGTGCGAGATCAAGAGGTGGAGGGCCCGAGGGTCGTACTCGTCACCGAGGGCTGGGTAAGCTGGGTGCCATTCTGGGCCCGCTGGCCCTATGAGGTGCTCCTGGTGCCGAGGCGGAATCTGGCGAGTCTTCTGGTCCTCACAGAGGACGAACAAAACGACCTTGCGCGCCACCTGGGTCTGCTCCTCAAGGCCTATGATCGCCACTTCGCCTGCCGGACCCCCTATAGCTTTGGTTGGCACGGCTGGCACGGCTTGGCCCATGCGCCTCCGGGGCTGTTGCTCCATGCCCATCTCCTGCCGCCCCTGCTCAACGGCCCGGATCGGCAGAAATTCATGGTGGGTTATGAACTGCTCGCGGAAACTCAGCGAGATCTCACGCCGGAAGCGGCGGCGGCAGCGCTCCGAGCGGCGCTTCCCCCCTTCCCTTAGCTCCACAACGCAGCAGCGAAGTAAGGATGGCCCCCATGGATGCGCTAGAACTGCTTTCCCAGCGGCGTAGCAGCCGCGCCGCCGAACTCACGGAGCCGGGCCCAGAGGGGGCAGTGCTTCAGCGGATTCTCGAGGTCGCCATTCGCGTTCCCGACCACGGCAAGCTGGGCCCTTGGCGCCTCCTGGTGCTTCAAGGGGCGGACCGGGCCTGGGCCGGCGCTCGGCTCGCGGACCGCTTTCGGGCGCTGAATCCCGATGCCTCGGACGCGCTGGTCACCCTGGAGGCAGAGCGCTTCCTGCGGGCGCCGGTGGTGGTGGCGGTGGTTCATCGCCCTATCCTCAGCGAAAAGATACCTGCTTGGGAGCAGCAGCTTTCCGCTGGAGCGGTATGCCAAAACCTGCTGCTGGCGGCCCACGCGTTGGGCTTTGCGGGCCAGTGGCTGACCGGCTGGAGCGCCTACGACGGGCCCTTCCTCGAGGCCCTAGGCTTTGCGCCGGAGGATCGGCTCGCGGGATGGATCTATCTGGGGACCCCGGAGCGCGAGCCGACCCCTAGGGCGCGACCCGCGTTGGAGGAAGTGCTGCTGACCCTTCCAAAGGGGAAGGGGGATTCGGGGTCGCGCTAAAGCGCGATCCCCGTGTGGCGAGCTAGATCTTCAAGGGCCTGGGCTTCGCTGACCACCTTGATGGTGGTCATGCCCATGGCAGCGGCGGGCTTTAAGTTGATGCCCAAATCGTCGAGGTAAAGCACGGACTCCGCGCCTACCCCAAGGCGCTCCAGCACCAGCTCATAGGCGCGGGGCTCGGGTTTCCGAACGCCTTCGATACTCGATTCCACCACCAGATCAAACAGCGCCATGACCTCGGCGACGGCGTTTGCGCGGGTCGCGTCCCGCGCCATGCCCGGGCCGCTGCCGGCCTTCACGTTGTTGGTCAGGCAGGCGTTTTGGTAGCGGGTTTTACACGCCTTAAGAGCCGCCACCATCTTCGGCCGTACGTCTCCGGAGAGGAGGGAGATCACCGTCTTTCCAGCAATGGGGTGGCCGGCGGCGCTGGTCTCGGCGAGAAACGCTTCGTCAAAGCCGTCGAGGTCCAGGGCGCTGCTTTCAAACTGGGCCCAAGCGTTGTCATCGGGGTTGGTGGCGTTGATGGTGCGGATGAAATCCTTGGGTATGCCGTTTTCCGCTTCGAAGCGGTTAAACGCCTCGAAGGGGCTGCTTGTGAGCACGCCCCCGAAATCCCAAAGGACCGCTTTAAATTCGCGCATGGTCAAAATCCTGGCTAAAACTAGAAGATGGAATAGGCGCCGTCGATGAGGAAGGTCTCGCCGCTGTGATAGCTGCTTGCCGTGCTCATGATGTAAACCGCGATGCCGGCAAAGTCTTCGGGTTGGCCCCAGCGCCGGGCCGGGATGCGCTTTTGCACGGCGGTGACGAACTTATCGTTCCCGAAGGCGCCTTCCGTCATCTCCGTTTCGATCCACCCCGGCAGGATGGTGTGGGCCGTCACCCCGTAGCGGGCGTACTCCACGGAAAGGGCCTTGGCCATGGAGATCAGCCCGCCCTTGGTGGCGGCATAGTGCTCGCCTCGGGCTTGCCCGGAGATGGCCGCAAGGCTGGCCGTGCCAATGAGGCGCCCAAAGTTATCCCCTTCTTCGCCCCGGGCTTTCATATGCCGCGCGGCAGCCCGGAGGGTGTAGAACACCCCGTCGAGGTTCACGGCCAGTACCCGTCGCCATTCCTCGGCGGTCATGGTATCGAAGCTGGCGGCGCGCCCTCCCACGCCGGCGTTGGCGAAGCAGCCATCGACCCGGCCGAAGCGCTCGAGGGTTTCGGCGAAGCAGCGCTCCACTGCGGCCTCGTCCGAGACATCGCAGCGCATCGCCGCCACGGGCGTGCCATAGCTTTCTAGGCGCGCAAGGGCCACTGCGTTCTTGCCTTCGTTGGTGCCCCAGATGCAGACGGACGCCCCCGCGGCCGCCAGGCCCTCGGCCATGCCGAGGCCGATGCCGCCGTTGCCCCCGGTGATCAGGGCGACGCGCCCCTCAAGGTTAAACGGTGCAAATGCCATGTGATCTCTCCCCGAGGTGAAAATGCGCTCGAGTCTACGTGAGAGGCCCGGGGGCGTCACCGCCCGGGCGCCCTTGTCAGGCCATGCTGGCCTTGCGAAAGTGCTCGTCAGGCAGGGTTTGGACAACAGCATTGGAGAGAGGCAATGGTACAGAAGCCGGTGGCACTGGTAACGGGTTCGTCGAGCGGCGTGGGGGCCGCCTGCGTGGAACAGCTCGCGAAGGCCGGGTGGGATGTGGTGGTGAACTATTCCCGCAGCGCCGAAGCGGCGGAAGCGGTGGCGGAGCGCTGCCGCGCCGCCGGGGCCGAGGTGCTCCTGCAGCAAGCGGACGTGGCCGACGATAGCGCCTGCCGGGCCCTCGTCGCGGCGGTGGATGCGCGCTTTGGGCGTCTCGATGCGCTCGTTAATAACGCAGGCACCACGAAGTTCGTGGCCCACAGCGATCTGGAGGGCCTCACGGCGGAGGATTTCCACCATATCTACGGCGTGAACACCATTGGGGCCTTCCAGATGACCCGAGCCGCCGCGGCGCTGCTGCGGGCCTCGGGAGACGGCGCCGTGGTGAACGTGGCCTCCATCGCCGGGGTGAAGGGCATTGGCAGCTCCATTGCCTACGCTGCGTCCAAGGGCGCCATGATCACCATGACCAAATCCCTCGCCCGGGTCCTTGGGCCCGAGGTGCGCATCAACGCCGTGTGCCCAGGCTTCATTCAGGGGGAGTGGCTGCGCCAGGGCATGGGCCCGGAGGTCTACGACCGCACCCAAGCCTTCCTCGAAGGGGCGACGCCCCTAAGGCGGACGGCGACGGCGGATACGGTGGCGGAGGCAATCATTATGCTGATCACCAGCGCGTCCCTGGTGACGGGCGAGACCCTGCTTCTCGATGGGGGGCACCACCTGCTCTAGGGGGCAGAGTTTAGTTCGCCGAGCCCAGTCCCTGGTGGCGAACGTCCTTCCCCCGGGCGAGGTAGATGATGTACTCGCAGACGTTCTTAGCGTGATCTCCGATGCGCTCGAAGCTTCGGGCGCACCAGATGATGTTGTGATAGCTGCGCAGTCGCTCCGGGGAGGCCTCCATCGCCTCGAGGAGCCGAGTCACGAGGGCCTTGTAGGCTCGGTCCACGGCGCGGTCCCGGATAATGACCTCCAGGGCCCGCTCCTCGTCCACCCGTACGAAGGCATCCAGGGCGTCGGCGAGCATGCTTTGCACCCGCTCCATCATCTCCCTGAGCTCCGGGAGCGGATCCAGTAGCGCCGGTAGCGCGCAGAGGGTTTCGAGCATTTTGGCAATACGGGTGGTTTCGTCGCCAATACGCTCGAGATCGGTAATGGCCTTGACGATGGACATCACCAGGCGCAGGTCACCCGCCGTGGGCTGGCGCCGGGCGATGATGTGGGCGCAGGCGTCGTCGATGCTGACCTCAAGGCGATTTACGGCCTTGTCGAGAGCGGCCACGGGCTCCGCGGGATCGGCGTCCCAGGTGCTGAGGCCGAGACACACGGCTTGCAGCTGGCGCTCTACGAGTCCGCCCATCTCCGTTACCATCGCCCTCAGCTCATCAAGCTCGGCGTCGTATTGCCCTGATATATGTTCCCGCATGGCGTTGCCGGTCTCCCTGGGGTCCCTAGCCGTAGCGGCCCGTGATGTAGTCTTCCGTTTGCCGAGCCTGGGGCCGGGTGAAGAGGTCGTCCGTGGCGCTGAATTCCACGAGCTCTCCAAGGTAGAGAAAGGCGGTGTAGTCCGATACCCGGGCAGCTTGCTGCATGTTGTGGGTCACCACAATGATGCTGTACGCCTCGGCGAGCTGACCGATCAGTTCCTCAATTTTCAGGGTGGAGATGGGGTCCAGGGCTGACGCGGGCTCGTCGAGAAGCAGCACCTCCGGGCGAATCGCAATGGCCCGGGCAATCACTAGGCGCTGCTGCTGGCCACCGGAAAGGGTCAGGGCGCTCGCCTCCAGCCGATCCTTTACCTCGTCCCAGAGCGCCGCGGATCGCAGGGCCCATTCCACTTCCCGTTCCAGGGCGCGCTGATCGGACAGTCCTTGCAGCCTGAGGCCGTAGGCCACGTTATCAAAGACGCTCATGGGGAAGGGGTTGGGCTGCTGAAACACCATGCCAATGCGCCGCCGAAGCGCGGTGACGTCCACCTCCGGGGCCAGGATGTCTTCACCAAAGAGTCGAATCTGCCCCATGACCTCCACCCCTCGGATCAAATCGTTCATGCGGTTAAAGCTGCGCAGGAGCGTGGACTTGCCGCAGCCGCTGGGGCCGATAAAGGCCGTCACCCGGTGCCGAGGCACGGTGAGACTGACCTCCCGGAGCGCGGCCTTGCCGTCGTAGCTGACGGAGAGCTGCTCGACGTTCAGGCAGCTGTCGGCGGGGTCGAATGCTAGGGTTGGCATATCATTCATGGGAAATAGTTTAGCCCAGGGGATCCCGGTGGCGCCCGCGTAGATAGGCGCGGAGAAGCACGGCGCCCAAATTAAGCAATACGATCATCAGCACTAAAAGCAATGCGGAGGCATAGACCAGGGGGCGCGCGGCCTCGACGTTGGGGCTTTGGAAGGCGAGGTCGTAGATGTGAAAGCCCAGGTGCATGAACTGTCGATCAAGGTGCAGAAAGGGGAAGGTGCCGTCGAGGGGGAGCTCCGGGGCGAGCTTCACCACGCCCACCAGCATAAGGGGCGCCACTTCCCCGGCGCCCCGGGCCACGGCCAGGATGACCCCCGTGAGCACCGCCGGCAAAGCCTGGGGAAGGATGACGTAGCGAAGGGTTTCGAAGTGCGTGGCCCCCAGGGCGAGACTGGCTTCCCGGAGTTGCCGAGGGATGCGGCTGAGGCCTTCCTCCGTGGCCACGATCATCACCGGTAGGGTAAGCAGGGCTAGAGTGAGGGAGGCCCAGAGGAGCCCAGGGGTGCCAAAGGTGGGGGCGGGCAGGGCGTCGGCGAAGAAAGCGCTATCGAGGCTGCCGCCCACGAGGTAGACGAAGAAGCCTAGGCCGAAAACGCCATAAACGATGGACGGCACCCCCGCCAGATTATTCACGGCGATGCGCAGCGTTTGCGTGAGCGGTCCCTGGGGCGCGTATTCGTGAAGGTAGAGTGCCGCCACGACGCCGATGGGCGTGACCACCACGGTCATGAGCATGACCATTAAAACGGTGCCGAAAAGGGCAGGAAAGATGCCTCCTTCCGTATTCGCTTCCCGCGGCGGTTCACTAATAAAGGCGCCGATGCGAGAGAAGTAGAGGGAGAGCTTTTCTCCAAGATCCATGGCATTGGGGCGCCAGGCGCGCACCACCTCGGCGAGGGGGAGGGGCCGAGCGCTGCCGTCGGCGCCGTAGAGTGTGAGAGATACGGTGCGAGCCTGCGACGGAAGGGCGAGGGCCTCTTCCAGACGGGCCCATTGCCGAGCAGCGAGTGAGGCCCGGTTAGCTGCGGGGGCTTCCGGAGGCGCGAGGAGGCCAAGGGCTGGCCCCCAGCTTCGCCGCTCGATTTCAATGGCCGCGGGATCAAAATGGGCACTGCGAAGGCTGGCATTGGCGATCCAGCGAAAATCCGGGGCAGCCGTATCCCGGTTTCCCGTGCGCAGAAGCGTTCGGGCCTCCTTACCCCCATCGGCCAGGGCAAAGGTCCCGTGCTCGCGCCGCGCGGCAACCAATGGAGTTTGTTCCGTGGCTGGGTCGAAGGTGAAGGTGGCCAGGGGTTCGGGCCAGAAGTGGCCAAAGCCCACCCGCCCTAGGAGCACGAGTAGGGTGACGGTGAGTAGCAGGGTGAGGGTCACCGCACCGGTACTGAGCCAAAGCGCACCGTCTCCCGAGCGCCATCCTGAAGGCGTCTTCATGCCAGGGCTCCGTAGCGTTTACGCAGCCGTCCGCGAACCACCTCCGCCGCCGTGTTGGCCATGAAGGTCATGGCAAAGAGCAAGAGGGCCGTGAGGAAAAGCACCCGGTAGTGGGTGCTGTTGACCTCGGCCTCGGGCAGTTCGATGGCGATGTTGGCGGAGAAGGTGCGCATGCCCTCGAAGAGGCTGGGGGATAGGTAGGGGGTGTTCCCGGTCACCATGAGGACGATCATGGTTTCGCCCACGGCGCGCCCCAGGCCAATCATAAGAGCCGACAGGATACCTGCGGAGGCCGCGGGGAGCACGATTTGCTTGAGCGCATCCCAGCGGCTAGCGCCTAGGGCGAGGGCACCGTGCACCAGCCGATCGGGAACGCCGACGATAGCGTCTTCAGCGATGGAGAAGATCGTCGGGGTAATGGCGAAGCCCAGAACCAGGCCCACGATGAGCGCATTGCGCTGTTCAAAGCTGATGCCCCAGTGCGCATCGAGCCAGAAGCGGAAGCTTTGTTCGAAGAGGCTGCGCTCTAGGGCTGGAGCGAGGCTTTGGAGTCCGAAGAGCGCGCCGGCCAGGGGCAGCATAAGCACCAGGGCGTGGGCGCCCGGGGGGACGCGGTGGCGCAGCGTCGGGGACAGGAGGCCCCAGAGCCACCCCAGGCCCAGCATGATTCCGGGGAGGGCGAGGAGGGTAATGAGGGTGCCAAAAAGGTGTTGTTCGATAAGCGGCGCAAGCCAGAGGGCGCCGAGAAAGCCAAGGATGACCGTGGGCATGGCCGCGATCAGCTCGATGCTCGGTTTGACCCAGCCCCGAAGTCCCGGCGTCATAAAGTAGGCGGTGTAGATGGCGCTGCCCAGGGCCAGGGGCGTGGCGAAGAGCATGGCCACGAGGGCCGCCTTCAAGGTGCCAAAGAGCAGGGGGGTTAGGCTGAACTTCGCTTCGAAGTCCGCCCCGGAGCCAGAGCTTTGCCAAATAAAGTCCGGAGCGGGATAGCCCTCGTACCACACCCGCTCCCATAGGCGGTGGAAGGACAGCTCAGCGTGGCGCGCCTCAATATCCCAGGCCCGAACCGTGTTATCGGCGGCAATGCGGACAACCCGGGTACCCCGATCATTGAAGCCGAAGCGGCCCTGGGGCCCATCGACGGCGAGAGCGAGGAGCGTGGCGCCGGAGGTTGCTTCCAGGAGGCGGTGCTCGCCCCCGGCAAGGGTTGCGAGGACACGCCGTTGTCCCGGCACCGCGAGGAGGGCCTGCGCGGCTGCGGGAAGGGCGAGGGGGCGGGCGTCCTCAAAGCGGAATTGGCCGGCGCCATCGCGCACGGGAAAGGTGCGCCGAAGGGTGCCCTCGGCGTCCCCCAGAAGCCAGGTTTGCCCCCCAAAGAGAAGTGCCCGGGGCGTCGCCGGGGAGAGTGCTAGGGTTGCCGCCGGCTCTGCGCTGTCGGCAAAGCGCGCGAACCACGCCTCAAGGCGGTCGCCGTAATCGAGAAACAGCCACTGCTGCCCCCGGCGAGCGAGGCGCTCCGGAGCCGCTGCAAGGGGGTAGCGATAGTGCCTTCCGGGGAGGAGGGGCAGACCCAGCTCAACCTCGTCAAAGGCGAGTAAATGAAGGGTGGCGGTGCCCTTGGCCCCTTCCGACTCGCTGACGTAGGCCAAGGTAAGCTGAGTTTCCTCCCAAAAGCTCTGGAGCCGATCGCCGCTGACCCCGCCCGGGAGCATAAGGGGCGCTTGCCCAAAGGGGTAGGAGAGGCGGATCGTCCGCTCCGCGACCCCGTCGCTGAAGCGTACGGGAAACTCAAGGGCGAAGAAGTGGACCGCATCGGTCTCAAGGAGCACCGCGTAGAGGTGGCCGCTCTCCCCCACGGGCCAGGCGCGGCGGGGCGGAGCGCCGCCGAGGGCAAGGGCTTCACTAAAGACCGTTTCGCCGCCGGCTAGGGTTTGAAGGGTGAGGCGGCCCGTGCCATCCAGTTGAATGAGATGATCCCCGCGGCTATCGAGCGCGAGGAGTGGCGCCGCACTTTGGGCAACCCCCGGCGCTCCGAAGGGTGCCTGGCTAGCCTCCCTCAGCAAGGGCAGGGTGGCCCATAGGAGGTAGATAAAAATGGCGCTGATGGCCGCTAGAACCCCAAAGCCACCCAGGGGGATAAGGCGCGCGGCGAGCCAGTCGAGCCTTTGCCGCCGTCGATCCCGCCCTCTCTTGGGAATGATGGTTTTCGCCATGGCCTAGGGCACGCGGAGGCGTTCCCGCGCCGCGATCTTCGCGGGCAGGGGCACATACCCATCGCGGAGCACCAGGCTCTGCCCCTCGCGAGAAAGTACAAAGCGCACGAACTCGCGCTGCAGGGGCGCGAAGGCGGTCCCCGGGGGATGGTTCAGGTACAGGTAAAGGTAGCGCGAAAGGGGGTAGGTGCCCGCAATCGCGTTGGCCGCGGTGGCGGCGACGAAGGGTTCGCCGTCGCGCCGGGCCAGGGGCAAGGGGCGAATCCCCGACGTCTGAAAGCCCATGCCGGAATAGCCAATGCCCGTGGGGGTTCGGCTGACGGCCTGCACGACCGAGGCGGACCCGGGCTGCTCATTGACGTCGCTGCGGAAATCCCCGTTGCATAGGGCGCTGGCCTTGAAATAGCCATAGGTGCCCGAGACGGCGTTCCGACCGTAGCGCTGGAGCCGTTGCGTGTTCCAGGGGCCCTCAAGGCCCAGGTCTCCCCAGCGTTCTGCGCTCTTCCGGGCGCCGCAGCGCCGGGCTACGGAAAAGATCGCGTCCAGGGCGCTCAGGGAAAGGCCCGGCAGGGGGTTGTCCTTGTGGACGAAGACCGCCAGGGCGTCCACAGCGACCCGAAAGGCCTGGGGGCGATAGCCGAAGCGGGCCTCAAAGGCCTGGAGCTCACCGCTGGTCATGCGCCGGCTCATGGCGCCAAAGAGCGCCGTGCCCTCGGTGAGGGCCGGGGGCGCCGTGGAGGAGCCCGCCCCGGAAATTTGCACGGAAAGGCCGGGGTGGTAGGCCTGGAAGGCTTCGGACCAAAGGCTCATCAGATTGTTCATGGTGTCTGAGCCCACGGAGGTTACCGCCTGCGCTTCGAGTACCTGGGACGGCCGATAGGCGGGGAGCGCTTCATCGAGCACGAGCGCTGCCCCGTGCCCGAGCCCTGGCACCAGCAGGCAAAGGGCCAGGAAGCAGCTTGCGGACGCCCTAAGCATGGGTCTGCTCCGGAGCGCCCTTTTGAGCCCGCAGGGGCAGGGCGAAGGCGAAGCAGCTGCCCTGACCCAGGGTGGAGGTGACCTTGAGCTCGCTGTGATGGCGCCGGAGCACGTGCTTCACGATGGCAAGGCCTAGGCCCGTCCCTCCGGCCTCCCGGGAACGGCCCACATCTACGCGATAGAAGCGCTCCGTGAGCCGGCTTAAGTGGTTGGCGGCAATGCCCAGCCCCTGGTCCCGGACCGAAAGGTAAGCGCTGTCCTCTACCGCCTCGTAGGAGATGGTGACCGCGCCGCCGTCCGGGCTATAGCGCAGGGCGTTGGTAACGAGGTTGGTCACGGCGCTCTGGAGTTCCCGCTCAAGGCCCGGCACGGTGAGGTCCGGGTCCACCTCAAGCACAAAGCGGTGGGCGGGATGAAGCGCTTCCAGGTCGGCGCTGAGCCGCTGGATGAAGGGGCCCAGGCGGACCTGCTGCTGTTGATCAAGCCCCGGGGCTTGGTCCGAATCCAGCTTAGAGAGCAGCAGTAGATCCTCCACGAGGCTCTGCATGCGCTCCGCGGAATTTTTAATGCGCCCAAGGCCTCGCTGGAGGAGGTCCGCGTCGTCTTCTTCTTTGAGCGTCTCTAGGAACCCCAGGATCACGGTGAGGGGGGTCCGTAGTTCATGGGAGACGTTTGCAACGAAGTCCTGGCGCATGGTGCGCAGCCGGGCTACGGTGGTGATATCTCTCGCCAGCAATAGCTGCCGCGCGTTGCCGTAGGGCACGAGGCGAAGGTCGAGGATCTCCGTCCGGTCCCCGGGGGCCGGGATTTCGATGTGCCGCTCGCCGGTCTCTACCTTAAGAAGGACGCGCAGCTCCGGAGCGCGAAGGAGGCTTGCCAGGTGCTGTCCTAGGTCCCGTTGTTGGAGCCCCAGAAGGGTTGCTCCGGCGTTGTTGAACCAAACGATGCGATCCTCCCCCTCGAGAAGGACCACCGCGTCCGGGAGCGCTTGGGTGGCGCGCTGCAGCTCCCGGAGCATGGTGGCGAGGCGCCGGCTGCGAGTTCTTGAGCTGCGCCGCTGCCGGTAGACCCGCCAGGCAACGCGGTGCAGGGCGCCGAAGAGCGCCGGGGGGTGCCCTGAGCCCTGGTCGAACCAGCGGTTTAGGCGGCGAAATTGAAGGGCTTGCAAGCTTTGCTGGAGGGCGACAACAAGGAGGGCGCCCAGGGCGGGGGCGCCGAAG
Organism: Pseudomonadales bacterium; assembly: GCA_016779385.1. Lineage (GTDB taxonomy): Bacteria > Pseudomonadota > Gammaproteobacteria > Pseudomonadales > Azotimanducaceae > Salivita. The sequence goes on from JADHNT010000006.1 coordinate 38,649, forward strand.
ACGCTTCCTAGGATCGCGCCGGCGAGGGCGAGGGCGGCAACCGCAAGGGCGCCGCTCACCGCGATCCGGCGCTATCCGCCGGTGGAGAAAAGCGATACCCCACGCCGCGGACCGTTTGGACCCAGTCGGCCACGCCGAAGGGCTTCAGTACCTTCCGGAGCCGAAGGATGTGCACGTCAACGGTGCGTTCTTCCACGTAAACCGCTCGCCCCCAGACGCGGTCGAGGAGTTGCTCCCGGTCGAAGGCCCGCTCCGGGTGGCGCATGAGGAATTCAAGGAGGCGGAATTCCGTGGGACCGACGTGGATGTGGTCTTCTCCTACAGACAAACGATGGCTTTGCGTATCCAGGACGAGGGGACTAAAGGTGAGCTGCCCCGCCTCCGGGGCGCCGGCGCGCCGGAGCACGGCTTTAATTCGGGCGACGAGCTCCCGGGGGGAGAAGGGTTTGGTGACGTAATCGTCGATGCCCACGTCGTAGCTTTTCAGCTTGTCGGCCTCTTCGCTTTTCGCGGTCAGCATGATGAGCGGCAGTTCGGCGGTGAGGGGGTCCTTGCGCAGCCGCCGGGCCAGGTCGATCCCCGTCATCCCTGGGAGCATCCAGTCGATCAGCAAGAGGTCGGGGAGGGGACCTTCGAGGCGGCGGAGCGCCTCTTCACTGTCCCGGGCTTCCAGAACCGTAAAGCCTGCCCGTTCAAGGCTAAAGGCAAGGAGTTCGCGAATGTCTGCTTCGTCCTCGATCACCAAAATGGTGTTGCCGCTCATGAGCTGTCCTCGGTGACTTACGATCGCGGCAAATTACACCCATGGAATGTTACAGCTGCGTGATGTCAAGGCCAACGCTTAAAAAAAAGGAGGAAATAAGAAGGAGGAAACACTGTGAACGCGGGTTGACATCGTTTCAGGCATTTCGGATGCTTCGACCGCCTTCGTAAGAAATTAGGGTCGTTGTGCATGCGAGGCTCCGCGAGAGTAGCGCAAGGGCCCGGCCAGGGTGCTCGCATTCATGGCCGCCCGAAGGCCTCGGGGCAGTTACGGGAAAAAGAAGTGAGGGAAACACGGGTCACTCGGTCTAGCTTTACCTCGCAGCTTTGCTCGACTCCGAATAGACAGTTGGCATCCATCCACCGACACGCAGGTATCAGATGATTGAGCATCGACTGAAGACGGTTGCGCGTTCCGCCCTCGCGTGCGCCATCCTTGGCACAGCAGGCGCCCAAGCGACGGCCGCAGAGTTAGACGGCGTACTGGCCGCGGCAAACGACATTCACAGCCAAGCGCGAAGCGCCCAGGCTCGTGTTGATGAGCTTACCGAGGAAACTCGCAAGCTCCTTAATGACTACAAAACGGTCATGAAGGAAGTTGAGGGTCTGCGTGTCTATAACGCGCAGCTCGAGCGGCAGATCTCTAGCCAAGAGCGGGAGATGGCCGAGCTCAACCAATCCATCGACGAGGTCACCCTCGTGGAGCGTCAGATCACCCCGCTTATGCTGCGGATGCTCGACGGCCTCGAGCAATTTGTGAAACTCGACGTGCCCTTCATGCAGGATGATCGCCTTGAGCGCATCAACCGCCTCCATGACATTCTCGATCGGGCGGACGTTGAAGTGTCCGAGAAGTTCAGCCAGGTGCTGAACGCCTACCAGATCGAAAACGAATACGGTCGGACCCTCGAGTCCTACACCGACGAGCTTGAGCTTGACGGCCAAACCCTCGTGGTGGACTTCCTCCGCTTGGGCCGCGTTTCCCTGGTCTATCAAACCACCGACGGCGAGCGTGCCGGCGTGTGGAACCAGGCTGAGCGTGCGTGGCAATCCCTCGATTCGGGCTACAACAGCTCCATCACGGCGGCCATCCGCATGGCGCGGAAGCAGGCCTCCGTCGATCTCGTCACCCTTCCCGTTCCCGGTCCGGAGTCGGCGCAATGATCATGAAGTCACTCGTAAAATCCGCCGCTGCGCTCCTCCTTGGGGGCGTGATGGTTGCCGGTACGGCGAATGCCGCCGAATTTGAAATGCGTCAGGCCAGCGACCTCGACGATCTCCTTAAGCTCGTGAAAGAGCGGGCCCTGTTCGAAAGTGCCGTGAACAAGGACCGGGAGCGCGAGTTCATCCAAAAGAAGGCGCAGCAGCAGAGCATGCTGAATTCCGCCAAGGCCGAGCGTACGGCGCAAGAGCAGCGCTCTGACCGCCTCGAGACTCAGTTCGAAGAAAATGAACGTCGCCTGGGTCAGCTCCAGGAGCAGCTGGATACGCGCCTGGGCTCCCTCCGGGAACTCTTCGGCGTGCTTCAGCAGGTTGCCGGGGATACCGTTGGGGTCTTCGAAGGTTCCGTGGTCAGCGCGCAGTTCCCCGATCGGGGCGAGCCCCTCCAGGCCCTTGCGGCCAAGATGGGCAAGAGCACGCAGCTGGCGAGTATCGAAGAAATCGAAGAGCTATGGATCGCCCTTCAGCAGCAGATGACGGAAACGGGCAAGGTCGTCTCCTTCCCCGGTACGGTTATCGAAGCTGATGGGGGCCAGACGGCTACCACGATCACCCGGGTGGGGGACTTCAACCTCGTCACCGAGGCGGGTTACGTGAACTTCGACCCCAACACGCAAAACATCGTTGCGCTAGCTCGCCAGCCCTCCAGCCGCTTCACGGCTACGGTCGATGGTCTCCGGGCGGCCTCCACCGGCACCGTTGTGCCCTTCGCCATCGACCCGACCCGCGGCTCCCTGCTCTCGCTCCTGATTCAGGGCAAGACCATTGGAGAGCGGATTGAGGACGGGGGTGCCGTGGGTACGGTCATCATTATCCTCGGTTCCATCGGTATCCTTATCGCCCTGATCCGCATGGTGGATCTCGCTATGGTGGGTTCCAAGGTGGCCGCTCAGGCGAAGAATGCCACCCCGGATACGGGTAACCCGCTCGGCCGCATCCTGAAGGTCTACCAGGATAACCAGTCCGTGGACGTCGAAACCCTTGAGCTCAAGCTGGGTGAGGCCATCCTGGGCGAAACGCCGAAGCTGAACCGCGGTATTGCTATCGTCCAGGTGATCTCCGTGGTGTCTCCGCTGCTCGGTCTCCTCGGTACGGTTATCGGAATGATCCTGACCTTCCAGGCCATCACCCTGTTCGGTACCGGTGATCCGAAGACCATGGCCGGTGGTATCTCAACCGCGTTGATGACCACCGTACTTGGTCTCTGTGCTGCGATCCCGACCGTGCTCATGCATGCAGTGGTAAGCGGTCGTGCCAAGTCGGTGATCCATGTTCTGGAAGAGCAGAGCGCGGGCATCATCGCCAAGCACGCGGAGCAATCGGGTAAGTCGCTAGGTTAAGCCCATGTTTAACGAAGCGTACTACGCGATCATTACCTTTATGGAGCGGGGCGGCCCTGTGCTGCCCTTGATCGCGGCGCTCACTTTTGTGATGTGGACGATGATCTTCGAACGGTTCTGGTTTTTCCGGACCGAATTCAAAACCATCGTCGACAGCACCATCCAAGAGTGGGAAGGTCGCGAGGAGCGTCGGTCCTGGTCGGCCCACGCAATACGGGAAGCGATGATTTCCCAGGCCTCGGAGAAAATCCGCGGCACCCTTCCGCTCATCCAGACCTGCGTGGCGCTCGCGCCGCTTCTGGGTTTGATGGGCACGGTGACCGGCATGGTGGCGGTCTTCGATGCCATGGCTACGCAAGGCGGTAATGCCCGGTCCATGGCTTCCGGTGTTTCCATGGCCACCATCCCAACGATGGCAGGCATGGTTGCGTCCCTCTCCGGGGTGCTCGCGACCACGTTCCTGCAGGGCAAGGTAGACCGGGAGACGGAACTCTTCGAAGACCATCTCACGATGGATCACTAAGGCCAGCTTGGGAGCCAACGATGCGTAGGTCCATGGCAAGATTTTCTGGCCGCGAAGAGAAGAGCGAGATCAACCTCACGCCTATGCTGGACGTGGTGTTCATCATGCTCATCTTCTTCATCGTAACGGCCACCTTCATCAAGGAGCCCGGGACGGACATCCTCCGCCCTGAGGCCTTGACCGCTGAGGTCAAGCCCACCGTGAGCGTTTTGGTGGGTATTAATGCTGCGAACGAGATTTGGATCGATAAGAAGCGCGTAGACGTGCGTTCGGTTCGGGCCAACCTCGAGCGCCTCATCGCCGAGAACCCGAAAGGGGGCTTGGTGGTGCAGGCCGACGCAGGGGCGAAGAACGAGCTGTTGATGGAAGTACTTAACGCCGCGCGCGGCGCAGGTATTCAGCAGGTCGCTGTGGCCACGGAGGATTAAGGATGATTCAACGCTATGTGTTAGGCGTTGTCCTTGGCGCCGTTGTCACCTTTGGCCTCTTCTACCTCATGCAGTGGCTGATCCATACTGATGGATCTGCCCTCACCGATGGACCGGATGGTCGGGTGCTAGATTTTGTTCGCGTGGAGCAGGAAGAAGATCTTCAGGTGAAGAATCGTAAGCCCAAGCCGCCGCCCCCGCCGGATGAGCCGCCGCCGGATGCCCCCGATCCCACCTTCGATTCCAATGTGGAAGCCATTGGGGTGGACATGGGCAGCATTGGCATGGATGCAAACCTCGACATTAGTGGCAATGGCGGTTTCACCGCCGATGGGGAATACCTGCCCATCGTGAAGGTGGCGCCGGTGTACCCCCGCCGCGCATTAACCCGAGGCATCGAAGGTTACGTATTGCTCGAATTCACGGTGACCAAGCTGGGTACGGTAGAGAATCCTGTGGTGGTCGAGGCCGACCCCCCGGGCATCTTTGACCGCGCTGCTCAGCAGGCGGCCCTGAAGTTCAAGTACAAGCCGAAGGTCGTGAACGGTGAGCCCATCGATGTGGCGGGCGTTCGCAACCTCATCACCTTTGAATTGACGGAGTAAGGTGCATGGCTAAGGGTTTGAACCGAGTGATGCGTCCCCTTGCAAAAGGGGTTGCGCTGGTGGTGCTGGGCACCACCCTTCAGGGCGTGCTTCCCCAAGCCGTCTCCTCTTCCTTCAGCCTGATCCCAAAGGCGCATGCAGAAGAAGAGAAGAAGCGGGAAACGAGACGCACGCCTGCGCTGCGCGAAGCGACCTATAAGCGCCTCGCGGAAGCGCAGGAACTGGTGGACTTGAAGGACTATGCAGGCGCCGATCAGGTGCTGGTGGATCTCCTCGAGCGTCGCGGCTTGAACGCCTATGAGATCGCCTCTGCATACAACATGCGAGCGTTCGTGTCCTTTTCCAACGAAGACTACCCTGGGGCCATTGCGGCCTACGAAGGTGTGCTAAGCCAGAGCCCGGAGATTCCCGAGGCCCTGGAGCAATCGGCGCTCTATTCCCTGGGGCAGCTCTACTTCGTGCAGGAGGACTACCAAAAGGCCATTAGCTATCTCGATCGCTGGTTCCAAGTGACCGAGAATCCGGGGCCCCAGCCCTACATGTTCCTGGCTCAGGCGTACTATCAGCTGGAGCAGTACACGAAGGTGCCGGAAATCGTGCAGCAGGCTATGGACGTGGCCGTGGCACGGAATCAGGAAATCAAGGAAAACTGGTGGCTCCTATCTCGGGCGGCTTACTACGAGGTTGAGGATTGGGACAACGTCGTCCGTATCCTCGAGGTGCTCGTTCGAGACTTTTCGAAGAAGGAATACTGGATCCAGCTGTCCGGCCTCTATGGCCAGCAGGAGCGCGGTAAGGACCAGATTGCTGCCATTTGGACGGCTTACGTGCAGGGGATGCTTGATCAAGAGCGGGAAATCCTGAACGTGTCCGGCCTTCTGCTCCAGGAAGACGTGCCTTACTTCGCAGCGCTTATCCTCTCCGAGTCGATGGAAGCGGAGATTGTTGAGCGCTCCTCGAAGAACTTACAAATGCTGGGGCAGGCCTACCAGCTGGCGCAGGAGAGCGACAAAGCCATTCCGGTGTACAAGGAGGCTGCCCAGAAGTCCGATGAAGGGGAGCTTTTCTACCGGCTTGCGCAGCTGTATCTCGATAAGGACCAGTGTGAGAATGCGGTGGATGCGTCCGATGAAGCCATCAAGAAGGGCGGTATCGACGATAAGCTTGCCGATCTTCAGCTGGTGAAGGGCATGTGTCAGTTCGAGCTCAAGAGGTACGCCGCGGCTATCGAATCCTTTAACAAGGGCATTCGGGTCACGGAAGACGAGTCCGATCTGCGCAGCTTGCGGCAGTGGAAGCGTTACGTTGAGGGTGAAAAAGCCCGAGACGAAGAGCTGAAGCGCGCCGCCGCTCGCGGCTAGGGACCTTACGGTCCGATTTCACGGGGGCGCTTCGGCGCCCCCGTTTTCGTTTGGGGGAAAGCTATGAACATCACCTTGCCGGAGACGCCGAGCCTTCCCGTGGTGGATGAGCAGGGGGCGGCCGCCGGGATCTTTCCCGTGGGGCGGATTTTCTGCGTGGGCCGAAACTATGGGGACCACGCCCGGGAGATGGGCCACGACCCGGATCTCGAACCGCCTTTTTTTTTCTCGAAGTTTGCCTCGTCGCTGAGCCTGGGGCCTGATCACGCCCTGCCGGCGTTCTCTGAGGATGTGCACCACGAGGTGGAGCTTGTCCTGGCCCTGGGCTCCCGGCTGGAGAACGCCACGGAGGCCGACGCCCTAGGCGCCGTGGTGGCCGCTGGGGTGGCCCTGGACTTGACGGCCCGGGACCGGCAGGCCGAAGCAAAGGCTGCGGGCCGGCCCTGGCTCATGGCTAAGGGCTTTGACGGCGCAGCGCCCTGCGGCGCCTTGAAGGCCGGCGGCGTACCGCCGTTGTCGGCGCGCATTTCCCTTATGGTGAACGGCAACCTCCGCCAGGAAGGGGCGCTTGATCAAATGCTCTGGGCGCCAGGGCCGCTCCTCGCGAAGCTCTCGGCGCTGTTTGTGCTCCAGCCAGGGGATCTGATCTTTACGGGCACCCCCGCAGGGGTTGGTCCGCTCCGCGCTGGGGATCGATTTGAGGGTAGAATCGACGGCCTTCCCCCGCTCTTGGGGGTAATCGTTTAGGAGTCCCCATGTTTACGGGAATTGTGCAGGAGCGGGCGCCGGTGGTGTCCTTAGCGCCCTTCGACGGCGGCCTGCAGTTGGTGCTCGGCCTTTCCGCGCCGCGGCGCGCGGGCTTGGCCCTAGGCGCGAGCGTCGCGGTGAACGGCACCTGCCTGACGGTGACGGCCGTGAGCGAAGCGGGGGTGGCCTTCGACATCATCCACGAGACCTTGCGGCTGACGAATCTCGGGGCTCTTCACGAGGGGGCCGAGGTCAACATCGAGCGCTCGGCGTCCTTTCAAGATGAAATCGGAGGCCATCGCGTTTCGGGCCACGTTACGGGTACCACGGTGCTGAAGACCATTTCCCGGGCCGGCGGTGAGTGGCGAGGCACGATGGCGCTCGATTCCGCCTGGTCGGCCTACGTCTTCCATAAGGGCTTTATTGCACTGGATGGGTGCAGCCTGACGGTGGCGCGGCTTGATCGAGAAGCTTGCACCTTTGAGGTGGCCCTCATTCCCGAAACCTTGGAGCGCACCCTTTGGGGCCAGCGCGAAGAGGGGTCCATCATCAACGTGGAGGTGGATGTGGATACGCAGGCCATCGTCACTACCCTCGGTCGGATTCTCAAGGATCCCGCGCTCCGGGCGCAGCTGCTGGAGGGGGAGGGGGTATGACACCGGCCTTTGCCGCGCGCCTTGCTGCGGCTCACGATCGCTTCGATTCCCTGCTCTGCGTGGGTCTGGATCCGGACCCCAAGCGCTTTCCCCGAGGTTTTTCACCGGATTTGGACGGAATCAAGGCCTTCAACCGGGCCATCATTGACGCCACGGCCGAGCACGTATGTGCCTTCAAGCCGCAGATTGCCTACTTTGCGGCCCTCGGGGCGGAGGCCGCGCTTGAAGATTGCATTGCCGCCATTCGCGATCGCGCGCCCCATGCGCTGGTGATCCTAGACGCAAAACGCGGGGATATCGGCGACACGGCAGCGCTCTACGCCCAGGAAGCCTTCGAGCGCTACGACGCCGATGCGGTCACCGTGAATCCCTATCTGGGGACGGATAGCCTCGAGCCTTTTTTAGCCTACGATGATCGGGCCACTATCGTGCTCTGCCGCACCTCCAACGCCGGGGGCGGGGAGTTTCAGGCTCATCCCCCGGATGATCCGCTCTACCTTCGGGTTGCGCGCCGTGCCGCTCAGGACTGGTCGCAGCGGGGGAATGTGATGCTGGTAGCCGGGGCGACCCATCCGGCCGAGCTTGCGGAAATTCGTCGCGCTGCGCCGACCCTTTCCTTGCTGGTCCCCGGCGTCGGTGCTCAGGGCGGCGATCCTCAGGCGGTGCTTGCGGCGGGGCTTGATGCTTCGGGCCGAGGGGTGCTGGTGAACAGCTCCCGGGCCATTCTTTATGCCAGCGCCGGGGACGATTTCGTTGAGGCGGCTCGCGCCGCAGCAGCAGAACTGGCGACAACGCTTCGGGCCGGGGCCTTGGCCCTTCATTCGTAGTCCTTTCAGGAGGAAAGCATGATCAGGCTAGGGAAATGGGTGGCCGTGGGGTCGATGGCGCTTGCCAGCTTCAGCGCGCAGGCGGCGTCCTGGGCCCTCGATGAGGGTGCCTCGAGCGTTCACTTCGTGACCGTAAAAAATGCGGTGATTGCGGAAACCCACGAGTTCCTCGAGTTCTCGGGCGCCGTCGCAGCGGATGAGGCCGCGGTGGCCATCGCCCTGGGTTCGGTGGAGACGCTCATTCCGATCCGTAACGAGCGCATGCGGGAGATGCTCTTTGAGGTAGCACGCTTCCCGGAGGCTATCCTCACGGCCCCGGTTGCTCGGGAGACCCTAGAAGCCCTTGCGCCCGGGGAGAGCGTCGAGCAGCGCCTACGCGGAACCTTGTCCCTCAAGAACAGCACCATTCCCCTGGAGATCGCCGTACGGGTCTCTCGCCAGGGACCGGAGGCCGTGCGCGTGGAATCCCTCGGGCCGGTGATGGTGAGCGCGGAGCAGCTCGGGCTCGCAACCGGGGTGGAGGCCCTCCGGGCCATTGCTGGGCTTAACAGCATTACCCCCATGGTGCCCGTGAGCTTCAGCCTGCTCTTTAGGGCGCCCTAAGCCTCACCCAGATGGGGCAATGGTCCGAGGGGCGGTCCATGGCGCGCAGCGCGTGGTCCACCCCGGCGTCCTCAAGCCGTTCGGTAAGAGGCGCGGATAGGAGGATCTGATCGATGCGCAGGCCACGCTTCGGCTCCGCCTCAAAGCCTCGGGAGCGGTAGTCAAACCAGCTGATGGCGGCTTCCTGGGTGTCGGGGTAGCGGGCCCGGTAGCTGTCCGTCAAGCCCCAGCCCAGCAGCCGTTCGAACCAGGCGCGTTCCTCGGGTAGGAAGCTGGTCTTCCCCGTGCGAAGCCAGCGCTTAGCGTTTTCCGGACCGATGCCTACATCCTCATCTCTGGGGGCGATGTTCATATCCCCCATAACCATCACCGCATCGTTTGGAGTGAGGTTGTTCTCGAGATAGGTCTGGAGATCGGCGTAGAAGGCCAATTTCGCAGGAAACTTGCTGGGGTGGTCTCGGCTTTCCCCCTGGGGGAAATAGCCATTCAGCACCCACAGGCGCCCGGCACCGAAGGGGATGCTCAGGGCAATAAAGCGCCGCTGTGCGTCCTCCCCATCGCTGGGAAAGCCGTACTGCACCGCCGTGGGCGCGGCCTTGCTGAGGGTAGCTACGCCATAGTGCCCCTTCTGCCCGAAGAAGGTGACGTGATAGCCCAGGGCCTCC
>JADHNT010000079.1 GCA_016779385.1 Pseudomonadales bacterium
TAAACCTTACCGGGGGCTCCATCGGCATGGGCGGGCCCCTGGCCACGGGAGCGGCGCTGGCCTGCCCGGGCCGGCCCGTATTCGCGCTTCTCGGCGACGGGGGAGCGCTCTACTCCCTTCAGGCGCTCTGGACCCAGGCTCGGGAATCGCTGCCGGTGATCACGCTGATCTACAACAATCGGCGCTACAACATCCTTGATCATGAGTACCGGCGCTTGGGCATCAATGAGGTGGGGCCGCGGGCGGAAAGTCTTTTTGATCTGTCCCGCCCGGACGTCGACTTCCTCGCCCTGGCAAAGGGCTTCGGCGTGCCCGCGGTGCGCGTGAGCGAGGGGCCGGCCCTGGCCGAGGCCATCGGTCGCGCCCTGGCTGCCGGCGGTCCCCAGCTCATTGAGGTTTTGCTGTAGCCAATGCCAATGTCGAAGGAAACTTACACGGTTGCGCGGCTGGGTGACGATGGGCGCGGCATTGCCCAGGTCGATGGGAAGGTGGTTTTTGTGCGCGGTGCCCTCCCTGGGGAGACGGTGGAAGCCCAGCGCGTGGTGGCGCACCGGCGCTTCGATGAGGCGGAGCTCCTCACCGTGCGCGAGGCAGCGCCGAAACGGGCGACGCCCCCGTGCCCTCGCTACGGCGAGTGCGGCGGCTGCGATCTGCAGCATCTTGAGCTCGGCGCCCAACGCGCTCATAAGGTGGCCGTGCTCACGGAGGCGCTGCGTCGGGCCAAGGTCGATCCTGTGCCCACGGTGATCACGCCTGATACCACTCTGCCTGGCTTGGCCTACCGGCGGCGGGCGCGCTTCTCCGTGCACTGGGGGCGCGGGGGGCGCTTAACCCTGGGCTTTCGCGAGGGTAAAGGCCATCGGATCGTGGGCCTTCGGCAGTGTCCGATTTTGGTTCCGGCCCTCGCCGAGGTGCCTGGACAGCTTCAGGATGCGCTTGAGGCGCTGACTCTCGGTCCCTGGCTTACCCATGTCGATGCGGTCGCCGAGGGCGAGGGTGGCTGGTGCCGCCTGGCCTTCCGCGGCCGCCGCGGTGAACCCCTACCGCCCTTAGAGGCAGCGGATCGCGGGCGCCTTACAGGCCTCGCGAAGACCCTTAGCCTGCCTGTGCTTTCTGATCTGGATGGCACCCTAGAGACCTTTGGCGAGGGGGCACTGGAATTTCTCGATGGTGGCATCGTCTATGCCCCAGGGGCGTTTCTTCAGGCCAATGGCGCGGTGAACGCCGCCCTTCGGGCGGCGGTGCTCAGCGCCGTTGGCGCGCCGACGGGGGCGCCGGTGCTCGACGCCTTCGCCGGGGCAGGCAACTTTGCCTGGGCCCTCGCCGAGGCCGGCCACGAGGTGCTCGCAGTGGAGGGAGATGGCCGTGCTTTGCTAGGGCTAAAGCAGCAAGCCGAGGCAACGGGACTGAATCTGAAGGTCCAGTCCCTGGATCTTTTCTCGGAGCTGCCTTTGAAGCTTGGGCACTTTCAGACCGTGGTGCTCGATCCGCCCCGGGCCGGGGCTGATCACCTCTGCAAGGGCCTCGCCGCTCTGCGCAGGGGCCGGCGACCGAAGCGCATTGTCTATGTGTCCTGCGCGCCGGCAACGCTGGCTCGGGATGCGGCAACGCTCCAGAGCGCAGGCTATGGGCTGCGCCGCGCTGCGGTCTTTGACATGTTTCCCCAAACGCACCACGTGGAAAGCCTCGCGGTTTTCAACGCTTAAGCCCAACCTCGAAGGCGATAGATTAGCAGGCCCAGTATTTCCTTGAGGGCACGGGAATTGGTGGCAAGCGCTTCATGGCTTGGCAGCCAGCGCAGCACCGGATCCCAACCGAAATAGGCTTCATAGTCCGTAGCGGCGGGGATCACCGTGAAGCCAACGGCTTCAAAGCACCCCTGGGCGCGGCGCATGTGGCTGGCGGAGGTGACCAGCAGGATCCGATCCGTTTCCGCCGCCAGCACGCGACTGTAGGTGGCGTTCTCTCGCGTTGTTCGACTATCGCCTTCGAGGCGTAGGCGCGTCTCCGGTACGCCAAGGCTTCGGAGAACCTTCTCCGATGCTTCCGCCTCCGTTTCCAGGCTACGACCCCAAACGCTACCGCCACTTAGTAAAATCGCTGGCGCTTTACCGGCGTGGTAAAGGGCGGCGGCGTGATGGAGGCGATCGGCGGCGTGGTTAAAGTCTGGAACGGGCCGCTCGGGGGTGGGGGCGGATAAGCCTCCCCCCAGCACCACGATCAACTCCGCGGATTCATAGGCTTCCGGCGCTCGCGGGGCATAGGGGGCCGTTAGCTGGACGCTCAGGGCGTCGGCCGTGACGGGCAAGGAGAAGACCGTGAGCTCTGCAAGGGCCGTAAGTAGGCACAGCAGGGCCAGGCGCGGGTACCGGGCTCCCTGGGCCAGCAGTCCGCCGGCGCCGAGGAGGATCGCCGCGCCCAGGGGCATGGCGAGGGCCGTAAGCAGCTTATCGAGCAGTAGGGGCATGGGGACTTTCCTGTGTGAACCGTGCGTTTTCAAGGCGACGGCCCTTTTGCTGGTCATAAACGAAGCGGCCTTCCGCCACTCCGAAGGCCCCTGCCGGTTCCCTGGGCGCGGGGCGTAATTCGAGACGCTGCCCCGAGGCGGCCTCAAGCCAGCTGTGCGGCGGCGACGGCCAATGGGCGAGGGTGCCTTCCACGCGAAGGGCTTTCCCGTCGTAAATCGCCGGGGAGGCCACCAGGGCGTCGAGCGGCACGAGGGGGCTTGGCCCTTCGGCGCAGGCGCCTAGGAGCGGGGCAAGGAGCGTTATCGCCAGGGCTTTTTTCATCCCGCTATGGTCGGCCCGGGGGGGGCTCGGCGCAAGCTGGCGTCGAAGGAGGGCCCGCGCTAGCGTAGGCGCTTATCGAATAGGGGTAGGGGAGCTTCACAATGGAAGGCATCAAAGGATTACGCGTGGTGGTGACGGGATCGTCCCGGGGCATTGGGCGCGCCGCTGCCGAGCATCTGGGGGCCCTGGGGGCTCGGGTGGTGATCAATGGGACCCAGGCTAGCGCCCTGGCGGAAACGGCTGCCGCTCTCGAGGCCGTGGGCGCGGAATACCGCATGGTCACGGGGTCCGTCGCCGACCCGGCCACGGCCCAGGCCTTGATCGACAGCGCCGTCGGTGCCTTCGGCGGCGTGGACGCGGTGGTGAACAACGCGGGCATCGTGCGCGACCGCACCCTGCTGAAGATGTCTGTAGAGGAATGGGATGACGTGATCGCCGTGCATCTCCGCGGCGCCTTCCTGGTGACCCAGGCCGCGGCCCGGGCCATGAAGGAGAGCGGCGGCGGACATATCCTTCAGGTGGTGTCGAACTCTGGGCTGGCCGGGGGCTTTGGGCAGGCCAACTACGCCGCGGCGAAGGCCGGCATGATGGGGCTATTGCGCACCTGCGTGCTTGAGCTGACACGCCTGAATATCCGCACTAATGCCCTCTGGCCCATCGCTGAAACGGATATGACCCAGGTGGTGTTCGACCGGGCTAGCGAAGCGGCGGCGAAGGCCGGCGCTGAGGCCCCGAGCCCCGCAAGCTTGGGCTTTGGATCCACGGAAGCGGTGGCGGAAGGGCTTGCCTGGCTCCTGAGCAGCCCTGCGGCGGCCCTTAATGGGCAGTGCCTCACCTTTAACGGCCGCAAGGCGGCGTTCTGGTCCCATCCGCAGGAGTGCTTCGAGATTTTCTCGCAGGATCCCATGAGCGGCGAAGCGCTCACCCAGTGGCTTGGGTCCACCACACCTCAGCCCCTTGCCCGTCCTAGGATGGTCCCCTAGGGCCCCAAGGGCCTATAGTCAGGAGAAGGTCAACAACGCCTGGGAGGAATCACCATGGCCGCACCGATGCCGAAGCACCCGCACCTGCGGGGAAACCACGCGCCCATTCGCATGGAAAGCACGGCCCCCGACTGTATCGTTCATGGGGAGATCCCGGCGGAGCTCCGGGGCACCTTTTACCGCAATGGCCCCGATCCCCAGTTTGCCCCTAGGGGAATGCATCACTGGTTCGCCGGGGACGGCATGATCCACGCGTTCCACATCGAGAGCGGACGCTGCGCCTACCTCAATCGCTGGGTCCGCACAAAGAAGTGGGAGCTTGAACACGCTGCAGGGGAGTCGCTCTTTGCCCCCTTTGACCCGATGCAGAGCGATCCCTCCGTCGCTGGGATCGACTCCACCCTGGCGAATACGAACATCGTCTGGCACGGCAAGCGCCTGCTCGCGCTGGAAGAAGGGCACGCCCCCTTCGAGATGGATCCGATTACCCTTGAATCCCTGGGGGAGTGGACCTTCAGCGATGCCCTCGTGGGCCCCATGACAGCCCATCCGAAGCTCGACCCGGAAACGGGAGAGATGCTGTTCTTTGGCTACAACGCCGGCGGACCCTTCACCCCTGATGTGCGCTATCACGTGGTGGACGAGGACGGCGTCCTTACCCGTTCGGACCATTTTCTCGCGCCCTTCGCGAGCATGGTTCACGATTTCGTAACCACTCGGGACCACGTCCTCTTCCCGATTTTTCCCCTGACCGGGTCCCTGGAGCGGGCTATGAATGGGGCGCCCGCGTTTGCCTGGGAGCCAGACAAGGGCACGCACATTGGCATCATGGGCCGGGATGAGGGTTGCGATGCGCTGCGTTGGTTCGAGCACGACCCCTGCTACGTCTTCCATCCCATGAATGCCTGGACCGAAGGGGAGAAGGTATTCGCGGACGTGATGAAGTATGAGCAAGCGCCGCTCTTTCCCAACCCCGACGGCACGCCTGGGGATTCGGACAAGACGGAAGCGAAGCTCGTGCGCTGGGAGTTTGATCTCGCTGCGAGTACCAATCGGGTCAAGGAGACCCAGCTGGATGACTGGAACGGCGAGTTTCCGCGCCTAGACGAGCGGCGCACGGGCCTTTCCTACCGCCATGGCTACTTCGCCTGCGGCGAACCCGGCGCGCGCCTAAAGGCCTTGAACGCCATTGGCCACATCGATCACGCCACCGGCGCGGTGCGGCGCCGATGCTTTGGGCGTGACGACGGGGTCTCCGAGCCGATCTTCGTTCCTCGCAGCGCCGACGCAGCCGAGGGGGACGGCTTTGTGCTGGCGCTGGTCTATTGGGCGGCGGAGAACCGGAGCGATCTGCTAATCCTCGACGCCCTGGCCATCGACGCCGAGCCCCTCGCGCGTATCGAGCTCCCCGTGCGCGTGCCCTACGGCTTCCACGGCAACTGGCGTCCCGCGGCCTGAGGTCCCCTACCGAGGCGACGCCCTAGGCCCAGTGGGCGGGAAGGGCGCCGAGGCCCCGAAGCGTGATGGTGGGTTTCTGCTCTGGTGCTTCGAGCACGGAAGGATCGAGCTCGACCTTCGGCAAGCGCTCAAAGAGGGCCCGGAGCGCTTCTTCTCCCTCGATGCGACTGAGCTGGGCCCCGAGGCAGTAGTGAATGCCGCCCCCGAAGGAAAGGGCCCGAGGGGCCTTCCGGTCGAGGCGGAAACGCTCTGGATCCGGGAAGGTTTCGCCGTCGTGGTTGGCCGCCCCCAGGAGGGTGATGACGTTGTCCCCTTCCTTGATGGTGTGGCCCTGGAAGGTGAAGTCCTCGAGGGCCCGGCGCCCCGTGAGCTGCACGGAGCTGTCGAAGCGCAGCATTTCCTCGACGGCCGCGGGGAGCAGGCTCAGATCCGCCCGCAGCGCGTCCAGGCACGGCCGGTGCTGCCAGAGCGCTCGCAGCCCATTGCCGAGCAGATTTACCGTGGTCTCGTGTCCGGCGGCGAAGAGCAGGCTGACGTTGGCCACCAGTTCCGCCCCGGTGAGTTTTCCCTCCTCCGTTTCCGCGGCGACGAGCGCGGATAGCAGATCGTCCTTCGGTTCCCTTCGGCGCCGATCCAGCAAGTCGTTGAAGTAGGCGGCGGAGTTTTCCGAGCCTGTGTTTGCCTCCGCAAGCTCCTCCGGGGCCATGGGGGTGGGATCGATCACCCGCCCGCTGATGCGCTCCCCATGGACGAAGCGATCCCGATCTTCCTCGGGAATGCCCAGCATCTCGCAGATCACCAGCACGGGCAGGGGGAAGGTGAAGCGGGGGATAAGGTCCCCGGTGCCGTCGCCTTCGAAGCCGTCGATGAGGGCCTGCGCAAGGCGCGCCACTTCCGGGCGCAGGGCCTCGGTGCGTCGGGCGTCGAAGGCCTTGGTCACGAGGCCTCGAATGCGGCCGTGCCCCGGCTCATCCATGAGCAGCATGGAATGGGAGAGGTTGCGGTAGACGGCGTTCTTCTCAAATACGTCTTCGCCGTGGAGGGCCTTCATGCGCCGGGGATAGTCGTGCCCGAGGCGCTTATCCCGGAGGAGCTTCTGGCAGTCCCCGTAGCGATAGAAGACGTGGGCTTGGATCTCCGGCAGAGCGATGGACGGCGCCGTTTCATGCAGCCGTCGGTAGCGTTCGTAGGGCGCCTCGTGGAAATTGTTGCCGAAAAGTTCAGCCAGAAACATCGGGCCTTCTACGTGGGCCTTGCCTACCGTGCTCATAGCGCTGCGCTCCTAGGGTGGTGTGGATTGGACGGTGCCTGAGTGTAGCCCCTTCGCACCGCTTCCCTTAAGCGTTTATGCTCTCGACCAGGGAGGGAACACTATGGATGACACTACGCTGGTGCCCGTGGCGGGCAATGGTCTCTTACCGCTACGCGCGCTGAATCGACGTCAGATTCTGACCGGCCTCGGGGCCGGCGCGCTGGCCCTGCCTTCGGCGGCGCTGGCCGCCGGGGGACGGCCGTCCTGGATGCAAGGCGCGGGCGCTGGCATGCGCGGCTATGGCACTCCGTCGCCAGCGGAAACGGTGAGCCGGGTCGCCATCGCTAGCCAGCCGGGCACCACCGGCAGCGGCGCCTCGCGCACGCCCCTGGCAGCCCTAGAGGGCACCATCACCCCCTCGGGCCTGCACTTTGAACGGCACCATAGCGGCGTGCCCCCCATCGATCCTGCGGCGCACCGCCTCCACATACACGGGCTCGTGGAAAGGCCCCTGGCCTTCAGCCTTGAGGCCCTGGAGCGCTACCCCCTGGTCACCCAGCTTCGCTTCCTCGAGTGCTCAGGAAACAGCGCCGCGAACCTGGCCGCGCCGGAGGCGCCCGATCTCGATGTGGCGACCCTTCACGGTTTGGTCTCCCAAAGCGAATGGGTGGGCGTCCCCCTTTCCGTGCTGCTGGAGGAGGCTGGGCTGAAGCCTGGGGCGGCCTGGGTGATTGCCGAGGGCGCGGACGCGGCGGCCATGAGCCGGAGCGTACCTCTGGCCAAGGCGCTGGACGACGCCATCGTCGCGCTCTATCAAAACGGTGAGCGGCTCCGCCCGGAGAACGGCTACCCCATGCGGCTCTTCTTGCCGAACTACGAGGGGAATATGTCGGTGAAGTGGCTCCGGCGCTTGAAGGTGACGGACCAGCCCGCCATGGCCAAGGATGAAACCTCGAAATATACGGAGCTCATGCCCGATGGCCGGGCCGCGCAGTTCACCTTCACCATGGGCGTGAAGTCGGTCATCACTCGGCCGTCGAAGGGCTACGGCCTGGGCGCTCACGGGATCTACCCCATTACGGGCCTCGCCTGGTCCGGGCAGGGGGAGATTCGCCGCGTTGAAGTCTCCGCTGATGGCGGCCGAAGCTGGGCCGATGCGGCACTGGAGGGGCCCGGCGGGCCTGGGGCTATGGCGCGCTTCCGCATGCCCTGGCTCTGGCAGGGCCAGCCCGCCACCCTCGTGTCCCGTGCCACGGACAGCACCGGTGCCCGCCAACCCACTCGGGATATGTTGGTGCAGGCCCGGGGGGCGCAAAGCTTTTATCACTACAACGGGCAGCAGCGCTGGCAAGTCAGCGCCGCCGGGGACGTGAGGAATAGCTATGTTTAAGCCTGCAGTGTCTCCGTGCCTTGCGGGGCTCCTCCTGGCCTGCGCCGCGAGCGCGTCTTCTGCGACTTCCGGCGCCCCGAGTCTTGGGGAGCCGCTCACCCTGGCGGTGCTGGCGGGGATCGAACTGACCGTCCTACCCACCGGGGAAGGCTTGCCCGCGGGGGTAGGGTCCGTTGCCGAGGGGGCGGCGCTCTATCAGCAACACTGCCAGGCCTGCCACGGCCCGGAAGGGCAGGGCGGCATGAATGGGGACCTGGTGGGCGGCGTGGGCTCCCTGGCCACTGCGGCGCCGAAGAAGACGGTCAACAGCTACTGGCCCTACGCCACCATTGCCTTTGATTACATTCGCCGAGCCATGCCCTACACGGCGCCCGGAAGCCTCGGTGCCGATGAGGTTTATGCGATCGTCGCTTATCTCCTCTCTCGGGATGACGTGGTGCCTGAGGATGCGGTGCTCGACGCGGAGGGGCTTGCGGCCGTGAAGATGCCCAACGCCGAGGGCTTTTACCCGGGGGAATAGGGCGAAATGACCCTCCGCTATTGCCCGGCCTGCGGGGCGAAGCGCCTGGCACCGGAGTCCAACAAGCGTTGGGTGTGCGGCGCCTGCGCCTTTTGCTACTACCACAACGTGGCCACGGCGGTGGCCGTGGTCCTTCGGGTGGGGGAGGCGGTGCTCCTCACCCAGCGCGCTCGGAATCCGCAGCAGGGATTTCTTGATTTCCCCGGAGGCTTCGTAGATCCGGGGGAAACGCTTGAAGCCGCGGCGGTGCGGGAGCTCGAAGAGGAGCTCGGCCTCACCGTCGACGGCGACGCCCTGCACTATCGCTTCTCCCTGTGGAATCGCTATCCGTACGCGGGCGTCACCTATCCCACGAGCGACGTGTACTTTGAACTGACCTTGCCTACCCGTCCCGTGCTTCGCTGTGCAGATGACGTTGCCGGGGCCTATTGGTTTCCCCGTCCCGGGGCCATCCCCCGGGAGCAGCTCGCCTTCCCTGCGGTGCTCGAAGCGGTGGAGCGCCTCACCGCGTGAGCTCCGATCGCGTCGAGGCCTTCCGCGCTGGCGTGCAGGTTGCCGGCGTCCACGATCTTGCGGAGGCGAAGCTGATTCTCGAGGCCGGGGCCACGGCCCTGGGGTTTCCCCTGCGATTACCGGAACCTCGGGAGGATCTTTCGGAGGATGAGGCAGCGGCGGTGATTGCGGCCTGCCCACCGGTGCCTCGGGTGCTCATTACCTATCAGGGGGATCCGGAAACCGTCGCGGCCTTTGCCGATGCCCTGGGGGTCGATTGGGTTCAGCTGCACGGGGAGGTGACCCCGGGTCAGGTCGAGGTCCTGCGGCGCTTGCGTCCGGCCCTGGGACTGTTGAAGGCCCTGGTTGTGGCGGGGACCGACCCGGCCCCGGTACTCGCCGAAGCCGAGGCCTTTGCCCCCCTAGTAGACGCGTTCATCACCGATACCTTCGACCCTCGCTCCGGGCAACGGGGCGCCACGGGGCGGACCCATCCCTGGGCCGTCAGCCGAGCCGTGGTGGAGGCGCGGCTGGCCCCGGTGATTTTGGCTGGAGGCTTAGAGCCTGCCAACGTCGCCGCTGCTATTGAGGCCGTGCGGCCCTGGGCCGTGGATGCCCACACGGGTCTCGAAGGGCCCGACGGGCGAAAGACCACGCCGCGCGTTGAAGCGTTCTGCGGGAACGCCGCGCAGGCCTTTCGGCGCCATCCCCCAGCGCGCTAGCGCGCTTTCCCTTTGCTATATTTGAGGGCTGGCGTAGCGGGGCTACGCCCCGTCGCTATGGTGGCGGTATGTCCTGTGAGGAGGGGGTGCACGGTGGCAAAGGCAAAGGCGGCGAAGGCCGCAAAGAAGGGGCTTGCCCCAACCTATGTGTTCGCCTTTGGCGCGCGCACCAACGGCAACGCCAGCATGCGCAATACCTTGGGGGGGAAGGGCGCGAACCTCGCCGAAATGGCCCTCCTGGGCCTGCCCGTGCCCCCGGGCTTTACCCTTTCCACGGATGTCTGCACGGCCTTCTACGCCCACAGTGGCGCGTACCCGGACGGTCTTGAGGCTGCGGTAGCCCAGGCTGTGGCCGAGGTGGAGGCGCAGCAGGGTAAGCGCTTTGGCGATGCCGCAAACCCCCTTTTATTCTCAGTCCGTTCCGGCGCCCGCGAATCCATGCCGGGCATGATGGATACGATTTTGAACCTGGGCCTTAATGACGACACCGTCGAAGGCCTGGCCGCTCGCGCGGAAGATGCGCGCTTCGCCTGGGACTGCTATCGCCGTTTCATCCAGATGTATGGCGAGGTGGTCATGGGCGTGCATCCGCGCACGGAAACGGAGGCCCATCCTTTTCAAGAGCAGCTCGCGCGTCTGAAAACCGAGCTCGACGTGCTGGAAGACGAGGAGCTGACGGCCACGGATCTCAAGGAGCTGGTCCGTCGCTACAAGCGCGTAATTAAGCAGCGCTGCAAAAGCGCTTTCCCCCAGGATGTTTACGCTCAGCTCTGGGGCGCTATCAGCGCCGTTTTCAAATCCTGGAAGAACGAGCGCGCCATCCTCTATCGCCAGCGCTACGGCATCCCCGTGGAATGGGGCACGGCAGTGAACGTCCAGGCCATGGTCTTTGGGAATCTTGGGGAAACCTCAGGCACCGGCGTGGCCTTCACCCGGGACCCGGCCACGGGGGAAAAGGTGTTCTACGGCGAGTATCTGTTGAACGCCCAGGGGGAAGACGTGGTGGCCGGGCTGCGCACGCCGAAGGCCATCGCCTTGCTCGCCGAGGAGATGCCCAAGGCCTTCGCGGAACTTAAGAAGGTGCGCAGCCGCCTCGAGCGCCACTTCCGGGACATGCAGGACTTTGAGTTCACCATCGAGGATGGGCACCTGTACATGCTGCAAACGCGGAACGGTAAGCGTACGGGCCTTGCCGCCGTGCGCATCGCTGTGGAAATGAACCGGGAACGGCTCATGGACCAGAAAACGGCGCTGCTGAAGGTGCCCGCGGAAAGCATCGACTCCCTGCTTGTGCCGGTCTTTGACAGCAAGGCGCAGCGGGAAGCGAAGCGCATTGGCCACGGCCTGCCTGCGGGCCCCGGCGCCGCGTCCGGGCATATCGTGTTTTCAGCCTCGGAAGCGGAGCGGGAAGCGCGGCTCGGCAATAAGGTCATCCTAGTGCGGGAGGAAACCTCTCCAGACGATCTTCGCGGCATGCTGCTTGCCCAGGGCATCCTGACGGCCCGGGGGGGCGTCTCCTCCCATGCGGCGCTTGTTGCTCGGCAGCTTGGGAAGGTGTGCGTATGCGGGGCCAGCGAGCT
>JADHNT010000080.1 GCA_016779385.1 Pseudomonadales bacterium
TAGCCGTTGATGTAGACAATGTCGATATCGCAGGCGCGAATGGCGATCTTGTCTTCGAGGATGCGCGCCCCTTCGTTGACGAGGGCGAGGATGCAGCGATCGAGCACCTCTTCGTCATCGATGGCCGTGCGCGTAATGCCCAGCTCGGCGCTCGTTTCCTCGACGAGCTTCACCACCTCCGGATCCGGCTGCCCAGCGCGGCTGCCTTCCTGGTAGATGTAGAAGCCCCGGTTGGTCTTCTGCCCGAAGCGCTCGAGTTCGCAGAGCTTATCGGCCACGCGCGCGGTGATCGGCACCTCCTCGGGTTTAAGCCCCGCCAGCTTGCGCGCCCGCCAGCCGAGATCGAGGCCCACGAGATCGTTCATCTGGAAGGGGCCCATGGGCATACCGATGCCGCCGATGACCTTATCGACCTGGTAGGGGGTAGCGCCCTGGAGAATCATTTCCCCAGCTTGGCGCGTGTAGCCGCCGAGCATGCGGTTACCGATGAAGCCCGGGGCGTTTCCGGACAGCACGGCGACCTTGCCCAGGATCTTCCCAAGGGCCATGGAGGTGGCAATGGTGGTGGCGGAGGTCTTCTCGCCCCGGACCACTTCCAAAAGGCGCATCACGTTTGCGGGGCTGAAGAAGTGCAGACCGATAACGTCTTCCGGACGGGAGGTCATCTCGGCCATGGCATCCACGTCGAGGCCCGAGGTGTTGGACGCAATGATGGCGCCGGGTTTGCACACCTTCTCGAACTCTTCGAAGACCTTCTTCTTCACGTCGAGGTTTTCGTAGACCGCTTCCACCACCACATCGGCCTGGCCGAGATCGGCGTAGGCGAGGGTGGTGGAGATCAGCGCCATGCGCTTTTCCGCTGCTTCTGCGCTGATGCGGCCGCGCTGCACCATGCCGTCGTAGTTACGGCGGATGATGCCCATGCCGCGGTCGATGGCTTCCTGGTTCATCTCGAGCACGGTGACGGGAATGCCCGCGTTGGCGAAGCACATGGTGATGCCCCCGCCCATGGTGCCGCAGCCGACCACGCCAGCGCTTTGGATCTTCTTCACTTCCGTGTCCTTGGGGACATCGGGGATCTTGGCTACTTCCCGCTCGGAGAAGAAAAGGTGGATCATGGCCTCGCGCTGCGGGTGCCGTAGGCACTTGCCGAAGTTTTCCTGCTCCACCTTCATGCCGGCGTCGAAGTCCCCGGCTTCCACCGCGGCTTCCACGCACTGGATGATCATTTCCGGGGCGAAGCGGCCGCGCATCTTCCGGGCGGCGTTCTTACGCGCAGCGTCGAAGATCTCCGCGTTGCCGCGATCTTCGGCGACCTTGTCCGTGAGGTCCCGGACCCGCTTCTTACCTTTGCCTTCGGCTACGGCAGCGCGGGCCCAGGCGAGGGCGCCAGCGATGAAATCGTCGCTGTCGATGACGTCATCGACGATGCCCAGGTCCTTGGCCACGGGGCCCGGAATGGGATCGCCGGAAAGGATGAAGCCGAGGGCCTTCTCAGCACCCACGAGGCGCGGCAGGCGCTGCGTGCCGCCGGCGCCGGGGAGCAGGCCCAGCTTCACTTCCGGCAGGCCCACGGGGGCCTTCGGGGCAATGACGCGGTAGTCCGCGCAGAGCGCAACTTCGAGGCCGCCGCCGAAGGCCGTGCCGTTGATGGCGGCGATGACGGGCTTCTCACCAAATTCCATGAGGTTCAGGCATTCGTGGAGCCCGGGGCCCTTGGACTCGCCGCCGAATTCGGAGATATCCGCGCCGGCGATGAAGGCCCGGCCTTCTCCGTAGAGCACGACGGCCTTCACGGCGTCATCGGCGAGGGCCGCGGTGAGCCCGTCAAAGAGGCCCTGGCGCACGCCGCTGGAGAGCGGGTTCACCGGGGGGTTATCGATACGAAGGATGGCCAGCTCGCCGTCCACGGAATAGTGCACCGTACCTTTCATGCGTCTCTCCCTTGCTCGCAAAGTACCGTGCCCAGCGCCGCAACCCCCTTGGGGCCCAATGGTGCGGGCCAAGCGCGGTGGAAATCGTCGGTTTGACGGGGAAGGGCGGCCGCCCCCTCGCGCTGCGCCGGCCCCCGCCGTGGCCGGAGCATAGCGAATTTGCGCTGGCCCTGTCCCCCTTCCCGGGGGCGTTGCATTTCTTGGGGGGGCAGCGTTTCATTAGGGTGAATTAAATTGGGAGGAAGGGCCATGGCCGAACTGTCGGGATGCCGCGCCTTCACGGCGCCGAAACCGGGGGAAGACTGGGCAGCGCTGGCGGCCCGTGTGCTGCCCGGGACGCCGGAGGGGGAGGCGGTGGAAAAGCTTCAGAGCTGGAATTTGCACCTTTTTGCGCGCCACCCTCGGGGCCAGTTCCTCGGCAGTGACGTGGTCTTTACGGCCCCGCCGGCGGCGTGAGCGAGGCCCCCTTCATTGAAGCGGCGGAGATTGCGCCGGGGCACGACGGCGCCGCGGAGCTGGTGCTTTTTGTCCGCTATCCCGGGGCTGGTCGGCAAACGGTCACGCTCGATGCGGACGCCGCGGAAGTGCTTTTTGAACACACTCAAACCGGGGACGTGAGCGCCCTTCACGGCGTGCCCTGGCATCACCTTAAAGATGTCTTACAACAGCGCCCAGGCAGCGGCGCAGCGGGAGGCAACGGCTAATGGATTGGATTATTCGCAGCGGTCGCATTGTGGATGGGTCGGGTCTGCCGGCCTTCGAGGGCGACGTTGCTCTAAAGGATGGCAAGGTCGTGCGCCTTGGGGGGCGCATCGAGGCCGAGGGGGCTCAGGTTTTTGACGCCACGGGCTGCATCGTGGCCCCGGGGTTCATCGACCCCCACACCCATTTTGACGTGCAGCTCCTTTGGGACGGCCAGGCCCGCCCGGCCCTCGAGCACGGCGTGACCACCATCGTTCCCGGGAACTGCTCCCTATCCCTCGCGCCCCTGAAGGCCGGGGATCGGCAGCGGGTGGTTGGCATGTTCCAACAAATCGAGGAGATGCCTGATGCCGCCTTCGACGGCGCCTTTGAATGGCGCTGGGAATCCTTCGACGGCTACCTGGCTGCGCTCAAAGAAAGCCTCTCCATCAACGTGGCGCCCCTCGTGGGTCACTCCGTAATTCGCCTTTGGGTCATGGGCGCGGCGGCCACGGAGCGCGCCGCCACTGCGGAAGAGCTGGCGGCCATGCAGGACCTTCTGGCCCAGTGCCTAGAGGCCGGCGCCGTGGGCCTTTCCACGAGCTTCGTGGACGTGGATGAGAACCTCATGCCCGTTCCCAGCCGCTATGCCCACCTCGAGGAGCTCGATGCCCTTGCCGCGGTGCTAGGCCGCTACGGCCGCATGCTGCAGGTGGTGCCCGAGTTCTACGCCACGGATATCACTCTGGCCAGGGTGGACCAGCTTGCCGAGCTGTCCCTGCGCTACGGCATCCCCACGACCTTCTCGCCCCTCTTCGATTCTGCAGCGACGCCGGACAACGTGCCCCGGGTCATGGCCCGGGTGGCGGAGCAGATGGCCCGGGGGGCTCAGGTGTGGCCCCAGGTGCAGACCCGGCCTATTGATATCAGCTTCACCTTTGAGGTCGCGAGCCTGCTCTTTGCCGGCCTGCCCAAGTGGTACCGCACCATGCGCATGGGGACGGAGGAGAAGATCGCCGCCCTTTCCGATCCCGAATGGGTGGCCCAGCTGCTTGCGGAAGCGGAGCCCGGTGGAAATGGCGTCCGTTGGGCCGGAGTGCAGGTACGCGGTGGGGTAAGCGATGCGAGCCTCGTGGGCCAAACCCTTGGGGCCCTCGCCGAGGTCCAGGGCACGTCCCCGGCGCAGGTGATGATTGATCTATCGCTCCAGCACAACCTGGAGGCGTCCTTCATCGCGGCGTCCCTTGGGCACAATGATAGTGATCGGGTGGGAGCGCTTCTCGCCGATGGCAACGTCCACGTCGGCGCCTCCGACGCCGGGGCCCACATCCAGTCCTTTGCCACCTACGGCGATACGGGGTACCTCCTTGGACACTTCGTCCGGGATCGGGGCGCCCTGAGCCTGGAGGCGGCGATCAAGAAGATCACCGCCGATACAGCGCGGATCTGGGGCCTGCCCGGCCGGGGCCAGCTGGCCCCGGGCTTTGCCGGGGACGTCGCCATCTTCGATGCCGCGGAAATCGACCGCTGCGCCGAGGAAGCGTGCTTCGACATGCCCGAAGAGGGCATGCGCTACGTTCGCGCCTCCAAGGGCATGGTGGGGGTGTTCGTGAATGGGGCCCTGAGCTGGTCGAAGGCCAGCGGCTACGCCGACGCCCCCGTGGGGCAGATCGCCACCCAGCTCCCCGGCGCCGCCTCGGCATGAGGGGCGAGGTAGAACACCGCATCGTCGACGCTGCAGGTACGCGCATTCATCTGGCGTGCCTGGGGGATGGCCCCGCGGTCCTGATGGTCCATGGCTTCCCCGAGTCTTGGTACTCCTGGCGCTATCAAATGACGGCGCTGGCGGAAGCGGGCTACCGCGCTGTGGCTATGGATGTGCGCGGCTACGGCCGCTCCGCGAAGCCCACGGCTGTTGCGGACTACCGCATGGTGCGCAACGTTTCCGACGTAGTGGGTGTGGTCGATGCGCTCGGGGAGGGCCCGGTCGCGCTTGTGGGCCACGACTGGGGTGCCCCCATCGCCTGGACCAGCGCCCTTTTACGCCCCGATCGCTTCCGCGGCGTGGCCGGGCTATCCGTACCTTACGCGCCGCCGAGCGCCGGCCCCCGGCCGACCGCGGCCATGCGCGCCATGGCCGGCCCGGACGCCGAGTTCTACGTGGAATATTTCCAAAGCGTGGGTCGGGCCGAGGCGGAAATTGAGAAGGACGTGCGTCAGTGGCTGTTGGGCTTCTACTGGTGCGCCGGGGGCAATATCGAAAATGGCCCGAACATCTCTCTCGTACCCAAGGGCACGGAAATGCGCGACCAGTTCCAATACCCGGAAGTTATGCCCCCGTGGATGACGGACGAGGACCTCG
The DNA here is from genome assembly GCA_016779385.1 of Pseudomonadales bacterium. GTDB lineage: Bacteria > Pseudomonadota > Gammaproteobacteria > Pseudomonadales > Azotimanducaceae > Salivita. Next base: position 4,978 of record JADHNT010000080.1, read on the forward strand.
ATTACTACGCCGCCGCCTTCGAGGCCGGGGGGTTCTTCGGTCCCCTGTCGCGCTATCGCAACGTCGACCGGGACTGGGAAGACCTCCGCGCCTTCGCGGGGCAGCCCATCACCATTCCGGCGCTCTTTATCGGCGGCGACCGGGACGGCCCGACCATTTGGGGGGCGCCAGCGATTGCGAAGTTTAGTGAGACCCTCCCGAAGCTGTATCGCTCGGAAATTTTGCCGGGCTGCGGCCATTGGGTGCAGCAGGAACGGCCTGCGGAGACGAACGCGCTGCTCCTTGAGTGGCTTGGAACCTTGTCCTAGGGAGGCTTTGAACGATCATGACGCAGCATGGAGAACGGCTTGGTGAGCGGGCCCTGGTCCTGGGCGGCAGCCTCGCGGGTTTGCTGGCGGCGCGGGCCTTAGCGCCCCATTTCGACGAGGTGATTCTGGTGGACCGGGCCGCCTTTGACGGTGGCCCCGCCCCACGCATGAGTGCGCCTCAGACCTACCATCTTCACGTGCTGCTGAAAGGGGGTGAGCAGGCCATGGAGGCGCTGGCCCCCGGGTTTCTCGCCCGGCTTGAAGCCAGTGGCTCCGTGCCCCTAGATCCGGGCCACGATTTCTTCTCGGCCTCGGAGCTGGGCGTGGCCAAGCCCTTCGAAACCCCCATGCGCGTGCACGGCCAAAGCCGCTGGCTACTCGAACACTGCCTGCGCGCTCAGGTGCTGGAAGGGACGGAGAACCTCACCTTCCGGGCCGGTGAAACGGTGCGGGGATTGCTCTACAACGCCGAGCGCGGCGCTGTGGAAGGGGTGCGCCTCGAGGGCTCGGAGGGGATGGAAGACGCCCTCATTGGCGATCTCGTGGTGGACGCCTCGGGGCGAGGCGAGGGCGCGATTCGCTGGCTGAAGGCCTTGGGCCTTGAGGAGCCGCCGGTGGAAACGGTGAAGGTGAGCTTTGGCTACGCCAGTACCGTGGTGCGCCTGCGGCCCGATGCGGCCCGGAGCTGGAAGGCCGTGGTGGTGGGGAACCTGCCTCGGGACGGTGCCCGCGGGGGGGTGCTCATGCCCATCGAAGATGGCCGCCATATCTGTTCCCTTGGGGGCCGGGCGGGGGATTACCCGCCGGACGACGAGGCTGGGTTCCTGGCCTTTGCCAAGGCGCTGCCGAATCCGGAGCTGTATGAGGCCCTTGCCGGGGCCCAATTCGAGGCGCCTATTTCGAAACTGATTTATCCCGCTAATCGGCTTCGCCATTACGAAGCCATGGCTCAGCGCCCCCATGGCTTTGTGCCCGTGGGGGATGCTCTGTGCAGCTTCAATCCCACCTATGGCCAGGGCATGAGTTCGGCCGCCCTGCAGGCCAAGGCCCTGAGCGAGGCCCTCGCCGGGGCCGGTTCCCTACAGGATCGGCTCGAGGCCTATCTGGCCCGCGCGGCGGAGGTGGTTCGCCTCCCCTGGCGCCAGGCGAACTACAACGACTTCCTCTATCCCACCACGGAAGGGGATCGGGCCATGTTTACGCAAGAGGAAATGACCTACCGCACCCAGGTGCAGATGGCCGCCCTTCGGGACGATCAGGTGCGCGAGTGGTTCGCGGCGGTGCAGCATTTGCTCATGCCCTTTGAGCGCCTGCTCGAGCCTGAGGTTCGGGAGCGGGTGGCGACGGCATTGGCGGCCTAGGGCCAGGACAACCGGGGGCGCGCCGTGCCCCCTTAGAGTCGGGGAGGGCTCGGAATGTTTGAAACTATCACTACGGAAATGCGCGATGGGGTGTTGCTGATTACCCTGAATCGCCCGGAGCGGTTGAACGCCTGGACCTACAAAATGGGCGCCGAACTCGCCGCCGCCGTCAGCGCGGGTAATGACGACTCCGAGGTGCTCGCCATGGTGGTGACCGGGGCCGGTCGCGGGTTCTGCGCTGGCGCCGATATCGGCGACGTTTTTGCGGAGCAGGACCGGGGGGAGGGCGAAGCCTCAGGCCCCCGGGACTGGGTGGGCTTGGTGCGCCGTTCCAAGCCTCTTGTGGCCGCGATCAACGGCCCGGCCATTGGGGTAGGCCTTACCCAGGTGTTGCCCTTTGATGCGCTCTATGCGGCGGAGGGGGCGAAGCTGAGCCTGCGCTTTATCCGCATGGGCCTCGTTCCCGAATTGGGCAGCTCCGCGCTCCTGCCCCAGCGCGTGGGCTTTGGGGCCGCCAGCGATCTCATGCTCACGGGACGAACCGTGCTGGCGGAGGAAGCCCTGGCCCTGCGGTTAGTGGACCGGGTGCTGGCGCCGGAGGCTCTGGTGCCGGCGGCCCTCGACGCGGCCCGGGCCATGGGGAGTAACCCCCAGAGCGCCCTCCGCGCCGTGAAGGCCTTGCTGACGGAGAATGCCGCAGAAACGGACCTTGCCGTGGCCCAACGGCGGGAAATGGCGGCGCTGCAGGAGGCCTACGAGTCTCCTGAGCACAAGGAGGCCATTGCCGCCTTCCTGGAAAAGCGCGAGCCCGACTTCCGCAAGGCTCGGGGCGCCTAGGGCGCCCCCTCGGGCAGGGGCGGCGCCGCCCCGAGGTGCTTCCACAGGTGGGTATAGGTGAGGGCCAAGCGCTGGGCCAGGTCCTCCCGGCGCACGGGATTGCCGTGGCCCCCATCCTCCGTTTCCCAGTACCACACCGGAGCCCCAAGGGCCTTCAGCTTGGCTGCCATCCAGCGTCCATGGGCCGGATGCACGCGGTCGTCCCCAGCGCTTCCGTAGATGAAGGTGGGGGCATAGCGCTTCCCCTCCTGAAGCTGTTGGTAGGGCGAATAGGCCTCTAGCCAGGCTCGGGCCTCCGGGTCGCGGGGGTCGCCGTATTCTCCAATCCAGCTCGCCCCGGCGAGGAGCGTGTGATAGCGCAGCATGTCCGCCAGGGGTACCCCGGAGATGATGGCCCCGTAGCCTTGGGGGCGGCGGGTGAGGGCGGCAAACACCAAAAGCCCGCCGTTGCTGCGCCCTTCGATGGACATTTGGGCCGGGGTCGTGAGCCCCGCCGCCGTGAGGTCGTCGACTACGGCTTCAAGGTCCTCAAAGCTTTTGATGCGATTTGGGCCCAGGGCTGCTTGGTGCCAGGCGGGGCCAAAGAGGCCCCCGCCCCGGAGATTCGGCACCACAAAGCGGCCCCCTTCCTCAAGCCAGAGCCGGCCGTAGACGCCGGGGGTCGCTTCATAGGTGCCGGCGTAGCTGGGCATCAGCGTGTTGGCGAAACCGCCGTAGGCAAAGAGGTGAGTCGGCCGTGGCAGGTCGTCCTTCGGACCCACGAGCCAATAGGGCACGGCGGTCCCATCGGCGGAGCGGGCCTGGCGTCGCTCCACGGTGAAGGCCTTGGCATCAAAGAGCGCCGGCGCCTGGAGCGCAGGGCTAAAGGTGCTCCCCGATACTTGGGCGAGCGTGGGGGGGGAGAGAAAGCCCTCGTGGGTCACCCAGAGCGCATTCTGACTGCGGTCCGTGCCCAGGAAGGCCAGGGCCCCGGCATGGCCGAGATCGATCGCCTTCCGGGTCCAGGAGGCCGTGCCGTCAGAGGCGCTCAGGCTTTCTAGGGTGCTGATCCCCTCGTCGAGCACGTGCAACCAAAGCTGCCCCTGACCGAGGGCTACGTCTTCCAGCGCCCGGCCGCGAGATGGCGCAAAGAGCACGGTGGCCGCGCTTAGCGCCTCGGGGGATTCGCTGGGGACCGCAAGGAGCGTTCCGGCGGGGTACGGGGCTTCTACTTCGCCCTGAGCGCTCCAGGGACGACGGAGCTCGACGATGAGCTGCCCGGAAAGCAGACCGTGGAGCCGGGCCGTGGAGGGGAGGGGTAGGGGCGTTTTCGCCGCCCCGTCCCAGCGCCAGAAGTTCGCTTCAAAAAAGCTGGGGACCTCCACCAGCAGGTCGAGCACCGTGCCGTCGTCGTCTTCGAGGCGCCGGGCATAGGCGCGGACGCTGCTTTCCTCAGCCTCGTGAATGACGGGCGCTTCAGGGAAGGCCGTGCCCCGGGTCCAGAACGCCACCTGGCGAGCATAGCCGGAGCTCGTGAGGGAGCTGGGCCCTCGATCCGTTGCCACGTAGAGGGCATCCGGGCCCGCCCAGCGCACGGTCATTTTTCCCTTGGGGAGGCGAAAGCCGTCGGTGACGAAGGCGCCGTCGGCGATATCAAACTCTCGGAGCACGGTGGCGTCTCCGCCATCTGGGGAGAGGAAGAGCAAGCAGCGGGTCTCTGGGGCGGGGAGGCAGCTGCTGTGGTGGTAGGTCCAGTTTTCCCCCTCCGCGGTGCTTAAGGCGTCAAGGTCGAGGAGGGGGATAAAGACCCGCTCCCCTGCTCTGAGGGCGGGTCCCTTGAGGAGGCCCCAGCGTCCCCGGGGATGGGCCTGGCTTTTCTCAAGGGTAGTGATTCGCCCCTCGGAGAGGCCGAGCTTGGGGAGGGCGTCGGCGTAGCGCTCCAGAGCCTCCAGGGCTTTCCCGTAGCGCTGAGCGAGGGCCTCCGGGGGGGCGGTCTCGCCCTCTGCCCGGGCCCGCTCTCCGCGCACCCAGGCCTTGGCGGCGGCGCCACTGACCTCGGCGAGCTCAGCTTCCGAGGGGGAAGGCACGGCATTTCCGCTACGGGCGGGGGGCGCAGGATCGGAGCAGCCGGCGAGGACGAGGAAGAGCGAAAGGGCCAGGGGGCCTTTTGCCAGCGGGTTTGCCATAGCCATGATCTCCGGGAGGGGCAAGGCCCCGAGGATTGAGGACGCATAAAAAATGCCGGCGCGGGGCCGGCATTTTAGCGTTGCGTAAGCTTCACGGGGCCCTTAGGGCCGCGGGCTTAGTCCCAGCTGAGGGCGCCGCCGACCTGGTATTCCGTCACCCGGGTCTCGAAGAAGTTCTTTTCCTTCTTGAGATCCATGATCTCGGACATCCAGGGGAAGGGATTTGCGACCCCGGGGAACTGCTCGGGGAGGCCAATCTGCGCCAGGCGCCGGTTCGCAATGAACTTCAGGTACTCCTCCATCATGCTGGCATTCATACCCAGCACGCCCCGGGGCATGGTGTCCCGGGCATATTCGATCTCGAGCTGCGTGCCCTCGAGGATCATCTGGATGGCTTCTTGCTGGGTTTGCGCATCCCAGAGGTGGGGGTTTTCGATCTTGATCTGGTTGATCACGTCGATACCGAAGTTCACGTGCATGGATTCGTCGCGGAGGATGTACTGGAACTGCTCCGCCGTACCCGTCATCTTGTTCCGGCGCCCCATGGAAAGAATTTGGGTGAACCCGCAGTAGAAGAAGATTCCTTCCAGTACGCAATAGAACGCGATGAGGTTCCGCAGCAGCTCCCGGTCCGTTTCCGCCGTTCCTGTGGAGAAGGTGGGATCGGAGATGGCGCGGGTGTAGGACAGGCCCCATGAGGCCTTCCGAGCTACGCTGGGCACCTCGTGGTACATGTTGAAGATCTCGCCCTCATCCATGCCGAGGGACTCCACGCAGTACTGGTAGGCGTGGGTGTGGATCGCTTCCTCGAAGGCCTGGCGCAGTAGGTACTGGCGGCACTCGGGGTTCGTGATGAGGCGATAGATGGCCAGCACCAGGTTGTTCGCGACCAGGGAGTCGGCGGTGGAGAAGAAACCGAGATTCCGCTTCACGATCATCCGCTCGTCCGGGGTGAGGCCGTCTTCGCTCTTCCACAGCGCGATGTCGGCGTTCATGTTGACTTCCTGGGGCATCCAGTGGTTAGCGCAGCCGTCGATGTACTTCTGCCAGGCCCAGTCGTACTTGAATGGCACGAGCTGGTTCAGGTCAGCGCGGGCGTTGATCATGCGCTTGGCGCCGACCGTGACCCGCTCCACCGATTCGCCGCCACCCTGCGTGCCATCGCCGAGCTGAGCGAGGGCGCGCTGGGCCGCCTGCAGGTTATCCGCCGGGGCGCCGATGTCCGTCTCTTCCGCGAGCACCGGGGGCGCTGCCGGGGCCGGTGCTTCCGGCGCTGCGGCAGCCGGTGCGGCCGGGCCCGCCGGGGCTTCGACGGCTACCGGCGCTGCTGGCGCAGCTTCCCGGACCGGGGCGCTCGGCGGAGGCGGCGGAGCCGCGGTGGTGGTCTCTTCGTTGTAATCATCCCAGCTCAGCACTGTGATTCCTCCTTGGTACGTCGTTTAGGCGCCCGTTGCCATTCGTGTGCGCGGCC
>JADHNT010000081.1 GCA_016779385.1 Pseudomonadales bacterium
GCCTGCCAAAGGGCGAGCTTCGATGCGCGGGTGGCAATTCGGATGGGCCGCTGGGCCATAGTGCTTTCCCCCGGGCGCGGCCCCGAGGCTCAGCGCGCCTTCAAAAATCGACGTAGGGCACCTGCCTGGCGCCGCGAAACGGGAAGGGGCTCTTCGACATCCGCCAGCACCGCCTCGTAGAAGCCCTGCGGCGTGCGGTGCAACCCCTGCAAATAGGCAACGGCCACCAGGGCATTGCGGTGAATGCGGCGAAACTGCGGACCGAATTCTCCCTCCAGCGCGGCCAGCGTATCCTCGATCAACACCTCAACGCCAGGGGCCCGCACGGTCACGTATTTTTGATCGGCCTGAAGATAGCGAATCTCCTCCCGGGGAATGAGCACGAGGCCCCGGCGGGTCCGGGCACTGATGTGGGTGCGGGTAAAGCCTTCAGCCACCAAATCGGTCCAAAGGGCCTCGACGTCGGCGCGCCGCGGGCGGCAAGCCTGGGGCAGCAACTGACGAAGCTGCTCGCTGGTCGCCCGGCGTGGCAGCAGCGCCACAGGATGCCGGCTTAAGCACGGGGCCAGCGGATCCGTAGCATCGAGGAGGATGTAGATTGCAGGGTGGTTATCGAGGTGGCCAAGATGCAGCAAAGCCTCGAGGCCGGTCATGCGGGGCAGGCGCGCGCCAAAGAGCACGATCTGCGGGCTACGGCCCTCTACCTTGCGGAGAAGCTCGAGGCCATCGGAGGCCTCCCCCACCACATCGAAGCCCTGGAGCGTCGAAAGCTCCGCCTTAAGGTGGGCACGAAGGGACGGATCGCCGTCCGCCACGAGCACTTTCATCGGTTCCCTGCCTCAGGCGCTTTCGCGGCGCCATCCCCCGGCAAAGCTAAACCATAACCCGATCGTGGAAAAAAAACCCGAAGAAGATGTTGTAAAGCCAAACAATTCGAGCGCTCCCAAGAAACCGCGCTAAAGCACCTTTTCAATGCGCGTTGTCGAACCTCATTGCTGCAGGCATTTTTGTACCCTGGGTCCATGCTGTGACCGCAGCGCCGGCAACGCTAGCGTTTGATTTTGAAGACTCCACCCTCGCCCTTCGGCAAGGCCATTGCGGCGCCGGGGGCCTTCCAGAAATCCAGGGGCTTTTTTGGCCCGAAGAGCATCAACCGGCCCTTGCAGCGCTGCTTCGCGCCTTTCTCGAGGCGGGGAAGGGCCTTATAGCCCTGGTACTGGGCAAAAACCTGGGCGAAAAAAAGGCGGGCCGAAGCCCGCCTTCGCGAACCCCTAAAGGGTTTTAGCTCTTCGTGAATTCCGGATAGGCCTCGAGGCCGCACTCGGAGATATCCGTACCCTCGTATTCCTCTTCCTGAGAAACGCGGATGCCCATCGTGGCCTTAAGGATCGACCAAATCACAAGGCTCGCGCCGAAGGTCCAACCAAAGATGGCTACGATCCCGAGCGCTTGACCTCCGAAGGAAGCATCACCGTTCGACAGCAGAACTGCGAGAACGCCCCAGATACCAACCACACCGTGGACAGAGATAGCGCCAACGGGATCATCAATCTTCAGGCGATCGAGGCCGATGATCGAGAACACCACCAGCACACCACCGATCAGACCCACAAGCACGGAGAGCTCTGCACTCGGGCTGAGCGGATCCGCCGTGATGGACACCAGCCCCGCAAGCGCTCCGTTAAGCGCCATGGTGAGATCGGCCTTACCGAAGAGCACCCGGGCCGTCAGGAGCGCCGCTACCACGCCGCCGCAAGCCGCGAGATTGGTGTTCACGAAGACCTGGGCCACAGCGTTCGCCTCATCCACATTGGAGAGCTTGAGCTCGGAGCCGCCGTTAAAGCCGAACCAGCCGAACCAAAGGATGAAGGTACCGAGCGTTGCTAGCGGCATGTTTGCGCCGGGAATGGCGCGGGAGCTGCCATCTTCCCCGTACTTTCCAGCTCGCGGCCCAAGGACAAGAACACCTGCTAAAGCCGCAGCGGCGCCGCACATGTGCACCGTGCCGGAACCCGCGAAGTCAAAGTAGCCAGCGGCAGCAAGGGCGCCCCCACCCCAATTCCAAGCCCCTTGGATCGGGTAAATGAAACCGGTCATCACCACCGCAAAAGCCAGGAAAGCCCAAAGCTTCATACGCTCTGCCACTGCGCCGGACACGATGGACATGGCTGTAGCCACGAAAACAACCTGGAAGAAGTAATCCGAGCGTGCGGAGTAGTAGGTGTCTCCTCCGGAGGCCAGAACGTCGGCTGCCGTATTTTCTTCGCCGATTCCCATGCCGAAGCCCGGGATCCAGGCACCTTCGGCAACGTTGCCGTACATGAGGGCGTAGCCAAAGAAAAGGTACATGATGCAAGCAATGGCAAAGAGCGCCACATTCTTGGTTAGGATCTCCGCCGTGTTTTTCGCGCGAACGAGTCCTGCCTCGAGCATGGCAAAGCCCGGAGCCATAAACATGACCAGGGCGCCCATGACGAGAAAGTAAAAGGTATCAATTGAATAGTTGGTTTCGACTAACGCTTCCACGTGAATCCTCCTTGCGAGGTCCTTTTAAGCCAGAGGGCGGCCCATAACCGGCCCGATTTAAACCGCATCCGCGCCGGTTTCCCCGGTCCGAATGCGAATCACCTCATCAAGGGTGGAGACGAAAATCTTGCCGTCACCCACCTTTCCCGTATTTGCCGTCTTGGTAATGGCGTCGACCACGGCGTCGAGCTGGCCGTCGTCAATGGCCACTTCAATCCGGATCTTGGGAAGGAAATCGACGACATATTCCGATCCCCGGTAAAGCTCCGAATGGCCCTTTTGCCGACCGAAGCCCTTGACCTCGGTAACGGTCATTCCTTGGATTCCGATTTCCGAAAGGGCTTCTCGGACATCTTCACTCTTAAACGGCTTAACGATGGCCGTGACTAATTTCATGACGCGCTCCTCACGCTGCAGGGCGCGCCAGGCGCCCGGGACAGAACAGAGACCGCATCGCCGGATTTTCGCCAGCGGTGCTCCTACGGGGTTCAGCAAAGTCCGTGCCGATTTGCTCGCAGCAGTAAAAAACGCGACAGGAAGCCGCCGGGCGAAGAGCCTTTGCCCTGCTCTTGCGCAGAAAAATTGGATTTTTCTAGACGGCGCACCAAAAAGCAGCGTAACGCCCAGGGGCAAAAAGCTCCGAAAATTCGGGGCTTCCCGCCCGCAAGGGAATATCGCACCAAAGGGGGGCATTAAGCTCTATGCCCTCTTGGCATTGATCAATTTCGGGGCGCGCCTTCTAAGGAAGGCAAAGGGCTTAGGGGAAAAGGCCTCGCCAGGCGCCGCGAAGTACCCAATTGGCACGGGACCTGCAGAAGCCCCGGCAACGCACCTTCGGCGCACTGCTGCCGGGCGCGAACTTGGGCCTCGGCCCTCGACCCCCGTCGACCTGAATAAGGATTGAGCACATGATCCCGAAACCCCACGCAGCCCTATTCGCGCTGAGCGCGCCCCTGTTCGCCGCCCTCCCCGTGGCAGCTCAGGCGGCAGAGAACCCCTTTGATAGCTTGCTTGCGGGCACGGAAGTCTCCGCTTGGGCGGCCGGCAGCTACATGCACCGTTTGAAGGAAAGCAGCGATGCGAACCTTGGGACGGGCTACTTTTCCCATCCCGACGCCAATACCTTCTCCCTCGACCAGGCGTGGCTCTCCATTGATAAGGCCGCCACGGAAGACAGCCGTGCCGGATTCCACCTGGACTACACCTACGGAAAGATCGCCGAGCAGCAGGGTGGCAACGAGGACTCTGGGCTCATTTACTCCGGTTGGGTGAGCTACCTGGCGCCCATCGGTGAAGGCGTCGAAATCAAAGCAGGACGTCTCACTACGCTGCTGGGCGCGGAAGTGCTCGAGACCAACGCGAACTACAACATCACCCGGGGTGCGGTGTACGGGCTGCAGCCCATTACGCACAGCGGCGTCATTGCCTCCACCACCATTGGCGGCACGGGCGTCGCTTTTGGTGTGGTCAACGATCTTTACAGCGATACCTTTGACGACGACAGCTCGCAGAAGGTCGTGACCGGTCAACTGTCCTGGGATATTGAAGGCACCTACGTCGGCGTCAGCGCCATTTACGGTCAGGACAATAGCCAGGGCTGCGCCCCGAGCGCGGATTGCCAGCTGGGCGTTTATGACCTCCTCGTGAGCCGGGATATTTCTGACGCCTTCTCGGCCTGGCTAAACGTTGACTACCTGGCCACCGACGGCGACGACCTGGCAGAGACCGGCTCGGCGCTGGGCATCGCAGCGGCCGGGCGCTACGCCTTCTCCGACACCACAGGCTTCGCCCTTCGGGTTGAGAGGATCACGGCCGAGGAAGACTTCCTGATCGCCGACGACGACCTTGAGCACTGGACCATCACCGGCACGCTAGACCACAAGCTCACGCCGGAGCTCATGATTCGGGCCGAAGGTCGGTTTGATAAGAGCGACGAAGTGGCAAATCTCGGCTTTGCCGATGGCGATGGCACGCTCACGGAAGACAAGCAGTTCACCGCCATGGTGGAAGTGATCTATCAACTCGGCGGCTTCTAAGCGCTAAGCGCATCAAAAAGCAACAACAAAGCGCTCCTCCTCGGGGCGCTTTTCTTTTCCTCGAGTCTGCTCAAGGTCCGCACGCGCCGTTTCCAGGGCCCGCCAAAGCGCGCTGCATTGCAAGGCCCCCTCCTTCGGATGGGTGACCAAGACGCGCCCTCTTCGCGCCACCTCCTTTTCCAGCTCCCTTGATGATATGGACCGTTCTTCTCCTTAACTTGCTGAACTAATCAGCATCAGGGTGAAAGCTAGGGCGCCCCCCCACCGCAGCGCTTCTCATGGTCTCTCTCCCATTTCTAGAAGAATGCTGTGCGCTCCCGAGCACGACATCCTCTAGACCAAAGCGATCCTTGGAGCGTTCCAAGAAATGCACCATAAAAAGACGAGCAGCCGCTCTTTTTGAGCCGTTTTTGCGCCGCGACAATTGCATGGCGCTGCGCTAGGCACGGGGCGCTGGCTACCGTAGGCTCTTCGCGCCTTAAGGAGAGAGCCCCTATGAGCCATTTTCATGCTGAGCGCCCCCTTTCCCCGGTTGCCCCGGGACACTGGGTGAGCCAGGTCTCCCCGCGCTGGAGCATCGGGGCGAACCCCAACGGAGGCTATCTGCTGGCCCTAGCGCTCAAAGCGCTCGGAGCAGAACTCCCCCAGCCTCACCCCGTGAGCATCGCCGCGCACTACCTTCGACCCGGCGAGGGGGCAGCCCCCTGCGACTGCTTCGTGGAGGTGCTTAAGACCGGGAAGCAATTCGCGACCGGGCAGGTGCGGCTCGTGCAAGAAGGGAAAACGCGCCTGGCTGTCCTTGCGACCTATGGCACGCTACCCACGGAGGCCCCAGGAACCTCCGACCGCCAGCCCGACGCCCCGGCACTGCCAGCGCCAGAGCTTTGCATGGACCGCGATTCCGCTTTGCAAGGGGTCACGCTGCCCATCGCGGAGCGCCTCGACGTGCGCTTGAACCCCGCCCAAGCCGCCCCGGGGCAAGCCGGCGACGCCGCCATCAGCGGCTGGATTCGCTTTCGCGATGGCACACCGCCAGACCCCGAAGCGCTGGCCCTTTTTTGCGACGCCTTTCCCCCTTCGGTCTTCGGGCTTCTGGGCGCCGTGGGTTGGGTACCCACCGTCTCCCTGAACGTCGAGCTACGCCGCTGCCCCACCCCAGGGTGGATTGCCGGTGCCTTCTCTAGCGGGGACCAGCAAGGCGACCGCATGCTAGAGACCGGCGGCCTCTGGGACAGTCGCGGTGCACTCGTGGCGTCCGTACGTCAGCTTGGCCTTGTCCGCCGCGCCTAAGTAAGAGCTGATCACCCCTCTAAAACACCTCTTTGCATGCGAAACCGCCACCCCCGCGACCGCATAGCCCCAAAACAGGTTTTTAAAACTGCTTTTCGCAAGCGGGGGCGGCACCCTGCATCGGGCCGTGACGCAACAGCCCCTCCCCGGGGGCCGCTTGGGGGGGGGCCCATCGGAGGTGTGCTGGCCGCTGAGCTGGCGAGAGGAAGTGGCAACAAAAGTGGCAACAAACTGTGCTTTCAATCCGCTCCACTGCCCGAAGTGCTACCAAAAACTTAAGCAAATCAGAGGTTTTTAGGCAGGCGGGATAGTGTGATGGCGCGCCCGAGAGGATTCGAACCTCTGACCTCTGCCTCCGGAGGGCAGCGCTCTATCCAGCTGAGCTACGGGCGCGTGGGTCGCGAAGTTTACTCGCCCCATGCGAGCGGGTCTACGGGCTTCAAGGCGCCTGGCCCCATCCTTATACTCCTCTCATCCCCTCCCCCTGCAGCCAAGGAGCTCCCATGGCGATCGAAGAAGGCAAGGCCCCCCCGGCGTTCACGCTGAAAGATCAAAGCGGCGAAAAAGTCGCACTCAAGGACCTGAAAGGCCAGAACGTGGTGATCTATTTCTATCCGAAGGACGACACCCCGGGCTGCACCAAAGAAGCCTGCGGCTTCCGCGACCTCTGGGGCGAAATCCAGGCTACGGGTACGGTAGTGCTGGGCGTCTCTCCGGACGACGGAGCCTCCCACGAGAAATTCATTAGTAAGTACAGCCTGCCCTTTACCCTACTCTGCGACCCAGACAAAACGGTCATGGAGAAGTACGGCGCCTGGGGCGAAAAGAACATGTATGGAAAGAAGACCGTGGGCGTGATCCGCTCCACGGTGATTGTTGGCAAGGACGGAAAGGTGGCGAAGCATTGGAAGAAGGTGGCCAAGGCCGAAACCCACCCGGAGAAGGTCCTCGAAGTCCTGAAAACGCTGCCCTAGCGTCTCTACCCTTCCCCGGGGGCGGCGCCATTGAGCTCACCCCCGGAGAAGCATAGGCTTAGGGGAAACCCTGGTGTTTTGGGAGGACACCACCATGAGCCTAGCCTTCGCCTCGCCCGCACAGCCCCTGTCCCTCGATGAATACTGGATGCCCTTCACGGCCAATCGCTGGTTTAAGAAGAACCCGCGCATGATCGAACGGGCCGAAGGGGTGCGCTATTTCACGACGAAGGGCGATGCGCTCTTTGATTTCGCCTCGGGCCTTTGGTGCACGAACGCCGGCCACTGCCACCCGAAAATTGTGGAAGCGGTGCAAAAGCAAGCCGCCACCCTCGATTACTCCATGGCGTTCACGCTTGGGCACCCTACGGCCTTTCGTCTGGCGACCCGGCTCACGGACTTCTCCCCGGACCCTCTCAACAAGATCTTCTTTACGAACTCGGGCTCGGAGGCCGCGGATTCGGCCCTGAAGATCGCCCTGGCGTGGCATCGCATGCGCGGAGACGCGGGGCGGACTCACCTCATCGGCCGGGAGAAGGGCTATCACGGGGCGGGCTTCGGCGGCACAAGCGTCGGTGGCCTCGGCAATAATCGTCGCCTCTATTCCATGCTTCTGCCCGGGGTCGATCACCTGCCCCACACCCACGACCTAGACCACATGGCCTTCTCTCGGGGCCAGCCCCAGTGGGGCGCCCATTTGGCCGATGCCCTCGAGCGGCGCATCGCGCTTCACGGCGGCGAATCGGTCGCCGCAGTCATCGTTGAGCCGGTGGCCGGCTCCGCCGGAGTCATCGTCCCTCCCGTGGGGTATCTGCAGCGCCTTCGCGAACTCTGCACGAAGCACGGCATCCTGCTGATTTTCGACGAGGTCATTACGGGCTTCGGCCGCCTCGGCGAGAACTTTGGGGCCCAGCGCTTCGACGTGGTGCCGGACATGATCTGCTGCGCCAAGGGCATCACCAGCGGCATGATCCCCATGGGGGCAGTGCTGATCCGCGAGGATATCTACGACACCTTTATGCAGGGCCCGGAAAATGCGGTGGAACTCACCCACGGCTACACCTATTCCGGCCACCCCATCGCCGCCGCGGCCGCCCTAGCGACCCTCGATGTTTACGAGGAGGAAGGGCTCTTTGAGAACGCCCGCGCCCTCGAGCCGCACTTTGAAGCGCGCATCCACGCCCTTCGCGATAAGGCGCCGCTCACGGACATCCGCAATATCGGACTCATGGGCGCCCTGGACCTCGAGCCCGACCCCGCAGGGGCAGGCCTTCGTGCCATGGGGGTCTTTGAGCGGGCCTGGGAAGCGGGGGTGGTGGTTCGTATGACCGGAGACACCATTGCTCTGTGTCCGCCGCTCATCGCAAAGGCCGATGAGCTGGATGCCATGTTCGACGGCCTTGAGTGCGCCCTCGCGGGCATCTAGCCCGCTAGGGAGACCCACCATGGCAACTCTCACTGCCGAGGCCCGGCCGGGCCAGGACGCCTTTGCGCGCTACGAAGCTCACCATAGGGCCGAAGCCGAAGCGCTGCGGAGCGTCCTTCAAAGCGCTCAGGCCGGGGGCGACGCCCGCAGCCGGGAACGGCACGAAGCCAGGGGGAAGCTCCTTCCCCGAGACCGGGTCGAGCGCCTCCTGGACCCCGGCACCGCCTTTCTGGAGCTTGGCGCGCTTGCCGGGCACGAACTTTACGAGGATGCGCTTCCTGCCGGGGGCCTGATCACCGGCGTTGGCCAGGTATCGGGGCGCCTGTGCATGATCGTCGTGAACGACGCGACGGTGAAGGGCGGCACCTACTACCCCATCACGGTAAAGAAGCACCTACGGGCCCAGGAAGTGGCGCTGGAAAACCATCTCCCCTGCGTTTATCTGGTGGATTCCGGCGGCGCGTTCCTGCCCCTACAGGCGGAGGTCTTCCCGGACCGGGAGCACTTCGGCCGCATCTTCTATAACCAGGCCCAGCTGTCCGCCCGGGGCATCGGGCAAATTGCCGTGGTCATGGGGTCCTGCACCGCTGGGGGCGCCTACGTCCCTGCCATGTGCGACGAAACCATCATCGTCCGAGACCAGGGAACGATCTTCCTCGGCGGCCCGCCCCTGGTGGAGGCGGCCACCGGGGAAAAGGTGGACGCGGAAACCCTCGGCGGGGGCGATGTGCACACCCGCCTCTCCGGCGTCGCGGACCACCTGGCGGAGAACGACGAGGATGCCCTGGCCAAGGCCCGGCGCATCTTGGCCCAGCTACCCCCAGGGCCGGGCCCTCACCCGGCCCAGACACCCGTGCCCCCGCGCTATGGGGCGGAGGAACTCTACGGCGTGATGCCGCCGGATACGCGCACCCCCTACGATGTGCGGGAGATCCTCGCCCGGCTCCTCGATGGTTCTGAGTTCGACGAGTTCAAGGCCCGCTACGCGGAAACCCTGGTCTGCGGCGTGGGACACATCCACGGGCACCAGGTTGGCGTGATTGCCAACAACGGCATCCTCTTCGCCGAAAGCGCGCGCAAGGGGGCGCACTTCATCCAACTCTGCGACCGCCGAGGCATTCCCCTTCTGTTCCTGCAAAACGTCACGGGCTTCATGGTGGGGAAGAGCTACGAGCACGGCGGCATTGCCCGGGATGGCGCAAAGATGGTGAACGCCGTGGCCAGCGCCTCCGTGCCCAAGCTGACCGTCATCACCGGCGGCGCTTTTGGGGCGGGCAACTACGCCATGTGCGGCCGGGCCTACAGCCCCCGCTTCCTCTTCAGCTGGCCCAACGCCCGCATCTCAGTGATGGGCGGGGAACAGGCGGCCCAGGTGCTGGCGACGGTGCGCCAGGGCGGTCTCGATGCCCGAGGCGAAGGGTGGGATCCGGAGGATAAGGCCGCCTTCATGGATGGGATCCGGGCCCGCTACGACGCGGAAGGCCACCCCTACTACGCCAGCGCGCGGCTCTGGGACGACGGGGTTATTGACCCCGCCCAAACCCGGGACGTGCTTGGCCTCGCGCTCGCGGTCTGTCGCCACGGCCAAGAAAGTCCGGAGGTGCGCAGTGACTTCGGCATTTTCCGGATGTAAGGCCCGCCTATGATTCAGCGCGTCCTCATTGCCAACCGCGGAGAAATTGCCCTCCGCATTCTTCGCAGCCTTCATTGCGAAGGTCGGGAGGGCGTCGTGGTCTACTCCGACGCCGACGCCCAAAGCCCGGCGGTGCGCGAAGCCGACGCCACTTTTGCCCTGGGCCCCGCCCCAGCTCGAGACAGCTACCTACGCATCGACCGACTCCTTGAAGCCGCCGCAGCCACAAACTGCGATGCGGTGCACCCGGGCTATGGCTTTCTGTCCGAAAACCCAGCCTTCGCCGACGCCGTTCGCGCCGCGGGACTGACCTTTATCGGCCCGAGCACTGAAGCCCTTCGGGTCATGGGCGACAAGGACCAGGCCCGGCGCGCCATGCTGACGGCGGGGGTGCCGGTACTCCCCGGCGCAACCGGAGAGGAGATCGCCGCGGACCTAAACGGCGCCGCCGCACGGGTGGGCTTTCCCCTCCTGCTGAAGGCCGCCGCCGGTGGAGGTGGTAAGGGCATGCGCGTGGTGCCCGAAGCCAGCGAGCTGGCACCGGCCCTCGCTGCCGTTCAGCGGGAGGCCGCCAGTGCCTTTGGCAGCGACGCCGTGCTCCTGGAGCGCTGGCTCCCCGCGGCTCGGCACGTTGAAGTTCAGATCCTAGCGGACCAGCACGGCTCGACCCTCGCCCTCTACGACCGAGATTGCTCCACCCAACGGCGCCACCAAAAAGTGCTGGAAGAGGCCCCGGCGCCGAACCTCAGCGAGGCGGTCCGATCCCAGCTGGAAAGCGCGGCCGTGGCCGCGGCCCAGGCCGTGGCCTATGAGGGGGCGGGGACGGTGGAGTTTTTGGTCGCCGACGACGCCGTATTCTTTCTCGAGATGAACACCCGACTCCAAGTAGAGCATCCCGTGACCGAAGCCATTACGGGCTGGGACCTCGTCGCCTGGCAGCTACGCATCGCGGAGGGCGCGCCCCTGCCTGAACGCCCACCGGCCCAGGGGCACGCGATCGAAGTTCGGGTTTACGCGGAAGACCCGG
>JADHNT010000082.1 GCA_016779385.1 Pseudomonadales bacterium
ACTGGCGCACCACGGCAGCGCCATAGAAGGAAATGGAGGCCCCAATGCGGGGAATAATCGCGTCGAAGTCATCCAGGGAGCGCCCCCGGTAGTGAATAGAGGGCTTCGCCGTAGCCATGTTCATATAGCAGCGCAGCGTGTCGATGACCTCCACGCGATGGCCGCGGGCCCGCCCGGCCTCCACCAATCGCTGGGTGGAATAGAGCTTGGGATTACGAGAGAGAACGGCAATTTTGCGCGCCGTGGTCATGGGGAGGGGCCTCAAAAACGCGGAATCTGCGCCCCTTTTGCCTCCGTGACAACCTTTTTTTTCGCCCCCCGCTTAACGGCGTGGGGAGAGGGCGAAGGCCCGGGCGGAATCGACCCAAACGCGCCCCCCAAGGGCCCGCCGCCCAAGCAAAACGGGAAGCTGCATGCGGGCCCGGCTCACCAAGGTCAGCTGGATCGGGAAGGTCAAAGGGCCCAGGCGGCAGGGGGTCTCGATGAGCACGCGATCGCTGTCGATGCCGCCGGAATTGCGCACCCGCTGATAGCCCCGCACTGGCGCTTCAACGGTCCGACACCCCTCCGCCTGCGCTAGAGCGCAGGGGCGACGCCCTACCAGGGGAACGCGAAAACGAACATGGCGAAGGCCATCGCGCTCAAAAAAGGTCAGATCCTCGGCGTGAAGGGCTGAAGTTCGGGCGCCCGTATCCAGCTTGGCCACCAGGGGGCCCAGCCCCAGCTCCGGAAGGTGAATCCACTCCCGCCAGCCCGCCACGGAACGCTCCACCCGCCGGCGCGTCGTCTCAACCACGTCGCCAGGCCTCCACGGCAAGGCGGCGCGGCGGAAGCGGCTGGCGTCCCCAGCGCGCCGTCAGGCGATAGGCCAGGCCAGCGCGATGAAGGGCCTGCTCGAGCTGAGCCACCGTCGGCATCACCACTTCATGAACCTCATGCTGTCGCATCCAGCTTTTTCCACGGCGCAAAAAGCGAGTGATCTCCCGACGTCCCCGCCCCCGCCGTTCGGAAAAACGATGGGCTACCAGCCCCCCGGCCCCGCTGCCCAGCTCAAGCATGGGCCCCGGGGGTGCCTTCTTCAGCCGGGCAAGTAACGCCGGCAGGGCCTTGAGCGCGGCGTCCTCAAACCCGTCGGCGTGCACCCGGGCAAGGGCATCGCCGAAGAGCGGCGCCGGGCTAGGCAAGGGCGTCATCCCCCTGCCCGAGGGTGCCCGCGAGGGATCCGACCTCAAGCTCCCCGGCCACCGTTTGCCCCCCACGGGAAAGGAAGCGGGTCATGTTTCGGGGCGCTTCTTCCGTCGCGAGGAGGGTTTGGAAGAGATAGGCCTCCTCCGCCAGCCCCTCTGCCAGGGGCCGCTCTGCAGCATTCACGGCTGCCTTCGCAGCCGCGATAGCCGGCGCCGGGAAGCTCGCGATGCGCCGGGCAAGGCGGTCCACAAAGGGACCGATCTCCTCCGCCGGCAGGGCCCGATTGAGATAGCCCCAGGCTTCCGCCGTTTCCGCATCGAGATCATCGCCCCCTAAAATCACTTCCAGGGCTCGGCCTCGTCCGAGCAGCCGCGGCAAGCGCTGCGTGCCCGTACCGCCGGGAATGATGCCGAGGGGCACTTCCATCTGGCAGATACGGGTCTTCCCCCGCACCCCAAAGCGCATATCGAAGGAGGAGACCAGTTCGCTGCCCCCGCCCCCTACTCGGCCCTCGATTTGGGCAATGGTGGCCTTGCCCATGGTGCGAAAGGTCTCGCACATGCGGTGGAAATCGTTGGCAGGCCCTTTCGCCGGATCGGAGCGCGGCGGCGTCGGGTTACGGGGCATTTCAAGGATCGCCGCCACATCGAAATGGGCGATAAAGAAATCGGGGTTCGCGCTTTTCAGCACTACCACTCGCACCGCATCGTCCTGGCTCACCGCTTCCGCAAAGCGCGCCAGCTCTCCGAAAAGTTCCAGAGAAAAAAGATTAATCGGCGGCGAGGCAATGATAGCCGTGCACACCCCCTCCACCGTGCTGACCTGAAGATGTTCGTAGGAATCGCCCATGGCCCTCTCCCCGTGCCGACCTTACCGTTATTTCTCTCGGGAGCTTGCCTGACCCGTCGGGCAGGGGCTAGATGCGCTTTGCCAGCGCGGCGCCAAGGGCTGAGCCCTGAAACACCAGCGCTGCCCAAGGACCGCCAGCGCGAGCAGACCCTTTCGCCTGGGCCTCATCCCGATGGGCGCATTCCTCAGCACGGAACTGCCCAAGCACCGCCGCTAAGGGCTCGAAGGCCGGTTGCCCCGCCAGCGCCGCCAGCTGATCGCCGTAGTGGTGGTCGACGAACGCTTCCACCGCGGCGATGGTTCGGTACACGGCCGCCGGGGATAGGAGCGCCGGCAGGCATCCCAGCCCAAAGCCCATAAGACGCCATAGCGGGGCCAGGCGCGTCTTCCCAGCCGGAGGCAGGCCTGCCTCAAAGAAGGCCAGGTGCGCGGCTTCCGTACGCCCGTGTTCCTCAGCGAAGGCCCGAAGGGCCGGATCCCGGGTAACCGCGAGCACACCCCGATAGATCCACACGGCCCCGAGCTCCCCGGCGTGGTTTGAGCGCATCTCGCGCTTTAGGGTGCGAGACAGGCTTGGGAAGGCGGCCGTGAGCACGGCGGGATCGGGCACGGATGCCATGACAGAAACTCCAACGCGTTAGGCCCGTGCAAAACAATAAAAGTTAGGAAGTGTCGCCCGCCTGCGCTTGCTGAAAGGCGGCATGGTCGGCGACCACCTGCGCCTGGATATGCTCCAGAAGCGTCCGCGCCAGCGCCGGCGGAACGCCGTGGGCTTCGGCCTCGGCTTCGATCCGCGCCAGCTGGGTTGCTTCCCGAGCGGGATCGCGAAGGGGTAGCTGCCCCTCCGCTTTCAGCGCACTCACCTGCTTGGTGACCTGGAAGCGCTCGGCGAGCACCGCTAGCCAAGCCCCATCAAGGGCATCCAGGCGCTCGCGCAGCGCGGCAAGCTGATCCCCCGGGGCTTTAGCCACGGAAGGTTACCGGTAATACCCGCGGGCCAGAAATGAAATTTGACGCTAACCATTCCGGCTCCCCAGCCAGGGCGATATCGTGCATACGCGTGACCACCTCTCGAAGCATAAGATCAATCTCGATACGGGCCACGTGCTGCCCCAGGCAGACGTGCGTGCCCCCGCCAAAGGCCAGGTGCGGATTGGGATTGCGCGTCGGGTCGAAGCGGTGCGGATCAGCGAAGACCCGCTCGTCCCGATTGGCCGCGCCATAGTACAGCACCACGCGCTGGCCAGCGCGAACCCGCCGCCCCGCAATTTCCACATCCTCCGTGGCCCGGCGCCGCATGTAGGTCACTGGGGAACAGTAGCGCAGGCACTCATTACGCACCGGCGCGAGCCACCGGTCCGGGTCTTCCCGCAGCGCTTGCAGGATCTCGGGATGATCGAGCAGCACCAACAGCGCGCTACCTAAAAGGTTGCGCGTGGTATCGCCCCCTGCGTCGATCAGCAGAAGGAAGAAAAGAAGGAAATCCACATCATCGAGGCGCTTACCGTCAATCTCCGCGGCGAGGAGCCGGCTCGCAAGATCATCCGCAGGCTGGGCCCGCTTCTCCTCAATAATGCGCTGCCCGTAGCCAAACATGGCGGCCACGGCTTCCCCCGGGGCCCCCGGGGGCAGGGTTTCTACGGCGCTGTGAATCGTCTCCGTCAAGGCGTAGAGCTTTCGCCCGTCGTCCAAGGGCAGGCCCATGAGCTTGGCAATGACATAGCTGGGCATCTCCCCGGCCACGTCCTGCATGAAATCGCACTGTCCCTTGTCAATCACCGCATCGACGATCTGCTTAGCGAAATCTTCAATCCAGGGGGCCATGGCCGCGGCCGGGCCCTGGGTGAATTCGCGGCTGATCAACTTTCGGTAGGTGGTATGGGACGGGGGGTCCATCATGAGCATCATCTTGTGAACGCCGTCGTCAAAGAGCCCGGGCTCGGGATCCTCGATCATGATGGTGGGCTCGGAGGAGAAGCGCTGGGGATCGCGGCCAATGGCGCGCACCTCGGCGTAGCGCGTCACGGCCCAGAAGCCATCCCCATCGGTCGTTTCGTGCCAGTAGCAGGGCGCGTGCTCCCGGAGCCAGCTGTACTGGTCCTGGGGATGGCCCGCGGCGAAGCTCGCAGGACTCAGCAGGTTGATCTCCATGAAGCCTCCTAGGCGTTGCGCGCCATCAACCCACCATCCACGGGAATAACGGCACCGGTGAGGTAGCTTGCGGCGGGCAGACACAGAGAAACGGTCATCTGCGCCACCTCCTCGGGCTCCCCATAGCGTTTTAGAGCCGTACGCCGCTTTGCGAAAATGGTTTTGTGCTCGTCGCTAATAGCGGCGGTCATACCCGTTTTAATGGGGCCCGGGCAAATGCAGTTCACCGTAATGCCTTCCGGGCCCAGCTCCACGGCGAGGGATCGGGTCAGCCCCGTCACCCCGGTTTTTGCTGCCGTGTAGGGGCTGCCGTAGGGGGTCGCCCCAAGCCCTTCCGTGGACGCAATGTTCACAATTCGCGCCGCATCGGAGCGCCGGAGCGCCGGGAGAGCAGCGCGCACCATACGCACCTGAGCCGTCAGCAGAACGCTTATGTGCTTATCCCAAATCTCCAGGTAGTTGTCCGCGTCCACGGGGGTAAAAATAGAGATCCCTGCATTGTTGATGAGGATATCCAGGCCCCCAAAATAGGCCACCGCCTCATCCACAGCGCGCTCCGCCGCGCCCGGCTCGGCTAGATCAACAGTCCAGCCTTTGACCCGGCCCCCGGCGCCCTCGATCGCATCGACGGTTTCCCCAAGGCCCGCTTCGTTCAGATCAAACAGGGCCACCTGCACGCCCTCATCCGCCAGAACATAGGCCGTGGCCCGGCCCATGCCCGAACCGGCCCCGGTGACCACCGCGATACGGCCTTCTAGGGACCGATTACCCTTCGTGAGCTTCCCCATGCTATTCCCCTCCCATGATGTGTGGTGCGCACCCCGTGAGATCGCTTCCCCGAGCTTAAGGCGCCCCCGGGGCCCCGTCGACCATCCGCCCGCGGAACTGCTGCCTGGCTAGACGGCTCGCGCCGAGGGCCGTAGGCTCGAAGGCACCTTTGGGAGGGGCATCATCACTATGTATCCAGGACACTGGGCCGCCGTTGCGCCGGACAAACCGGCGGCCATTAATGCCAATACCGGCGAGGTACTCGACTACGCCACCCTGAACGCGCGCTCGGCGCAGCTGGCCCACTACTTCAAGGCCCAGGGCCTTAGCGTCGGGGACCACATCGCCCTCTTCATGGAAAACAACCTGCGCTTCTTCGAGGTGGCCTGGGCGGCCTACCGAAGTGGCCTCTACCTCACCTGCATCAACCGCTATCTCACGGCGGAGGAAGCGGCCTACATCGTCAATGACTGCGATGCCTCCATCCTGATCAGCAGCGCCGCCCGGGGCACGGTCGCCGATGCGCTCCGCGAGCCCTGCCCGGGGGTCAACGCGTTCCTCATGACCGATGGGGCGCTGCCCGGGTGGACCGATTACGACGCGGCCTTAGCCGATCAGCCCACCACGATTCCCGCAGAGGAGCCGGCGGGGGACAGCATGCTCTATAGCTCGGGAACCACGGGGCGACCGAAGGGCATCAAGCGGCCCCTTTCCGGCGAAAGCATCCGGGCTGGTACGCGCATTTCCCAGGCCCTGGCGACGCAGTATCACTTTACGGAAAACAGCGTTTACCTGTCCCCCGCACCCCTCTACCACGCGGCGCCCTTTGCCTATTCCATCGGCGCTCAGTCGCTGGGGGCAACGGTGGTGATGATGGAAAAGTTCGATCCGGAAACGGCCCTAGGGCATATCGAGCGCTTCGGCGTCACCCACAGCCAGTGGGTGCCCACCATGTTCGTGCGCATGCTCAAGCTCCCCGAGACCGTGCGCGGCCAGTTCGACCTCCGCTCCCACCAGGTCGCCATCCATGCCGCGGCACCCTGCCCAGTCGCCGTGAAGCAGCAAATGATCGACTGGTGGGGTCCGGTGCTTTATGAGTACTACGCGGGCACGGAAGGAAACGGGTCGACCTTCATTACCAGCGAAGAGTGGCTGAAGCACCGGGGCTCAGTGGGCCGGGCGGCCAACGGCGTGGTCCACATCTGCGACGAAGACGGGGCAGAGCTTCCCACGGGAGAAGCGGGGCTGGTCTATTTCGAACAACCGGCGCGGCCCTTCGAATATCACAAGGCGCCGGAGAAGACGGCCTCCTGCCAGCACCCCACCCATGACAACTGGACCGCCCTGGGTGACGTCGGCTACCTCGACGAGGATGGCTATCTCTACCTCACGGACCGCAAGGCCTTCATGATCATCTCCGGCGGGGTGAACGTGTATCCCCAGCAGGTGGAAGATGCCCTGGTGCTCCACCCCGAAGTTGCTGACGTGGCCGTCTTCGGCGTTCCCGACCCGGACCTCGGGGAAGCGGTGAAGGCCGTGGTGGAAGTCGCGCCGGGGGTGACCGCAGACGACACCCTGGCGGCCCGGCTCCTGGCCTTCACTCGGGAGCACCTCGCGGCCTACATGGTCCCGCGCTCCGTAGACTTTATCGATGAAATGCCTCGCCTGCCCACAGGCAAGCTCTACAAGCGCCTCCTCCGGGACCGCTACTGGGGCAAGGAAGGGACCACCATCGTCTAAGCTCAACTTGGGAAGTTTCTGTGAAGCTCGTAGGCGCAGACTTCACGACCCTCGGCAATAGCGGGACAATGTTAGCCCTGCTAACATTACTTCCTCGCGCGGGGCCAGGCCCCTCGTTTTCCGCCGGTCAATCGGAGTTTCGCTTGTGAACCGTGCTCTTGCTCTCGCCATCTCCATTTTAAGCCTCAGCGCCGCTACAACAGCGTCGGAAAGCGGCCCCGCCTTCAGCGAGGCCCAGGGCCCCTGGGTGGATCAGCGGCTCCCCCGCAGCGCCCCCGATACCGAGATGACAGAAGCCTGGGATAACACCCTCGCCGGGGTTTACGAGCTGGCGCTGAATAACGACCCCATGCTGGCCATGGCCGAGGCCAGCTACCGCGTGGGTCTTGAGCAGCGGAAAATCGCCCGAGCAGCCCTTCTGCCCCAGGCGAACATTACCTACTCGGACAGCGACACCTATTCCAAATCTCGAGGCCAATTCGCCATCGGGACCTTCATCGTCGAGAACGCAACCAATTCCGGGCAGGATTCGGACGGCTACGTCGCCTCCCTAACCCAGCCGCTCTTTGATTTGAACGCGTGGTTCACCTTCCGCAGCGGCAGCGAACTGACGAAGCAGGCCGAGGCTACCTTCAAGCAGGCCCAGCAGGATCTCATCGTCCGGGTTTCCCAGGCCTACTTCACCGTGCTGCGAGCCGCAGCGAATTTGTCCGCCGCCCAGGCCCAGGAAGCGGCCTTAAAGGCGCAGCTGGAGCAGGTGCAGCAGCGCTTTGACGTCGGCTTGGTCGCCATAACGGACGTCTACGATGCACAAGCCGCCTTCGATACGGCGGTCGCCGATCGCCTGGCCTTCGACGCTGCAAAGAGCGTCGCTCTCGAGGCCCTCTCCGTGCTCACGGGGCAATCCCATGCGGCCCTCTGGCCCCTGAAGGACAGCTTCCCTGTAGTCGACCCCACGCCGGAAGGGGTGGAGGCCTGGCTCGATTTCGCCCATCAGTACAACGTGGACCTGCAGGTCGCGGAGCTGGGGAAGGATGCGGCTCTTGCCGGCGCCCGGGCCGCGGCATCGGCCCACCTGCCTCGGGTCAGCCTTGCGGTGCAACGCACAGTGAATGACGCGGAAACGGACCAGTTCAACGTAGTGGAAGACGGCGCCGTGCTGGTCCCCCGGGAGACGGACCAAAACTCCATCGCCTTGAACGTTACCATGCCCCTGTTCGCCGGCGGTCGCATTAGCGCCCAGCGCCGGGAGGCCTACGCGCGGTTCGATGCTCAGGCTATGAACCTGGAGACCACCCGACGACAGGTGCGACAGCAAACGCGGGCCTTCTACATCAACGTGAAGCGGGACGTCGCCCGCACCCGAGCGCGAGCCCAGGCCATCAAATCCACCCAGGCCGCGCTCGATGCAGCGCAGACGGGCTACGAGGTGGGCACGCGGAACGTGGTAGATGTGCTCATTGCCCAGCGCGCCGTGTACTCAGCGATTCGGGATCACGCCAATTCGATCATCGACTTCGTGCAGGACGTGATTGCCCTGAAGCGGCAGACGGGCACGCTCACCCCAGGGGATATGCTCACGCTAAATCAATGGCTGACGGCCCCGGATGCAGCCCTCGCCAGCACCCAGAGCACGCTAGGGCGCTAGGCGCGCCCCGGCGGAACTCGGTAAAGGCAAGCCCTCACCAGTCGTGAGGGCGGCCATCCCAGTTCAGAAAGGCGCCGGTGGTCTCGAGGGTGAGGCCATCGATTGCTGCCATGATCCCTGAAGCGCTTTCCTCAACAGATAGCGCCGCCTCCGCCCCCCCCATATCCGTGCGCACCCAACCGGGATGCAGTAACAGCACCGCCGTGCCCTCGTCCTTCAGATCAAGGGCGGCGAGGCGCATCACCTTGTTGACCGCCGCTTTTGAGGCGCAGTAGGCGTAGGACATGGGCCAATCCAGGCTGAGGGCGCCAAGCTGGCTTGTGATGGTCACGGCCTTGCCGGCCGGCGCCTCGGCGAGCTTCGACCGCAGCCCCTGAAGCACGCGAAGCGGCCCCATGCTGTTCACGGCGAAGGCCTCGGCCCAGCCGTCGTAATCCATCTCAGCGAGGGTTTGCTGGGGACGGGCGGGGCCGCTAATACCAGCGTTATTGATGAGCACATCCACCGGGCCGGAAATCTGACCCACAAAGGCTTCGACGCTGGGGCCATCGCTCACATCTAGGGGGTGCTGGGTCACCCCGGACAGCGCGGCGAGGGCATCGCTCGGGGCGCGGCTAGTGGCGATCACCTCATCGCCGCGGGCCGCGTAGGCCGTTGCCAGGGCTTGGCCAATGCCTCGGTTTGCGCCCGTAATCACCACTCTTGCCATGGTTGGTCTCCTAGGAATCGCTGTTGAGAGTACGCAGGGGAATGAGCCCTTCCGCCTCCAGCGGCGTGACCAGCGTCGGAAGGGCGCCACCGCTTTGGGCGAAGACCCGATCGGCGCGGTAGCTCGAACGAACCAGGGGGCCCGACGCCACCTCGCGAAAACCCCGGGCCAGACCGGCTTCGCGGTAACGCTCGAAATCCTCCGGCGGCACCCAGCGCACCACGGGCAAATGATGCAGCGTGGGCCGCAGGTACTGGCCAAGGGTTAGTAGGCTCACGCCAGCGTCGCGCAAATCGTCCATCGCCTGAAAGAGTTCGTCCTCCGTCTCTCCAAGGCCCAGCATGAGGCTTGATTTCGTGAGCACCGCCGGCGCTAGAGCCTTCGCGGTGCGAAGCACGTCAAGGGTGAGGCCATAGCCCGCCCGGGGGTCGCGGACGGGATGGGTCAGACGCTCCACGGTCTCGAGGTTCTGGGCGAAAACATCCACGCCGCTGTCCACAAGGCAGCGCACGGCAGCTTCGCTCCCGGAAAAATCCGGCGTGAGAGCTTCTACCACCACCTCGGGGGTGCGAGCCTTGATGGCGGCAATGGTGGCCGCATAGTGGGCAGCGCCGCCGTCCGAGAGGTCGTCCCGGTCCACGGAGGTCAGCACCACATAACGCAGCCCCATGGTTTCCACGGTCTCCGCCACGCGCTTCGGCTCCTCGGCATCAAGGAAGCCGCCCGGGTTCCCCGTATCCACGGCGCAGAAGCGGCAGGCCCGAGTGCAGACCGAGCCCATGAGCATGAGCGTCGCCGTCCCGTGGCTCCAGCATTCGCTCATATTCGGGCAGTGAGATTCCTCGCATACGGTCGCGAGCCCATGGTGCTTCACCAGGGCCTTCACGGCTCCGTAGCGCGGACTGTGTTCGAGCTTTAGGCGCAGCCAGGAGGGCTTTCGCTCCGCCGGGGGCGCCTCGCCCCGAGGGCGCTGACCGTTCTTAACGGCCCGGTGACCGCTTTCTGTTTCGTACTTGCTCCCGCTGGGAACAGCGGGGCCATCCACACCACGTCCCATGCCCACCGACTCCTTACGAATCTTCCCCCATGATAGCAGCGCCGTCGCTTTCCAGCGCCTGAATTCGGGCAAACCAGCCGGGATCGAGGAGCGACCCGTCCTCCAGATTCAGCGCCGGATAGGGCAGGCCCCGGCGTTGGCAAAAGGCCGCGAGCTTCGGCTCTCCCCATTCAAAGAAGAGCTGTTCATAGCGGGCCGCGTCCAGGCGCGGCGCCGCAAAGCATCCCGCCGCCTCTCGCTGTCGATAGGCCTCCGAGAGGAGCAAAGCCGCCGCCACGGACACGTTGAAGGATTCCACCATGCCCACCATGGGAATGGTGACGGTCACATCCGCCGCTGCCAGCGCCGCAGCCCCCGGGCCCTGCTTTTCCGCGCCCATGAGCAGCACCGTGGGGCGGGTGTAATCCACTTCGCGATAATCGACAGAACGATCATCAAGGTGGGCCACCACGACCTGATACCCCGCGGCCTTTTGCGGCGCCAGGGCCGCTTCCACGGACAGATGGCGATGCAGGCACACCCAGCGCTGGCTGCCTTTGGCCGTGGAACGGTAGGCCCGGTAATCCCCGTCCCCCACCACCACGTCCATATCCAGGACGCCAAAGGCGTCGGCGGAGCGAACAATGGCGGAAAGGTTGTGGCCCTTGTGCACCGAATCGGTGAGCACGCGAAGGTCGGGCTGGCGCCGATCAAGAACGGATCGAATGCGTCTCGCTCGCTGCGGGGTCAAGGGCTCGCTCCGGCGAAAAAAAGGGG
>JADHNT010000007.1 GCA_016779385.1 Pseudomonadales bacterium
GTCCTCGATGGCCTCAAGCTCCTTGCGATAGCCGAGCTTCACCGCGCCTTCTAGGCCCATGCCGCCAAACTCGCTCGTGGGCCAGCCCACGATGAAGTAGGGCGCCCGGAAGCTGCCGCCGGTCATGGCCTGGGCACCCAGGCCATAGCCTTTCCGGAGCACCAGGGTCATAAGAGGCACGGTGAGGCTGCCCGCCACCACGAAGAGCCGGCCAGCGTGGCGCACCATGGCATTCTCTTCCTCCGCCGGACCCACCATAAAGCCCGGGGTGTCGCAGAGGGACACGATGGGCAGGTTGAAGGCGTCGCACAGCTGCATAAAGCGCGCAGACTTATCGCAGCCTACGGCATCGATGGCCCCGGAGAGGTGGGTGGGGTCGTTAGCGATCAGGCCCACGGGTTTGCCCTCAATACGCGCGAGGCAGGTGATCATGCCCACTCCGAACTCCCGGCGCAGCTCGAGTACGGAGCCTTCGTCAGCCAAGGCGTGGATGACCTTGCGCACGTCGTAAACGCGTAGCCGATTCTCGGGAATGAGGTGGCGCAGGGTGCGCTGGTCGGCGCAGGACCAGTCCTTCACGGGCCCTTGGAAATAGCTGAGGTACTGCTTCGCCAGGGCGACGGCATCCGCTTCGTCCCTGGCGACGAGATCGACCACGCCGTTTTTTCGCTGCACGGACAGGGGGCCCACGGCCTCCGGCGGGAAGACCCCGAGGCCGCCGCCCTCAATCATGGCCGGTCCGCCCATGCCGATGTTGCTGTTTTCCGTGGCGATGACCACGTCGCAGGTGCCCAGGAGGGCGGCGTTCCCCGCAAAGCAGCGGCCCGAGGTGATGCCGATGAGGGGCACCTGTCCGGAGAGCTGGCCGAAGGTCCAGAAGGCAAGGCAATCAAGCCCTGCCACTCCAATGCCGTCCGTATCTCCCGGGCGTCCCCCGCCCCCTTCCGTGAAGAACACCACGGGCATGCGGGAGCGCTCGGCCAGTTCGATGAGCCGATCCTTCTTGATGTGGTTCATGGTGCCCTGGGTGCCCGCCAGCACCGTGTAGTCGTAGCTCATCACTACGGTGCGGCTGCGGTCCGCATCGAAGAGGTCACCGTTCACAGTGCCGTGCCCCGCGACCATGCCGTCGGCGGGGGTGCGCTTGATCAGGTCATCGATAGGGCGGCGCCGGCGCTGGGCGGCAATGAGCAGGGACCCGTATTCCACGAAGGAGTCCGCGTCGATCAGATCTTCGAGGTTCTCTCGCGTGGTGCGTTGCCCCGTTTTCCGGCGCCGGGCAACGGCGTCCGGGCGATTCTCATCGAGCCCGAAGCCGTGGCGCTCGATGACCTCGGCAAGGTCCGGGCGGATGTGGTCAAGGTCGACGTCCGCTTCCGCCGCTTCCCCTTCCGCCGCCACCTCCGCGGGGGTGAGGGCGGCGAGCACGGCACCTTCCAGGACGGCGTCGCCGGCCCCACAGTGAAGGCCGGCAAGGAGTCCGGACTGGGGTGCGCGAATTTCGTGCTCCATCTTCATGGCGTCCATCACGCAGAGGAGGGCGCCCTCGGCCACCGCATCCCCTTCCGCGACGGCCCAGTTCACCACCGTGCCTTGCATGGGGGCGAAAAGGGCGATGTCGCCGGCGCTGAGGGTCACGGAGGCCGCAGCCTGTTGGGCGTCGTCCTCGGCGCGGGGGGCAGGCTTCAAGCTTTCCGCGGCAGCGACGAGGGCCTGGGCATGGCGTTCCACATAGGTGGTGTCGATGCGGTTTTCCTGCACTGCGGGATCTCGGAGCAGGGCTCGAAGGAGGGGCAGGGTGCTTTCGATGCCCCGCAGGTCGAAGCGGCCGAGGGCCGCCTCGAGCTTGCCCAGGGCCCGGGCGTAGCTTCCCGTAGCGCTGTGGGTGATGACCTTGGCCAGCAGGGAGTCGTAGCGAGGGGAGGGGCGAAGCCCCACCTCGCCCCAGCCGTCCACCCGAACCCCCGGGCCCGTGGGCGGGGTGTAGCCCGCCAGCATGCCCCCCTGGGGCTTGACGTTCCCCTCTCCGTCGAGGGTTTCTAGATTCACTCGGGCCTGGGCCGCAAAGCCCCGATAAGCCGGCGGTTCGCTGAGGCCAAGGCTAGCTAAGGTGGCGCCGGCGCCAATGGCCAACTGGCAGGCGACGAGATCTAGCCCGGTGATCATCTCCGTGACCGTGTGCTCCACCTGCAAGCGCGGATTTGCTTCCATAAAGGCAAAGCCCTCGGGGGCCGCAGGATCGACCAAAAACTCAAAGGTGCCGAGGCTTCGGTAGCCAAGGTGCTGGGCAAGGCTCAGGGCCGCGTCTAGGATGCGCTCGCGTAGCGCGGCATCGAGGGTGGGGCTCGGCGCTACCTCCAGCAGCTTTTGCCGTCGGCGCTGGAGCGTGCACTCCCGCTCCCAAAGATGCACCACACCCCCCTGGCCGTCGCCAAGGATCTGTACTTCGATATGACGCGGGGTCAAAAGTGCTTGTTCCAGATAGAGCGTCCCGTCGCCGAAGGCCTTTTCAGCCTCCTGGGCGCAGCGGGTGAAGGCCTCCATGAGGTCCTCGCCCTCCCTAACGGGGCGAATGCCGCGCCCGCCGCCGCCGCTGACGGCCTTAAGCATCAGGGGTCCGGGATGGGCTCGCTGAAAGGCCAGGGCGTCCTCGAGGCTCGTGACCCCTTCCGTACCGGGCAGCAGAGGAACGCCGAGGTTCCTCGCGAGGGTTCGAGCCTCGGTTTTTGAGCCCAGGGCGCGGAGCTGGGCCGGGGTAGGACCGAGGAAGGTCAGGCCCATGCCCTCGCAGCGCTCGGCAAAGGCTGCGTTCTCAGACAAAAAACCGTAGCCGGGATGGATGGCGGTGGCACCGCTGGCCTTGGCCGCAGCGAGGACGGCGTCCTGGTCCAGGTAGGCCGCCGCGCCGGTGCGAGGCAGGGCCTCGGCGTGATTAGCGAGGCGTACCCAGAGCCCCGCAGCGTCGTCTTCGGCATAGACCGCAACGCTTTCCATGCCCTCGCTGCGCAGGGTCTCCATAAGACGAACGGCGATCTCGCCGCGGTTAGCGATGAGCACACGAGCAGGGGTCATGAATGTGGTCTCCAGGGGCTAGGCGTACTTAGAGGCTAGGGGCGGCGTCCCCAAGGATTGATACGCGCTCGCCGTAACGGCGCTCCGGGTAGTAGTCCCAGAGGGCGTGATGCTGCGTGCACCGATTGTCCCATAGGGTCAGGGTGCCGGGCTGCCAGCGCACCCGGCACTGGAAGCGGGGGTTGCGCTCGATGTGGCGGAACAGCAGATCGAGAATGGCCCGGCTTTCCTCGCGCTTTAACCCCTCAATGTGCGTAGTGAAGCCGCTATTTACATACAGAAGGCGCTTTCCCGTGACCGGGTGGCGCGGGGCGATGGGGTGGCGATTTCGCGGATAGTTGCTGCCCTCGGGAGGGGAAACGCCGTAGGCCCCCACGTAAGGAAGGGCGCCGTCGTGCACGGCAAACTTGTCTGAAAGAAAGGCTTGAAGGCTTTCGGACAGGGTTTCCCAGGCCAGATACATGTTCGCAAAGAGCGTATCCCCGCCACCGCTCGGGGGCACTTCCGTGATGTATAGGGCAGAGCCGAGGGGCGGAACGGCATCGCAGGTGACGTCCGTATGCCAGGCATCTCCCGCCGTGTACTTCGAATCAGCGTCCGTTTTCACCACGAGTATTTCGGCGTCGCCGCCCCGGGCGTGATTAAGCGGGTGTACGTGAAGGCGGCCGAAGTTTCGCCCAAAGGCCTTGTGCGCTTCCCGATCGAGGGTTTGGTCCGGGAAGGTCAGCACCAGGTGCTGGGCCCAGGCGTCCTTGATCTCTTCTAGCTGCGCGGTCGTGGGCGCAGCAAGATTAACCCCGCGGATCACTGCGCCGAGGCTCGGGGCTAGCGGTTCAACTTCAATATGGTGCCAGGGCGCTACGGCGATGGCTTCGCTCATGGATCTCCCTCCCTTGTCTCCCTGCCTTAGACCTTACGCCAGGGCCTCGGGTGGGCCAAGAGGGAAAAAGGGGGGTGGTGTGGCGGTGGAGGTTTAGTAGACTCGGGGCTCCGCAGCGCACCAAGCGCCCGCGGCACGGCGCCCCGGGGGGGCGACCGGCGCACCTTTCATTGGGAGAGAATTGGGTATGGATAACGCCAAAAAGTTTTATATCAACGGCGAGTGGGTGGATCCCATCGGTACGGAAACGATGGACGTGATCAACCCGGCCACGGAAGAGCCCATCTGCGCCATCGCGCTGGGCAATAGCGCCGACGTAGACCGCGCGGTGGCCGCTGCGCAGGCCGCCTTCGAGACCTTCTCGCAAACCACCCGGGAGGAGCGCATCGCCCTTCTGGAGAAAATTATCGAGTGCTACAAGGCGCGCATGGGCGATATCGCCGCCGCCGTGTCCCAGGAGATGGGCGCCCCCGTGGGGCTGGCCAACGCGGCGCAGGCGCCGGCGGGGCTGGGCCACCTCATGTACACCCTGAATGCCCTGAAAGAGTTCTCCTTCGAGCAGATGGTGGCCGGCAACAAGATTGTCCGGGAGCCCATCGGGGTTTGCGGTCTGATCACGCCCTGGAACTGGCCCTTGAATCAGATCGCCGCGAAGGTGGGTCCGGCCATTGCCGCTGGATGCACCATGGTGCTTAAGCCCACGGAAATCGCGCCGATTAATGCGCTGATTTTCACCGAGGTCATGCACGAGGCAGGCGTTCCCGCGGGCGTCTTCAACCTCGTGAACGGCACGGGGCCAGAGGTGGGCGTGGCCATGTCCTCGCACCCGGACATCGACATGATGTCCTTCACCGGCTCCACCCGCGCGGGTATCTCCGTGGCCCAGGAATCGGCGAAAACCGTGAAGCGCGTCACCCAGGAACTCGGTGGCAAGTCCCCGAACATTATTCTTGACGACGCCGACTTTGCCGCCGCCGTGTCCCGGGACATGGCGGGCATGTGCATGAACACGGGGCAGTCCTGCAACGCGCCGACGCGCATGCTGGTCCCCGAGGCGCGCATGGACGAGGCCGCAGCCATCGCTAAGGCCACCGCCGAGGCCATCGTGGTCGGCGATCCCAGCGATGCTGGCACCCAGGTAGGCCCGCTGGTCTCCCAGATGCAGTTTGATAAGGTGCAGGCTCTGATTCAGAAGGGCATCGATGAGGGCGCCAAGCTTGAAACCGGTGGGGTGGGCCGTCCCGAGGGCATGAATCGGGGCTACTTCGTGAAGCCTACGGTGTTCTCCCACGTCACTAACGACATGACCATCGCCCAGGAAGAAATCTTCGGCCCTGTGCTGTCCCTCATCGGCTACAAGGACGATAAGGATGCAGTCCGCATCGCCAACGACACGGTCTACGGCCTGTCGGCCTACATTTCCGGCTCTGCGGAGCGGGCGAAGGCCGTGGCCGGCAAGCTTCGCGCGGGCAACGTGCACCTGAACGGCGCTGGGGTGAACCCCGGCGCGCCCTTCGGCGGTTACAAGCAGTCCGGCAACGGCCGGGAGTTCAGCGTCTGGGGCCTCGAGGAGTTCCTCGAGACCAAGGCCGTGATTGGCTTCGACGCCGCTTAAGGCCAAGGCCTAGCGCCTTAAAGTAGGTCCCAAGCGCCGGCCTTCGCCGGCGCTTTTTTTTGCCCCGCCGCGCTATGCTAGGGCCCTTCCGCCTTGGCAGGGATTGGCACATGACTGAGCGTTTCCCCCATCCTCTCACGACCCTACGGGCCCTTGGTTTCTTGCTTGCCCTTCTTCTTGGGCTGGCTTCCGGGCCCCGGGCGTTGGCCTTGGATGCGGCAGCCTTCGACGGCGAACTTCGGGAGGCCATGGCGGTTTGGGGCGTGCCGGGGCTGGCGGTTTCCGTGGTGGAGCAGGGGGCCCTGGTCTTCGCCCGGGGCTATGGCACTACGGCGGTGAGCGGCGGCCGCCCCGTCACCCCCGATACGCTCTTTGCGAACGCCTCCACCACGAAGGCAATGATTGCCGCGGCCGCGCTCATCCTGGTGGATGAGGGGCGGCTTTCCCTGGACGATCTGGTGCAGCGCCACCTGCCCGATTTCCGCCTGGGGGATCCGCAGATGGCCGCGGAGCTGACCGTCCGGGATTTGCTGACCCACCGCAGCGGTCTGCCGAGTACGGACTTTCTGGTGTTCAACCAGGGCATGTCCCTGGATCTTCAGCTGCCCTACCTGGGGAACACTTTGCCGGCGGCGCCGCCCCGGAGCGCCTTTATTTACCAAAATACGGGCTACCAGTTGGTGGCTCGGGTGCTCGAGCGGGTCAGCGGTGAGCCCTGGCCCGTGCTGCTGCAGACGCGCCTCTGGGGTCCCCTGGGCATGGATCGCACCTTTGCCAAGCGGGGGGCTATCCCCGATGCCCTGCCCCGGGCCCGGCCTCACGACGAGGTTCGGGGGGTGCTCCGGGAAATTGACCATTCCTTCCTTCCCGAGCAGCCCAACGCCGCCGGCTCCGTGTGGTCCACGGTCAACGACATGGCCCGCTGGGCCCAGTGCCTCTTGGCCGGGGGGTTGAATCAGGCCGGGGAACGGGTGCTGTCCGAAGCCGCCGTGGCCACGCTCTTCGAGCCCCAGGTGATGCTGTCTGAGGACGAGTACTACCCCACCGCAAGCCTGACCAAGCCGGCCTGGCGCAGCTACGCCCTCGGCTGGTACCAACAGGACTTTCAGGGCCGGAAAATCGACTATCACACGGGCAGCCTGAGCGGCTTCGTGGCGCTTCTGGGGCTCGATCGGAGCCAGGGGAAGGCCATTATGGTGATGGCCAATCGGGAGGGGGCGGAGCTCCGCCACGGTGCCCTCTGGCGGGTGATGGACGGCCACGCTGAGGAGGATCGCTCGGCCTGGTTTGCAGCGGTGCGGGATCTTTACCAGGCCCGGTCCATGAAACGCGTGGCTGCTTGGGAGGTCTTAACGAGTCGCCGGCCCTATGCGCCGCCGACCGTGCCCCTCCGGGCCTATGCGGGGCGCTATTCCAGCGATACCGCAGGGCCGCTTAATCTGGTGCTAGCCGATGATGGCTCGCGCCTAACGCTGGAAACGCGCACCCGCCGCTACGGCCTTGAGCCCTGGCACGGCGATACCTTTCTCGTGACCTTCAAGGATTGGAACCGGGGCACCTTTGCCCGCTTTGACCTTGGGTCCGACGGGGAGGTGCGGGGGCTCAGCGCCTTTGAAGCCACCTTCCTCCGCCAGCCAGGGCCGTAACGTAGGCGCCCATCACGGTAATTTCGAGCAAGGCTGACAGCCCTTCCCCAAGGCCCAGGGCCTCCAGCCCGGTGCTGATTTGGCTGAGGCCTAGGAACAACAAGGCCAGCGCGCCTGCCGCGATCAGCCACCCCGAGATTCCGCCAAGGGTCGGCTGCGCCAGGTTTGCGTTGCGTGCAAGGCGATGTCCCAGCCACCATCCGAAAAGGTAGGCGCTAAGCCCAAGCACGCCCCCGGGGCCGTCGGGTTCGGGCCAAAGCAGGGGGAGTAAACCCAGGGGGGCGAGGAGCACGGCCCCCTGCGGCAGCCAGGGGAGGCGTTCCCACTGCGCGGTGAGCGCCTCCCGGTAGCGGGCAAAAAGCAGCAGGCTGAGGCCGCCCAGGGCGAGCCCGCCCACCACGTCCTCGATATCGTGCACGCCTAGGTAGAGCCGGCTCAGGCAGATGCCGATGACCATGACCGCGGCACCGACCGTTGCGGCGCGGGTGCCCGTGAAAATGGCCAGGGCGCCCCAGGTCACCACCGCCAACTGGGCATGGCCGCTGGGGAAGCCGTAGCTGTCGCCCACGCGCCCATCGAGGGCGAAGGTTACGTCGGGGCGCGGATCGTCAAAAAAATCCTTCAGGAAACTGTTGAGCAAGGCACTCAAGATGAGGAAGGTGACCAGCTGGTGGCTTTCCCGGGGTTTCCAAAGCCAATACGCCAGGGGCAGCAGTGCGAGGTAGAAGAGGGGGTAGCCTGCGAGAGTGAAGGCTTCAAAAATCGCCGTCAGGGTCGGATGGCGCAAGGGAAGCACCCAGCTCAGGTCATGCCAAAGGGACATAATGTCTCCTTAGTCGGTACGATAGTGGCGAATCGGGGCCCAGAGCGCCGCGATGGCCAGGGTGGCGGCAAGGGCAAGCACGGCGCCCAGGAGCATGCTCTCTCTCGCGCCGAGCCACCCTGCAAAAAAGCCAACCCAGAGCGTACCCAGATTATTGGCCGTTTGCGCGGCCAGGATCATGAGGGCGTATGCTCGGCCGCGCATAGCGTCCGGGGTGGTGAGCATGACCGTGCTGTGGCGCACGGTGACGGTCACCGCATCGGTGGCGCCGACGAGGGAAATGAGCATACAGCCCAGCCAAAGGTGTTCCGCTAGACCAAAGGCAAAGAGGGTGGCTGCGTAGGCCAGGGAAGCGTAAAGCACTAGGTGGCCCTTCGCCCGGTAGGCGGCAAGGAGCAGCGCTAGCGCGGATCCCGCGATGGCGCCGGCGGCATTGGCGGAACCCAATAGCCCTGTGGCGCCGGCGCCCCCCGCGAACATCCCGAGAGCCAGCACGGGCAAAATCTCCCGGTAAAAGGACACTACGGTGATGCCCGTATCCAGGAGGAAAAGCCCAGGCAGAATGGGGTGGCGGGCTACGTAGCGCACTCCGGCCACCGTGTCTTGCCAGGCCGTGTTGGGCGCCGTCCCCTCGGTATGATGTCCGGAGCAGCGGAGGCTGAGGGGCAGGAGGGCAGCAAAAGCTGAGAGCGCCGCGGCCACGAGGAAGGTCCCCCCGAGGCCCAGCTGGGTCGTCAGCACTGCAAAGAGCAGGGGGCCCGCTACCGCGCAGGCGTTTCCCGTCCCGTTATCAATGGAGGTGCCCCGCATCAGTTGCTCCGGCGGAAGTACCGCCGCCGCAAGGGCGGCCCGGGCGGGGTTGGCAAACATTTGCGTCGCAGCGGTAAGGGCTATGGCGAGATAGATGAGCTCGCTAGGCATCGTCCCCTGGGTGCCCAGCAGCCCGAGTAGGCCCATGGCCGCGGCGCTCAAACTGTTGGCCCCGAGCATGAGCGTTTTGCGATTCACCCGGTCTGCGAGCGTTCCGCCCCAGAGCAGGGCGGGAATTTGAACCACGAGCTGGATAGCGCCGATGAGCCCAACGCGCCAGGGATCCCCTTCGCTTTCCAGAAGCGCCTGCGCCGTCCCCAAGATACGCAGCCAAAGGGCGATGCCGCTGGCGACCAGCAGGCCCCAAAGTAGGCGATAATCCCGGTTCTGTAGGAGCCCCTGAGCCATGGATGCGGAATTCCTAAATGTGAATAATTCCTATTCTATGCTAGCCTCCCAGCCCTCTTGCCCCTCTGGAAGGAGTGTCCCCATGTCCCAGCCGCTCTGGGCCCTGCCAAAGGGGCAGCGAGCTCGCGTCCGGGACCTCAGCGAAGCGCTCCCGGCTGCTCAGGCGCAGCGGCTACGGGAGCTCGGCTTTCTGCCTGGTGCGCTAGTGGAATGTATCCATCGCCCGGCTTTTGGGGCCCCCCGGGTGTACCTCGTTGCCGGCGCCTGTTTTTCCCTTGAGCGGGAAATGGCGCGGCGAATTTACACCGAGCCGCTAGAAGAGTCTGCCCATGCCTCGTGAGACTCTGCTGGTGGGGAGTCCGAATTCGGGGAAAAGCCTGCTCTTTAACCGGCTGACGGGCCTTTCCCAGAAGGTGGCGAATTTCCCGGGCATTACGGTCCGCCTGGGCCGCGGCGAGCTGCTAGGCCATGCCGACGAAGTGCTGATCGATTTTCCCGGGACCTATTCCCTCGCGCCCATCAGCGGGGAAGAGCGTATCGCCTCCGATGGCTTTCAGGCGGCGCTGGCGCGCGCTGAGGTGCAGCGGGTGCTGTGCGTTGTGGATGCCACGCGCCTCGGGAAAAGCCTGTCCCTTGCGCTTCAGATGCTTCGGGAGGGGGCGCGCCAGGGCACGGACGTGCTGGTGGTCGCTACCATGACGGACGCCTTCCCACCCGGGGGCGGGGCCTTTGACGCGGCGGGGCTCAGCGAGGCCCTGGGTGTTCCGGTCTTTCCCGTCTCGGGGAAAACCGGCGCGGGCTTAGACACCCTGCGCGGCGCCCTCGCGGGCGCCGCTGGTGCTCCCGTGCCGCCGCGCTACGCGGAGCTTCACGATGAGGCCCTTCAGGCCGAGGCGCAGGATCTCATGGCGCGCTTCGGCGCCCCCGGGGCCTTGCTGCTGCGCGGGCAAACGCGCCTCGATGGGTTCTTCCTCCATTCGCTTTTTGGGGGGCTCGCCTTCTTCGCGCTCATGGCCGTGCTGTTTCAATCCATCTTCACCTGGGCGGCCCCGGCCATGGACGGGATCGAGGCGGCCCTTGCCTGGGGCGCCGATGGGCTCGTGCCCCTGCTCCCGGGCACCCTGCTCAAAGACTTCGTCTCCGATGCGCTCTTCGGCGGTGTTGGCGCCTTCTTGGTCTTCGTGCCGCAGATTTTCGTGCTCACGGTGATCGTCGGCATTATGGAGGACTCCGGCTACATGGCCCGGGCCGCGGTGATCTGCCATCGCCCTCTGCGGTTCTTTGGGCTCACGGGCAAGAGCTTCGTCCCCATGCTGTCAGGGGTCGCCTGCGCCATTCCCGGTATCTACGCCGCGCGGGTCGTAGAGTCCCCCCGTAAGCGATGGCTCACCTACCTTGCTGTGCCGCTTATGCCCTGCTCAGCGCGCCTGCCGGTTTACACTCTTTTGATCGTCGCATTTATTCCGGCAACGCCGATACTTGGGGGGCTGCTTGGTCTTCAGGGCCTGGCGATGGTGGGGCTGTACCTTTTCGGGCTCCTTGCGGGGCTGGTGGTGACCTCCCTGGTGTCTCGCGTGGCGCCGTCGGAGGAGGACGACCTACCCTTCGTTTTGGAGATGCCGCCCTATCGAGTGCCCGCCTGGGGGCCGCTCCTGCAAATGGCGCTTCGCCGGTCGAAGGATTTTGTCACTAAGGCTGGGGCGGTGATCTTTGCCGTGACCGTAGTGGTGTGGGTGCTTGGGTATTTTCCGAATGGCGGAAAGGACCTGGGGGCCTCCTGGCTTGGTGGCCTTGGCCGCTGGGTTGAGCCCCTCTTTGCACCCCTGGGCCTCGATTGGCGCTACGGCGTGGCCATCCTCACGTCCTTCCTCGCTCGGGAGGTCTTCGTGGGCACCCTCGGGGCGATCTTTGGCATCGAAGGGGCGGAGGAAAACTTCCTGCCCCTCGCCGACCATATCCAGGCCTCGGGCATGGCCCTGCCGTCGGGCCTAGCCCTGCTGGTCTTCTTCGCCTTGGCGCTGCAGTGCGTGTCGACGGTCGCTGTGTTGGCGCGGGAGAGCGGCGGCTGGCGCTTGCCCCTTTCCATGGTGGCGGCGTACCTCGTGCTCGCCTACGGGGCGGCCTGGGTGGCGTTCCTTTTCGCCAGCGCGCTGCTCTAGCCGGGCCCTAGGCGCCTTCGGGCCAGCGCAGCGCCGGCGTCGCCTCGCCGTCGGACACAAAGCGCAGGGCGAGGCCGTTATTGCACCAGCGTTGCCCCGTGGGCCTCGGCCCATCGTTGAAAACGTGGCCCTGGTGGCCGCCGCAGCGGGCGCAGTGGTATTCGGTGCGGGGCACGATCAGCTTGAAGTCCCGCTTCGTGCCCATGGCCTCGGGCAGCGCCTGGGTGAAGCTGGGCCAGCCTGTGCCGCTGTCGTACTTCGCTTCGCTCGCGAAAAGCGGGGTGTAGCAAGCGGCGCAGTGATAGGTCCCCCGTCCTTTCTCGTCGTTCAAGGGACTGGAATAGGGGCGCTCCGTCGCTTCTTCGAAGAGCACCCGGTAGGCGGCGGCGCTCACCAGGGGGCGCCAGCGCTCCGGAGCCTCCGTCTCCCCGAAGGTGCGCAGGGCGCCGAGCCCTGGCAAGAGTGCCAGGGCCTTTAGCACCGTTCGCCGGCGAATCACGGCCGGGGCTCCCCGGGACGATAGGTGCCGAGGCTATGCGCCGCGATGGCTTCCGGGTAGAAGTACACCTCTCGAAGATCTCCTGCGGTATAGCGCTCGGCTTGGTCATTGAAATGGCGATCGCTGGGAATGCGGCTTAGGCCGCCGGCGGTGATGGCTCGAGCCCGGACCTTTTCTCCAAATTCCACGACGGCGACGAAGCTGTTGCCCCGATTGCCGTACCAGCGCTGTGTGCCATTGCGCGGGGCTGCGCCAAAGGCCGCCAGTGAACCCCAGAAAGAGGAGGTAAAGGCCACCGGGAGGCTCGGGGCACTGTCGTCATAGCGAAGATCGATGGCGCCGCTTAGGCGCTGGAAGCGGTTGATCTCGCCCCAGGGCGTTTCCCAGGTGCCGAAGCCCGTTTCAAGACGGGCCAGGGCGTCTTCAAGGGCTTTCAGCTGAACTGCGGGGGCCGCCTCGGCCATCACCGTCAGCATATTCCAGCGATTAGCCCGCGCCTCGTCGCGCACGGCGGCGCGGAGGGCATCGCCCCAGAAGATGGCTACGGCCGTGGCAACGGAATCGACAGCGTAGCGCCGATCCCAGGCTTCCAGCTGGGCCATGGCCGGGGCCAGCCCGGTTCGCACCGGGGCGTCCTCAGGGAGGCCCGCAAAGGCGGAAAATAGCGGGGGAAGGAGCGCATCGAAGGCCGGGAGAGCCTCGTCGTAGGCGAGAGTAACCAGGCCGTTGAGGTCTACGGCATTCATCGGCTCAAGGAGCGCAAGAGCATGGACGCCCCGGGCGTTTTCGC
Organism: Pseudomonadales bacterium; assembly: GCA_016779385.1. GTDB lineage: Bacteria > Pseudomonadota > Gammaproteobacteria > Pseudomonadales > Azotimanducaceae > Salivita. The sequence continues at coordinate 12,703 of JADHNT010000007.1, forward strand.
TGCCGCTATCCATGTACGGGGGATAGTCCTTCTGCCTGGGGCTGTGCTCGGCGCCGGCGGCGGAATAGGGCCAGTTGTTGGTGTTCTGCACCCAGCCCGTGGGGGGGTTAATGCTGTTGGGGCTCTCCTCAATGGTGTGCAGGCCTTGCCAGTCCGTGCTGGGGTCGCTGCCGTTCACGGGATTTAAGTAGTTCAAGTCGCTTCGGCGCTTGGGCACAAAGTTCGAATGGAGATAGGCGATATTCCCCGCCGCATCGGCGAACACCGTGTTATTCGAGGAGTTGGTATGCGACTCCATGATCTTGAGGAATTCATCGAGGTTCTTAGCTTTGGTTCGGGCATAGCTCTGAATCAGGGCTTGTCTCGGTTCCTCCATGAGGGCTACGGCGATCCAGCGATTCCCCTCCGCGCGCACGATGGGGCCGTGGTGCGTCCGATAGGTGGGGTAGCGCTCCTCTGTGAAGGTGCCGTCCTCCTGGGGCATGCGCAGGGTGATGGTCTTCTGCTCCACGGGGCGAAGCTCATCGCCATAGCGGTAAAACAGGCCGTCCTCCTGGCGAACGATGGTTTCTTCGAATTCGTCGATGTTGTCCACGGCGCTGGAGGTGTGCATCCACCCGGCCGTTTCGTTGAAGCCTTGGTAAACGAAGAACTGGCCCCAGGTGGAGGCGCCGTAGGCGTTCAGCCCCTCATCGCTTTTTACATGCGCTTCGTGGCGAAAGTAGAAGGAGGTGTGGGGGTTGATGAGCAGGAGGGCGTTGCCGCTTTCGCTCTTGAGCGGCGAGATGGCAAAGCCGTTGGAGCCCACGGAGGCACTCGGTAAGCCCAGCGATTCCCCCTGGGAGGCCACGGCGCGAATGGCGCTGCGGGCCCCCGTGCCCTGATCCCACTGGCTAAGCGGCTGGTTCTCGTAGAAGGCGGCGAGGGCCTCCGGGCGCACGCGTTCGATATCCCCGCCGATGCTGCCCTCGGAGAAGGAGAGCGCCATCCAGGGCTCAAAGCGAGTCAGAACCTTCACGTCGGCGTCCGGGTGGGTCGCAAGATAGTAATTCAGCCCGTCGGCCCAGGCGTCCATGAGGGCCTGGAGCCAGGGGGGGCTTTGGTCGTACTCCTGCTTCATCTCTTCCGGGTCGATGAAGAGTTTCATGCGCAAGTCAATCCAGCGGTAGTCGGCGCCGAAAGCTTCCCCCAGGCGCCCTTGGGAAAAGAGGAAGTTGCGCTCGATGCGAGGGAAGTCGTCCTCGGCCTGCGCGTACATCATGCCGAAGACCGCATCTGCATCCGTAGGGGCCTCGATGTGGGGAATGCCCCATTCATCCCGGGTGATCGTCACCTTCTGGGCCCGTGCGGCCCAGCGTGCTTCCTCGGCGGAGATCCTGGGTTCGGCCGGGGGCGCGTTGCCGCCGCAGGCGGCCAACAGCACAGCGATACAACCAAGGACAAAGCGCTTCATAGGATCTCCCAGGGCGCGAGGAATAAAGGCCCTGACCCTACGTCCCTCGCGCCTAGGCGGCAAGGGCTTAGCGCTCCTTGGCCAGGAGCAGCAGGGCCGGCAGGAGGGTGAGGTTGGCGAGGAGTGCCAGGGCCATGGAAAGGGCTGTCAACAGTCCGAAGTACACCGTGGGATTGAAGTTGCTGAGCCCCAGGATCGAAAACCCGGCCATGACCGTCACCGAGGTGAAAAAAATGGCGTGGCCGATGGAGCGGTGGCTGCGAAGCAGGGCCCCTCGCCCGTCGCCATCACGGGCGAGCTCTTCCCGATAGCGGTGGATGTAGTGGATCGTGTCGTCCACGCCGATACCGATCACGATGGCCGCGATGGTGATGGTCATGAGATCAAGGGGCAGGCCGATCCAGCCCATGAGCCCGAGCACCAGCGCCGCGGCAAGCACGTTGGGCAGGAGCGCCAGGAGCCCCAGGCTGGGGGACCGAAATAGCAGCGCGAAGGTTAGGAGAATGCCCAGGCACACGGCCAAGAGGGTGTTGCGCTGGGAGTCGAAGAGGCTTTGCAGCATGTTGTTCATCAGCACGGTCATGCCCGAAAGGGTGACCCGCTCGGGGGCGATGCCCAGAGCTTCCGGTAGATCCTCTTGGATACGCTTTAGGAACGCATCCCGCCGCAGGCCGCGATCGCTTTCCAGCATGCGCACGGCCAAGCGCACCTGGCTCGCCTCCGTGTCCACGTAGGGCGTCAGGAGCGTGTCCTTGAAGGCTTCGGGGATGGCCCCGAGCACCAGCGTCAGCTCCGCGCCGTCGAGGGGCCGGCCGTCGTTAAAGTCCTTGGCCAGGGCGTGGAGCGTTCCTAGGGAGAGCACCTTGCCCGTCTCTGGCTGGGCATTAAGGAAGGCCTCGGCTTCCTCCACTATCGCCACCCGAGCCGGCGTGACCCAGTAGCGGTCAAAGCCCCTTGACGAAGGGCTCGCCCTCAGCGAAGGCTCCTCTGCTGAGGTTCCGCTCGGCTCGGCGAAGGGGTCCCCGACCGGGTCTCCAAAGGGATCCCCGAACGGATCCCCGAACGGGTCCGCAGCGGGATCGCTGAAGGGATCGTCGGGGTCGGGGGCCAGGCTTGGGAAGTCGATCAGCACATCTAGAGGCGTGGTGCCGCCGAGCTTCTGATCGACGTAGCTCATGCCCAGGAAAATTTCCGTGTCCTCGGCGAAGTAGTCGAGGAAGCTGTTCTCCACGTCCAGCCGGCTGATGCCGCCGGCGGCGCCGAGGGCGAGGAGCCCGCTCGTGAGCACCAGGGCGAGGGGATGGCGCGCCGTAGTGCGGCCCAGCAGCTCCACGAAGGCCGGGGTGCGGGGGGTGGCCCCCGTTCCGCCAGCCGGTAGCACGCTAACGGCCAGGGGGAAAAAGATAAAGGTCACCGCCAGGGCCAGGGCAACCCCGACGGTCATCATCCACCCGAAGTCCACCACGGGCACGATCCCCGAGGTGACGAGGGAGCCGAAGGCCACCATAGTGGTCACCGCGGTAAAGAAGCAGGGCCAGAACTTCGAGCGCAGGGTGGCCTCGAGGCGCTCCGGGAGCGATTGCCTGGGCTCAGCCACCTCCAGCTCCCGGAAGCGGACGATGAGGTGGATCGCGAGGCTGATGCTGATGATGATCAGAAGTGAGGCGAAGTTCGAGGAAATCACCGTGATGGGCCAGCCTGCGGCGCCCAGGAGGCCCACCATGAGCCCCGTGGTGAGGGCCGCATTGGCGAGGGGCAAAACCACCCAGCGCAGGGACCGAAAGAAGTAGGCCAGCGTCGCCACGAGCAGCCCGAGCACCCCCAGGCTGAAGCGCTCAAGATCACTGCGCACGAAGCGCAGCATGTCGTCAGCGATCATGGGCACCCCGGCGAGGTGAACCGTCGCGCTGCGTCGGTATTGGGCCACAATATCCCGTACCGCCGCGACGAGGGCCGCCTGCCGCGCGGCGGCCTGTGGCTTATAGGCGTCGAGCGCGGCGACGGCGGCGCTGCGGGCCTCTTCTTCTTTGGGAGTCAGGTTGCGGCTTTCGGCTTCGAGGAGCCAGCGCTGGCGTTCCCCGAGAAGGCTCTCGTAGGTGTCATCGGGGGTGAGCGTGACCTGGAGGGCAGTGGTTTGCCCGTCCGGGCTCAGGAGGAGGTTGCGAAAGAGGGGACTCTCGAGCAGTTCCTTCTGCGCCAAGGTTCGATCGGTCGTGGGGTCCCGTAGTGTTCGCACCCCCTCACTTAAGGCATCCAGGGGGACCGGCGGTGATTGAAGCAGGGGGACGTCGAGCAGGCTTTGCACCGCCTCCACGCCGTCCACGGCCCGCAACGCATCTACCAGGGCTCCCAGGGTCGTTAGGGCGGGCGCTTCGAAGAGCGGTGTGTCCGGCTCATAGGTGACCACGAGAAATTCCCCGCTGCCATAGCGGGCACTCATGGCACGCCAGGTAGCCAGGGCCGGATCGGTTTCCACCACGAGGGAGTCCGAGGAGGCATCAATGCGGAACTGCTGCGCGCCCAGGGCGGCCAGAAGGACGGCACCTAACAGCAGCAAGGCGAGGCCCCGAGGATGGGTGGCGAGAAAGCGGGAAATGCTGTGGGCCATGGGGGTGACTCCTAAGGACTTGCTGCGCGTCCAGGACCGGTAGAGCATAGCAAGGAAAGCCGCCGCCCCTCACGAGGGCTCAGGAAACCTCATGCTATTTCCGAACTGCGAAGTGGGCGCCTGTCCCGATGAAACCACCCTTCGGACCTTCCTCGAGGAGCATCGGGAGCCCATGCGCCTCGCCGTGCTCGACCGCTATGGCACCCCGCAAATCGCCACCCTGTGGTTCCGTTATGAAGCCGGCGCCCTCTGGGGCGTGAGCCATGCGGAGGCCTGGCTGACCCGACGCCTGCAACGCGCGCCGAAGGTGGGTTTTGAAATTTCCACGGGCCTCGCGCCCTACCGAGGGCTCCGGGGCCAGGGGACTGTCACTCTCCTTCCAGAAGCGGGAGGCGCTCAGCTTGATTACCTGCTGGCCCGCTATGGCATTGGGGGAAGTTCTCGGCTCGCCCGGTGGCTCCAGGGGCGCCGGGATCAAGAGTGGGCCCTGCGCCTCGCGCCGAGCAAAGCCACCTTTTGGGATTACGCCCCCCGCATGAGGGAGCCCGAGGCCCATGGCTGAAACCCATCCCTTTCCGTCAGCGCTCCTGGCGCGCCTGGCGCCCTTCGAAGGCAGCTTTCATGCCCATAAGCTTGCTGCGGAGGGGGCCGAGGTGCTGCTGGCGAGCTACGCCGCCGGGGAGCACATCCCGGCCCACGATCACCCCACGGAAAACTGGGGGGTGGTACTCACGGGGTGCCTAGCGCTGACCTGTGGAGCTGCGCCGGAGCGACTTTATGCCCCGGGGGCGTGGTACCACCTGGCGCCGGAGCAGGCCCATGAAGCGCGGTTCCCCGAGGCTACGACCATGCTGGAGTTTTGGTTCTACCCCCCGGGCAGGGGGTGAACGGCGCCCTCGGCCACGAGGAAGAGGGCGTCGCCGGGGCGAGGGCGCACAGCGAGCGTTCCCGTTAAGCTGCCAAAGGCGGGCAGCACCAGCTCCTGCCCCCGGCGCCAAAACACGGGCCCGTAGAAGCTGCTCTTGCGGGCCGCGCGCAGGCGGTAGCCCGGGTGTAGATGGCCCGCGAGCGTCGGTTCCTCCCCCGTCCCCAAAGGCTCGTGGCGGCAGGTTAGGGGCCCCAGGCGCCAGCCTTCCCGCTCCCAGTGCAGGTCCCCGGCCGTGCCTTTCTGGGGCGCCGCACCGTCGTGATTGCCGCCCACGAGATGCACGGAAACCCCAGTCCGTTCCAGGGCTTCGAGCCAGGCCTCGAGGCGCGCCTGGCCCCTGCTCCCGGGGCGGAGCGGGCGGTGAAAAAAATCCCCCAGCACCACCAGCCGTTCGCACCCATGGGCCTCTAGGAGCGTACGGAGGCGCTCCAGGTCCTCGGCGTCGCTACCCACGGGCACGGCGAAGCCCTGGCGCTGGAAGAAGCGCGCTTTCTCCAGATGGACGTCCGCTACAAATAGGGTTCGGTCCCACAGGACGGCCTTCTCGGGCAGAAGCCAGAGCGTGGCCTCCCCGAGGGTAAGGCGCGTCGCAGCTGAAGGCTCATCCATGGCGGCGTTCCAGCTGGGCGAGCATGCGTGCGATGCGTTGGGCGGCCGATTCCGAGCTATAGCGGGCGTGCACCCGTGTGGCCCAGAGAGGGAAGGCGAAGGGCGAAAGGCCGGCCAGGCGTCGGCTTTGCCAAGGCTGGCGGCTCAGGTCTCGGAGCCGGGCTTCCAGGCGATCGCTGTCGAGTTCTTCCGTGAGGACCTCGCGCTGCGCCTGCTGCAGAAAGGGATTTTCTGGGTCGTAGCGCTTGAAGACGTCGAAGAGGAGGCGGGAAGACAGTTGAAGGGCGCGCTGGGATTTGGGCCCCCCGGGAAAGCCTTGGAAGATCAGGCCGGAGATGCGCGCAATGGTGCGAAAGCGCTGCTCCGCAAGGCCGGTGCCCTCGCAACAGGCAAGCAGGGCCTCTCCTAGGCCCTCCGGGGAGAGCCAGCGGCGCAGCGCCGTTTCCTCCTCGGGCAGGGGCGCGGAGGACAGGAGTTCGATTCCGTAATCATTCACCGTCACCGCGACCGTGCTCTCCTGATGCTGACCGAGGCGCCAGGCCAGGAGGGGTCCGAGACCCTCGTGAACCTGGCGCCCTGCAAAGGGGTAAAGGAAGAGGTGATAGCCCTCCCGGCTTTCCAGGTGTTCGAGGAGCAGCACCCCCGGCGTGGGTCGCGCGGATAGGGTCTCTTGTAGACGCAGCAGCGGTGCCAGGGCGGCCATTTCCTCCCGCTCGGGGAGCGAGGCTTCGGGATTCAACCGTTGTAGAACCCCTTCAGCCAGCGTGCTTGAAAGGGGCATGCGGCTGCCGGCCCAGCGCGGTGTGTGAACACGCCGGGCCTTTCCTGAACGGACCAGTGCCGTCATGCCGTCTACCCGGCAGAGCACCAGGGCGCGCCCGGCAAAGGTAAAGCCGTCGCCCGGGCGCAGCTGGCGAATAAAGCGTTCCTCTACCTGGCCTAGGGTCCCGCCCCGGCGCCAGCGCAGGGTGACCAAGGCATCGCTCACAATGGTGCCGATGGAGAGGCGATGGCGCCGAGCGATGCGGGGCGTGGTGACGGTCCAGGCACCGGCCTCGTTCAGCGTGATCTTGGCGTAGTCCTCGTAGGCCTTAAGGGCCGGGCCGCCGCGCTGAAGATGATCGAGCACCCAGGCCAGCTCGGCGGTGCTCAGCGTGGCAAAGGCGTGGGTGCGCCGGGCTTCGGCCAGCAGCGCTTCTGAGGTGCCCGGCTCGCCAAGGATGCGGGTAAGGACGTGCTGGGTCAGTACGTCAAAGCTCATTCGAAGGCCGCGCTGGGGTTCGAGATCCCCGGTCTCCAGGGCGTCTCGCAGCGCTGCAAACTCAAGCAGTTCGAAGGCATGGGTAGGCACGCAATAGAGCTGGGGCGTACCGCCGGGATGGTGTTCGCTACGCCCGGCTCGCTGCCGAGCTCGGGCCACGCCCTTGGGACCCCCGATTTGGATCACCTGGGTGACGGGGCTAAAGTCCACCCCCAGATCGAGGCTTGAGGTGGCCACCACGGCTTTCAGCGCTCCGGCTTTCAGGGCCTTCTCGATGCGCCGTCGCGTGCCCTGGGCAAGGCTGCCGTGGTGCAGCGCAAGCTGCCCCACGAGGCTGAGATCGGCGCGTTGGAGTGCTTCAAACCAGCGCTCCGCCTGAAAGCGCGTGTTGCAAAAGATCAGGGAGCTCGGCGCCCCCTGAAGCAGGTTTAGCACCTGTGGCAGGCTTCTTAGCCCGAGGTGGCCCGCCCAGGGGAAGCGTTCGATTTCCTCCGGGATGAGGGTGGTCACCGCGGGTGGGGTGCCCTGGGGTCCCCGGATCAGGCGCCCGCGCCGCGCGGGGCCGAGCAATACCTCGAGGGCGTGCTCGGGATCGGCCACGGTGGCCGACAGCCCCCAGCGCCGGGCCTCCAGGGCCAGGCTATCGAGCCGTGCCAAGGCCAGCTCAAGGAGGACGCCGCGCTTCGTTCCCAGGAGCGCATGCCACTCATCTACCACCACGGCCTGCAGGGACGGCGCCTGGGCAAGGAAGTTGGGGTTCGCCAGCAAGAGGGACAGGCTTTCCGGCGTGGTGACGAGCACCTCCGGGAGCGCCTGGCGAAGCTGGCGCCGCTCTTTCGCCGTGCTATCCCCATTGCGGATTCCGACGCGCCAGGGGAGGCCGAGGGCTTCGCAGAAGCTTTCCAGCTGGGTAGCGAGGTCCCGAGCCAGGGCCCGTAGGGGGGTGAGCCAAAGCAACTTAAGCCCGGTGCTTTGAGCAGGGATGGCGAGGGCCGGCCCGAGGAAGGCGGCGAAGGTTTTTCCGCTTCCCGTGCCCGCTAGGCAAAGGCCATCGGCACCTTCCCGGAAGGCTTCCGCCAGGGCCTGCTGAAAGGGCGCCAGCGCCCACCCCTGGGTCTTGAGCCAGGCCTCGAGCGCCGCTTGTTGCGGGTGCATCTTAGCCATGGGGGAGAAGCCGGGCTTTGAGGGTTTCGAGCTCATCCGCATCCTCAATGGTGAGATCTTCCCGCCAGCGATGAATGCGGGGAAAGCGCAAGGCCATGCCGGCTTTTCGTCGGGGCGCCGCATGAGCGCTGTCGAAGGCCAGCTCAAAGACCAGCGTCGGCGTCACGGAGCGCACGGGCCCGAAGCGCTCCTTCGTATTACGGCGAATCCAGTGATCGAGGCGCTCAAGGGTGGCTTCATCCAGCCCCGAATAGGCCTTGGCGAGGGGCACGAGGGCGCCCCGATCCCATACCGCAAAGGTGAAGTCCGTGTAGAGGTTCGCCCGGCGGCCATGCCCGGGCTGGGCATAGAGCAAGACGGCGTCCACCGTTTCCGGATCAAGCTTCCATTTCCACCAGCTTTGGTGACGCCGACCGCTTTCATAGGCGCTGCCTTCGTGCTTCAGCATTAACCCTTCCACAGCTTGGCTGCGCGCGTCGGCGCGCAGGGCCGTAAGGCTTTCCCAGCTGGTGTTATCTAGTCGGGGGGAGAAGGTGAGTGCTGGCGCAGGAGACGGTGTTAGCAGGGCTTCTAGGCACTGGCGGCGCTGGGCGAGGGGCTGGGGACGGAGGTCCTCGCCGTTCAGTTCGAGGAGGTCGTAGGCCATAAAGCGCACGGGCACCGCGCGCTGAAGCGCCGCCGTGACGCGCTTGCGCTGCAGGCGTCGGCTGAGTTCGACGAAGGGGCCGGGGCCGTCCTCGGCCCAGGCCAGGAGCTCCCCATCAAGGACCGTGCCCTCCGGTAGGCCTTCCGCCGCGGCCGCGAGCTCGGGAAAGCGATCTTCTAGCCTTTCCCGACCCCGGGACCAGAGCGCCGTATTGCCCTCCCGCCGTACTAGCTGGCAGCGCACCCCATCCCATTTCCACTCCGCCAGCACCGCCGTGGATGGGTGCGGGGGTAGAGCCCCGTCACGAAGGGGTTGTGCCAGGCAGAAGGGGTAGGGCGCCGCCCAGTGAAGCGTGGCGTTGTCCGGATTGACCAGCGCTTCGAAGGCTGCCGCGGAGGGGGGCTGGGGGATCATCCAGCGGTGCTGAAGCACGGCCGGATCGAGCCCAAAGGCCTGGCCGAGGGCCCGAAGCGTGAGCCCTTCCCCCACGCCGACGCGCAGCCCCCCGGTGATGAGTTTGTTCAGCCAAAGGCGCGGGGCTTGGGGATAGGCGCGCCAAAGGGCAAGGAGGGCGCGCTTCCGCGTTTCAGCACCGGCACCGCGAAGGGGCGCGAGCGTTTCCTCCAGCAACGCCTGGAGGCTCGTTTCCGGGGCGGTGATGTCCGCCGGCGGCGGTGGAAGCACCAGAGCGAGGGTTTCGGCGAGGTCGCCTACATGGGCATAGGTGGCTTCGAGGACAGCCTCGGAGAGGCCCGTGGCCTCTCCGAGCCAGCGCCGTAGCTCCGGGCCGCTGGCAATGCGCTGGGGCCGGCGCCCCGTCAGCAGATGCAGCGCCCAGGCCGCATCCCCCGCCGGTGCACCTTTAAAGTAGGCCGTCAGCAGTTCGAGCTTGCGCCCTGTGGAGCGGGCTCGCTCCAGAGCCGTGAGCAGCGCGGCGAAGGCGTTCACCCGTCCTCCGTATCTCCGTAGGGCGTGGCCAGCGCCTGGGCCTCGATGCCCAGGCCTTGCAGGTGGGCCAGGAGCGCATCGGTGTGGCCATGGGTGGCCAGCACGCGTTTTGCCCCGCTATCTTCCACGGTGCGGAGTAGTCCGGGCCAATCGGCGTGATCAGAGAGGACAAAGCCTTCGTCATAGCCCTTTCGGCGTCGCGTGCCCCGCACCTGCATCCACCCCGAAGCAAAGCCCGTGCTGGCGCCGCGAAAGCGCTTGGCCCACTTCGACCCTGCGGCGGAGGGGGGCGCGAGGATGAGCCGCCCCGCGCCGCGATCACTCCGGGGCATCTCGCTCACCGGCACCGTGGGGATCATGGTGACCCCCGCATCGCGATAGAGGCGGGTGAGTCCATCAATGGCGCCGTGGAGCCACACTGGCTCCCGGCTGAAGGCGTTCAGCCCGGCCAGGATGCGCTGGGCCTTGCCTAGGGCGTAGGTGTAAAGCACCGCGGGCCGGTCTTCGGCGGCGCAGCGCTGCCACCAGGCGTAGATTTCCTCCATCACCGTATCCGGGTGTGGCCATTGATAGATGGGATAGGCGAAAGTGGCTTCCGTCACCAGCACGTCGCAGAGCACGGGCTCGAAGGGGGCGCAGGTGGGGTCCGGTTCTCGCTTAAAATCTCCCGTGACCACCCAGACCTCATCGCCCCGCTGCACCCGAACCTGGGCCGAGCCAAGGATATGCCCTGCGGGATGGAAGGAGATTGTGACGGGGCCGAAGGCCCGGCGCTCGCCGTAGGGAACGCCTTCCACGGGGCTGTACTGCCCGAGGCGCTTACGCAGGATGGGCACCCCGGGGGCTGCGGTCCAGTAGTGACCCATGCCGTTGCGGGCGTGATCGCCGTGGCCGTGGGTAATGATGGCGCGATCCACCTTACGCCAGGGATCGATGGTGAAGTCCCCGTCCGGGCAGTGCAGGCCCCGGTCCGTGAGGGTGAGTAGGGGGGTGGTCATCCCAGTTCCTCAGTACCGCTGCCCGTGGCCTAAGCATACGCCTTAAGCCCTGCCGGGCCCTAGGGTTGGATCGCCGGGGGCGGTATGCTGAGCGTTGAAAAGAAGGGAGGCCGCGATGGCAAGGGTGAGCGCAACTCGGGTAGGGCGTAAGGCGAGGGTCGGGCGATGCGCCGTGCTCATGCTCATGATCCTGTCTGGCGCGGCCTGGGCCTACCCGGAAGAAACGCTCCAGACCTTGACCTTCACCGCTGCGAAAGCCTTTAACCGGTGCGTGGAGGAGACGGGGACGCCTCGGCTGTCGGCGCTCCAGGTGCGGAATTTGGTGCTTGGGAATGTCGCCGAGGGGGAGGCCGGCGTGCTGCGCCGGGCCACCCGCTGGGGGTACTACGATCGTGCTGAGGGAGAGGAGGATCGGCGCTGGCTGTGGTTGGTGAGTACGCGGCTTCACGACCGCTTCGAGGACCGGGCCGCCAAGGTTCTGATGCAGGACGGCGTGCGGGCCACGCTGCGCTACGAGGATTTGGGAAGCGTGCTCTACTACCTCCAGCGCGTCACCATTCCCGCGAACGTAGTCCCCATCTTCCACCCTAGGCCCTGGCGCTGGCCCTCGGGGGATCGTTTTACCGATTACCCCATCGATGAAGCGCGCCTCAGCGAGGCCGGGGAGCAGCTGTGTGAGGTTCTGGGGGAAACGCCCGATGATCTCACCTTTGATGCGCTGCTTGAGGAAACGGCGGGGGCGACGCTGGATGCGCTGCGCCAGCCCATCGCCGATATGCAAAGCCCCTGGTATGCCTTCTGGGAACTTGGGGAGCCCGGGCGCTTTGGTCGTTACGGGGAAGCGGGCAATCGCTTCGGCCGCGCCGCGAGCTTCCCCTGTGGCACGGACCGGTGCCAGCTGCTAGACGACGATCCTATCTACGCCACCTTCGCCGCGGCCCAGCATCGCCTGGCGCTGCTGGCCACCATGCGCGGCATCCTGCTGCTTCAGCGCGATCGCGGCGGCGCTGCCCAGTGAGGCTTGTGCTGCTGGGGATCGCGCTGCTTTCCCTCAGCGCCTGCGTTGCCTCGCCTCCCCTTGATGTGGTCTCGGAAAATCAGGGCAGCCGCATTCGCCATCTGGTGCTTCATTTCACCGCCGAGCCCTTCGATCGCTCCCTGGCGCTTTTGACCCGTGCCGATACGGGCGCCGTCAGCGCCCACTACCTGGTTCCCGATCTAAACGACCCCACCTTTCCCGGCACGAGTGGCCGGCCCCTGCGCCTCGTCGCCGAGGATCGCCGGGCCTGGCATGCGGGGCGAAGCGTCTGGGCCGGGGAGACGGCCTTGAACAACTCCTCCATCGGCATCGAAATCGTGAACGAATCAACCTGCGATCATCGGCTGGCGGAGCCCCTTCCGGGGCCCGAGGCGGATCGCTGCCGCTATCTACCCTTTTCCGAGGCGCAGCTCGCCGAGGTCATCGCCCTGACCCAGGAGATCCTGGCGCGCCATCCCGATATCCCCCCGGAGCGGGTGGTGGGCCACGCCGACATCGCGCCCACGCGTAAGGTTGATCCGGGCCCCTTTTTCCCCTGGAAACGCCTGCACGAGGCTGGCGTGGGGCCCTGGTACGAGGCAGACACTTTCGAGGCCTGGCGGGCCTGGCTTCAGGACACGCCTTTGCCCTTGGGCACGCGGCAGGCGGCGCTGGCGGCCTGGGGCTTTGAGCTGACCCCCACGGGGCGCCTCGACGTCGCGACTCGCTATGCCCTGCGCGCCTTTCAGCTCCACTTTCGCCCCGAGCCTCTGACCTACGCCTTCGACGAGGAAACCACGGCCATCCTTTTTGCGCTCCTCGCGCGCTATCGCCCCGATGCGCTTGCGGCGTTGACCCTGCCCGGGACCCCTCCGCCGGTCCTCCTGGAACCCTTGCGCGACACCGACTCCCCACCCTAGGCTCTAGCCTCTAGGGAGAGGAGTAACGAGCATGGCAGATTTCGATTTAGTGCTCCGCGGCGGCACCGTCGCCGACGGAACGGGGGCAGCGCTCCGGGAAGCCGACGTGGCGGTGAAGGACGGTCGCATCGCTGCTGTGGGCGGAGGGATCGGCCAGGGCGCGGAGGAGATCGACGCCCGCGGCCTGCTCGTCACTCCGGGCTTTGTGGATGTGCACACCCATTACGACGGCCAGGCCACCTGGGATGACCGCCTCACCCCCTCCTCGAATCATGGCGTCACCACGGCGGTGATGGGCAACTGCGGCGTGGGCTTTGCGCCCTGCCGCCTAGAAGATCACGACACCCTCATCCGCTTGATGGAAGGGGTGGAGGACATCCCCGGGGTCGTGCTCACGGAAGGGCTGTCCTGGAACTGGGAAAGCTTTCCCGATTTCCTAAAGGCGCTGGAAGCGCGGGATCACGATATCGACTTTGCGGCCCAGCTGCCCCACGCGGCGCTGCGCGTTTACGTCATGGGAGAGCGGGGTGCGCGGCGCGAGCCCGCTACCGCCGCCGACATCCAGGCCATGGCTCAGCTCACTCGGGAGGCCATGGCCGCTGGGGCCCTGGGCTTCAGCACTTCCCGCACCCTGAATCACCAAACAGCGGACGGCGACCCTACGCCGACGCTTACCGCGGCGGAGGACGAACTCATGGCCATCGCCCTGGCCATGAAGGGCGAGGGGAAGGGCGTGCTTCAGTTTGTGTCCGACTTCCAGAACCCCAGGGAAGAGATGGCTATGCTTCGTCGTTTGGTTGAGCACTCCGGGCGGCCCCTGTCCCTGTCCCTTGCGCAAACGGAAGGGGCGCCGGAAGGCTATCGTAAGCTCCTGGGCTGGCTTGAGGGCATGGCGCAGGCGGGGCTTCCCGTGCGCGGCCAGGTGGCGAATCGCCCCGTGGGCCTCATGCTGGGCCTTGATGCCACCCTGAATCCCTTCGTCGCACACCCGAGCTTTCAGGCCCTGCAAGCCCTGCCCCTGGCGGAGAAAGTCGCCCGGCTCCGCGATCCGGCGCTACGGGCTACCCTGCTTGGGGAGGCGCCTCAGGCCGATCACCCCTTCATGCAGGCGGTGCTGTCTAACTTCGAGAAGATGTTTGTGCTCGGCGATCCGCCGGATTACGAACAGGACCCGAGCCAATCCCTAGGGGCCCGCGCCCGGCGCCTGGGCGTCGAGCCCGCCGCCCTGGCCTACGACCTCATGCTCGAGGACGAGGGGCGGGCTATGCTGTATTTCCCCTTCCTAAACTATGCCCAGAACGATCTCGATGCGGTGCTCGAAATGATGGAGCACGCGCAGACGATCCTCGGGCTAGGGGATGGCGGCGCCCATTTGGGCACCATCTGCGATGCCAGCTTTACCACTCACATGCTGACCCACTGGGCCCGGGATCGGCGCCGGGGTCGAAAGCTTCCGGTGGAAACGGTGGTGCAGTGGCATAGCCGCGATACGGCCCAGGCCATGGGGCTCTTCGATCGGGGCGTGCTGAAACCGGGCTATCGGGCTGACCTCAACATCATTGATTTCGACGGGCTGCGGCTGCGTCCACCGCGCATGCAGCGCGATTTGCCCGCCGGCGGCCAGCGGCTCATGCAGGACGCCGAGGGCTATCGCTACGCCATCGTGGCGGGCCAAGTGACCTACCGGGATGGAGTGGCTACCGGTGCGCTCCCGGGGCGGCTTGTGCGGGGGGCTCAGCCTGCTCCGGGCTGAGCATCAAAAGACACGGGCATGCATACCGATCGCCTCATGGCGGCGGTGGAAGACGACCTCGAGCGGGCAGCCAGGCTACTGCGCGCGGGGGAGCTCGTGGCCTTTCCAACGGAAACGGTTTATGGCCTGGGCGCCGATGGCTTAAGCAATTCTGCCGTGGCGCGCATCTACACCGCGAAGGGCCGGCCCCAGGACAATCCGGTGATTTTGCACGTGGCGAGCCTGGCTGCGGCGGAGGGACTCTTCGAACCGACGCCCTGGCAGGCTGAGGCGCTCGGGCGTCTCGCCGCGGCCTTTTGGCCCGGGCCCCTGACCGTGGTGGTGCCGAAAACGGACCGGGTGCCAGCGCGGGTGAGCGCTGGCGGAGACAGCGTCGCATTACGGGTTCCGAACCATCCCGTGGCCCTAGCGCTCCTTTCGGCCGTGGGGCGTCCCCTAGCAGCGCCTTCAGCGAATCGTTCCGGTCGCCCAAGCCCTACTACGGCGGACCACGTGCTGCGCACTTTGGACGGCCGCATCGCCGCGGTGCTTGATGGGGGCGCCGCGCCCCTCGGCTATGAATCAACGGTGCTCTCTCTGCTGGGGGATGCGTCGCGTATTTTGCGCCCCGGGGCCCTGGGGCCGGAGGCCCTAAGTGCCGTGCTGGGGGTGCCCGTGCCATCGCCGTCGGGGCAGGAGAAAGCCCCGGCGGATAATCATGACCTGCCTGCCCTCGCGCCGGGCATGCGCCATCGTCATTACGCGCCAGAGTCGGTGACCTTGCGCTTCACCGATGAAGCGGGGCTCGAGGCGGCTTGGCCCGGGGGGGATGCCATTCTGTGCCGAAGCGCGGTGGCACGGCGCCTAGGGCCGCGGCGCGCGCCTCTGGTGGTGCTTCCAGAGGCCCCGGAAGGCTTTGGTCGTGCCCTTTATGATGGGCTCTATGCCTTGGAGGGGGCCGATGTGCCCTTCGCGTGGGTTGAGGCCTTGCCGCAAGGAGAGGCTTGGGCGGCGCTCCGCGATCGTTTGCAGCGGGCCGTGACGGGCTAATCGCGAGGCGAGTGGTACGGGCCAGGCAATACGGAATAGGAGAGGGATGAGCATGAACAGTTATGACTGCGTACTGCGCAACGCAACCTTGGTGGACGGCACGGGCGCCGCGCCGCGGCTGGGGGATCTGGCCATCAAGGATGGCCTGATTGCCGCCGTAGGGTCCTTCGACGGAAAGGGCCGGGAGGAGATCGATGCGGAGGGGGGAGTAGTCACCCCGGCATGGGTCGACATTCACACCCACTTCGACGGTCAGGTGACCTGGGATGATGCCATGCTGCCCTCTTCGGGGCAGGGCGTGGGCACCATCGTCATGGGTAACTGTGGCGTGGGCTTTGCCCCCGTAGCGCCCGGGGGCGAGAAGGATCTCATTGAGCTCATGGAAGGGGTAGAGGATGTCCCGGGCACGGCCCTTTACGAGGGCATGCCCTGGGGCGCCTGGTCGAGCTATCCCGAATATCTCGATTACCTGGCGACTCGGGTCTACGCCCTGGATGTGGCTTCCCTCATTGCCCACGGCGCCGTGCGGAACTACGTCATGGGCACCCGGGGCCGGGAGAACGCGCCGGCCACGGCTGAGGACCTCGAGGCCATGCGCCGCCTGGTGGCGGAGGGGGTGAGTGCGGGAGCCGTGGGCTTCTCCACATCCCGGATCCTGGGCCATGTTTCTGTGCGCGGTGAGCCGGTCCCGGGGACCTTCGCCCAGGACGACGAAGTGCTGGCCTTGGCACGAGCCCTGCGCGATGCCGGGAAGGGCGTGTTCCAAATCATTCCCTCAAGCACCCTGGGCAGCGGTGCTGCCGCAGGGCGAGAGGAGCCCCATGACTTGGCGGACGAAGTGCGTTTGATGGCCCAGCTGTCTCGGGAAGCGCAGCGTCCCCTCACCTTTACCCTATTCCAGGTGGCGGAATGGCCCACCCGGTGGAAAGAGGTGCTCGATCAGGTCAGCGCCGAGAACGCCGCGGGCGCCCAGGTCTTCCCCCAGGTGGGGGCCCGGCCCACGGGTATCGTGATGAGCCTTCGCACCTATCATCCCTTCATGCGCCGGCCGAGCTACCTCAAGCTGAAGGATTTGAGCTTCGAGGCGCGCTTAGAGGCGCTTCGCGAACCGGCGCGGCGGGCGGCGATTCTGGGGGAGCAGAGCGTGCCCCATCCCCTGCCCGGGACCATGGAAAATGGGGTGGCCTTCGCCGAGCTCAACTTCGACCAGATCTTTCTGTTCGACGAAGCGCGGGATTACGAGCCTACGCAGGCGCAAAGCTTTGCTTCCCAGGCTAGGGCCAAGGGCATGGATCCCCATGCGTTCCTCTACGACGCCCTTACCGCCGGTTCGGGGGAGCGTTTCGTGGTCATGTATTTCACCAACTACGCCGATCACAACCTCGATGCGGTGCGGGAAATGCAGCTGCACCCGGAGACCGTCACGGGCCTTTCCGACGCGGGCGCCCACGTTACCGTCATCTTCGATGCGGTGGCTCCCACCTATGAACTCACCCACTGGGGCCGGGACCGCAGCCGAGGCGCGACCTTGCCCCTGGAGCATTTGGTCCATCGGCAAACGCAGCGCAACGCCCAGCTCTTTGGCTTCAAGGATCGCGGGGCGCTGCTTCCGGGCCTGCGCGCGGATGTGAACTGGATTGACTTCAAGCGCCTGTCTCTCGGGGATCTGGAAGTGCGCCAGGATCTGCCCGCCGGAGGTGCGCGAATTCTCCAGCATGCCAAGGGCTACCGGGGCACCTGGGTGGCCGGGGTGCGGACCCGCGCCGAAGATGAAGATACCGGTGCCCGTCCCGGGCGGCTGCTGCGGAGCCAGCGGTGACCCTGGGGGATCTGCGGAAGCGTTGGCTTAGCCTGGCCGGCGGCCTCGAGGGCGTGCTCGCCCTCCTGACCCTGCTCGGCATCCTGGCCGTGCTCCAAACCTTTCTGCTGGGGCGGCACTTCGTGATTCCTACGGCGCTCTTGGTACCCACGGCCTTTGCCGCGGTACTGGCGGTACGCGGAGCTGCGGGGCAGCGCTGGGCGCAGGGAATCGTGCTTTGGCTTGGTGTGTTCGCCGTGGCCCATCTCTTTTTCGCGCTTTTTTGGGCGAAAACCCCCCGGGCCATCCTCGGCGAGGCCTTTTTGCCGATCTATGGGGCCCTGATGGTGATCTTCGCCATGCTCACCCGAGCCTATGGAAAGGGAAACGGGCTCCGCTTACTGCTGCCTGAAACTGACGCCCCATGAGTTCGGCGCTGTCCCCCAGGCCGGCGACGGTGTTCTGGGAGGGGGTGCGCGATGGCACCCCCTTCATCGTTATGGTGGGGCCCTTTGCCTTGCTCTTTGGGGTGGTGGCGGCGGAGCTCGGCCTTTCCCTGGCAGAAACGCTGGGCTTCTCGACGCTCGTGATCGCCGGCGCGGCGCAGTTCGCCACCTTAGAGCTGCTGGATGCGGGGGCGCCCGTCTCCGTGGCCGTAGGGACCGGGCTCGCCGTGAATCTGCGCATGGCACTCTATTCGGCGTCCCTGGTGCCCTATTTTGGCCGGGCACCCTTACGCCATCGCGCCTGGATTGCCTATGCCCTGGTGGATCAGGTCTATGCCCTGGCGCTGCTGCGCTTTCAGGGCCGGGAGGAGCCCCAGGGATCTAGGCTGGCCTACTATGCGGGCGCTGCCGCGCCGATCTGCGGGATATGGATTCTGGCCTGCGCCCTCGGGGCCCAGGCACAAAGTACAGTGGCAGCGGTACCGGGGCTCGATTTTGCCGTGCCCCTGACCTTCCTGGCCATGGTGACGCCGATGTTAAAGGATCGACCCAGCGCAGCGGCTGCGATGGTGGCTATGAGCCTGGCGATCCTGGGCCATGAGCTTCCGCTGAATAGCGGCATGCTCCTGGCAGCGGCAGGGGGCATGGTAACCGGAGCGGTGCTCGAGGGCCGGAGGGAGGCCCATGGCTGAGCTTGCCCCCGGCACCCTATGGTTCACCATTGCCGCCCTAGGCCTGGGGACCTACCTAATTCGCTTTTCTTTCCTGGGGTTTCTGGGTGGACGGACCCTGCCGCCCCTGGCGCTGAGGCTGCTGCGCTACGTGCCCGTGGCGGTGTTCCCGGCCTTGGTGGCACCGCAGGTGCTATGGCCCACGGCCACCGGGGGGGAATTGGACATGCCGCGTTTGCTGGCGGCCCTTTGCACCCTGCTGGTGGGCCTTTGGCGCCGGAACGTGCTGCTGGCTCTCGGCGCCGGCCTGGGACTTCTCCTGGTGCTGGAGCTGCTTCGCGGACTCTAGCCGTTCTGCGCGGCGCGCAGCCGGGCAGCGGTGAAGTCCGGGCTGCGCTTTTCCGTGAAGGCGGCGATGGCTTCCCGGTTCTCCGGGCTGCCCACGGTGCGCGTGAGGGCCTCGTTTTCCAGGGCGATGATTTCCCGAAAGGCGGCCTTCTTCGGCGCCATCATGAGGGCCTTGGTTTCCTGCAGGGAATTCGGCGCCTGCCGGGCCAGGATCTCGGCCTTCGCAAGGACGGTTTCGAGAAAGCCTTCGTCGGGGAACACGTCGAGGGCGATACCCGTGGCCTTGGCTTCCTGGGCGCTCAGGGTTTCCGCGCTATAGAGGAACCAGGCGGCGCGCTGGGGGCCCATGATTTGTTGGAAGGTGAGGCTGCTGGCCGCTTCCGGGTTAATCCCCAGGGCGGCGAAGGGGCAGCGCATCTTGGCCGATTCGGCCATGAAGACCATGTCGACGAGGCCGCAGATCGTGCCCCCAACGCCCACGGCGACGCCGTTAATAGCGGCGATGATGGGCTTGGGGTAGTCGACGAGGCATTCCAGGAGCCCGGGAAAGCCATGCTTCGGCGGGGCGCTTTTTTGGCCCATCTCCGTAAGGTCGGCGCCGGCGGTGAAGGCCCTGCCCTTACCCGTCAGCACCACTAAGGAGACGGTGCCGTCTGCCGCGGCCGCCTGGAGCCCTTCCACCAGCGCATCGAATAGGCCGCCATTGAAGGCGTTGAGCTGGGGCTCTCGGTTCAGGGTGAGGACGCGAATTGCGCCGTGATCGGTGACTTCTACCATGGGTCTGTCTCCCTCCTCGTTTTTCCTAGCCCTGATGATGGCCCAGGCGCCTGACTGACAAAAGTATTTTTTCGAGGGTCGCGCTAAACTATTTCTTCTAAAGTTAGGGGGAAAAGGCTTATGGGGAGCAACCTTGAGATTCGCGGGGGGCAGTGCTGGGCGCGCTGGGCCGTGCTGATGGTGGCGGTGCTGGCGCTGCCCTTGCAGGCCGCCACCTACCTGCGCTTTGCCGACGAAGCGGGCATGACGCACTTTGGTGAGCGCCTTGCCGATGGCCGCGTTCAGCCATTGGATGGGGCGCCCTGGGCCGGCGGTCAGGCCCTCGGGGGTCCGCGCGCTGTCGAGGCGTCTCAGCTTCTTGCTCCGGTGACGCCGCGGTCCGTCATCGCCATTGGCTACAACTATCCAAGCCACACCACGGACCGTCCCGACCCGACGGCGCTCGGCATGTTTGCCAAGTTGCCGGGCTCCATCACGGGCCCTGGGGCGGTGATTCCCTACCCTAGGCGCGCGAAAAATCTGCACTATGAAGGGGAAGTGGTCATCGTCATCGGCGAGCCGGCCTTTCAGGTGCCGCGGGAAGTGGCGCTCAGCAAGATCTTTGGCTTTACCGCCGGGAATGACGTCTCGGAACGGGACTGGCAGGCCGGCGATCTTCAGTGGCTTCGGGCAAAGGCCTCCGATGGCTTTGGCCCAGTGGGCCCCTGGATTGTCACGGACCTAGATCCGGCCTCCCTGACCGTCAAAACCTTCCTGAATGGAACGCTTAAGCAGTCGGACGCGGTGAAGAATTTGTTCTTCGACTTCGCGACCATCGTCAGCGAAGTCTCCGAGACCATTGCCCTTGCGCCCGGGGACATCATCTTCACGGGGACGCCCGGGACCACCGAGGCCATGGCCCCGGGGGATGAGGTGGTGGTGGAGGTGTCCGGAGTCGGGCAGCTTCGTAACGTCGTAGGTAGCCCCTGATGGATCCGCGCAATATTACGCTGGAAGCTGGCGCGCCCCTCGAGCCGGCGGTGGCCGCGGGGCTGATCTTTGACACGGACCCGCACATTTTTTCCTTCCTCCACGGCCATGACCGCGCCCGGGCTGATCAGCATCTGGCCTACCAGTGGCAACAGGACCAGGGGCTCTTCTCCCACCGCTACGCCCGCCTTGCGGTGGACGGCGAAGCCCTTGGGGGCCTTGCCCTGGGCCTTATGACGGAAGAACAGGGGGCGGCGGCTGGGCCCTTTTTCCAGCAGGCTCAGGCCGTACTGGATCCCGCGGGCCTTGCGGCCCTCGCGCGCTGGGTGCGGGAGGGCCACTACGTGCTGCCTGCGGTCCCGGCGCAGGTCTTCTATCTACAAAACCTGGCCGTTTTGCCCAGCCTGCGGGGCCGGGGTCTCGGGCAGCGCCTTTTGGAGGACGTTTTCCGCCGAGCGAAAGAGGCGGGTGCCGAAGCGGTCCATTTGGACCTCTATGCAGGCAATCCGGCACAGGCCCTCTACGAGCGGGCGGGTTTTAAGGTGCTCGTGGAAACTCGGGTTCCAGCCCTTGTGCCGGAGGGCATCGATCTCCATCTCCACATGGCTGCCCCTGTTTAGGAGACTTCCGTGAGCGAATCCCTCCGTAGCCAGCTGCTAAAGGCAGGGCTAGGCAAGGCGTCGGAGCCCAAGGCCTCCAAGCCCAAAGCGCCCGAACCACAGTCCAAACCCCAGACGAAACAAAAGGCGCGGCGTAAGAGCGCGCTCACCCAAACCCTTCGGGAGCAGGCCAAGCTGATTATCGAGCAGCGCCGCCTGCCTCGAGGGCAGGGCGCCTGCGCCTATCATTTCCTCGACGGGAAGAAGGTACGGAAGCTTTACGTCACCGAGGCGCAGCGCGATCGCTTGGCCGCTGGCGCCATGGTGCTCGTGCGCTATGGTGCGGGCTTTGAGGTGATTGAGGAAAAGGTGGCGGAGAAGATTCGCGAACTCGATGATCGCCTGGTGCTGCCCAAGCCCCAGGCGCCGGGGGAGGACGATCCGGCATACGCGGACCATCCGATCCCTGATGATCTGGACTGGTAGTCAGGGCGTTTTGGCGTACACCCGTTCCCCGGCGATCCAGGTTTCCTTCACCTGAAGCTTCCAGAGGTCCTCTGGTGCCACAGAAAAGGGGTCTTTCTCGAGGATCACGAAATCTGCCCATTTCGTGGGCTCGAGGCTGCCTAGCTGACCCTCCTGCCGCGCGGACCAAGCCGCATCCATGGTAAAGCCCCGAAGTGTTTGCGAGAGCGTGAGCTTTTCGCTCGGGCGCCAGCCTCCGGGAGGGTCGTCCTGGCGGTTTTGCCGGGTCACCGCAGCGTGGATGCCAAAGACCGGATCCGGAGGCTCCACGGGGAAATCGCTGCCCAGGGCCAGCACGGTGCCGTTTTTGAGCAGCGTGGCCCAGGCGTAACCGCCGGCGAGGCGCTCCGAGCCCAGGCGCTTCTCCGCCATCCACATGTCGGAGGTGGCGTGGGTAGGCTGCATGGAGGCCACTACGCCCAGGTCGATGGTGCGCTGGAGATCGCCGGGGCGCATGACCTGCGCGTGCTCGATGCGGTGCCGGAGGTCCTTGCTGCCGGGGTAGCGCTGGAAAGCCTGTTCGTAGGCGTCCAGGACCACGGCATTAGCGCGGGTCCCGATGGCGTGGATGCCTACTTGCCAGCCCCTGCCCGTGGCCTGATCGACGATCCGGGCAAGCGCCTCGGCGCTCGTGAATAGCAGTCCGCGATTGCCTTCGTCGTCGCTGTAGTCCTCGAACAGGGCGGCGCCGCGGCTCCCCAGGGCGCCATCGGAGTACAGCTTCACTGCCTGCACATCCACCCGATCCTCGGGGTCGTCCTGGGGCGTGCCCAGGGCCTCGAGCGTTTCCTCGCCGGCCACCATCACGTAGAGGCGAACCTTGAGATCGCCAGTTTTGGCTAGGCGCTGAAGGGTTTCGATGGTGCGCACCCCGGCCCCGGCGTCGTGAACCTGGGTGAGGCCCTTGCTGAGCATGATGTCCTGGGCGGCGCTGATTGCCTGTTCCAGCTGGGCCTGGCTGGGCCGGGGGACCACAGCGTCGATGAGGTCCATGGCGGCGTCCACGAAAACCCCCGTAGGGTTGCCCTGCTCGTCGCGGATGAGCTGCCCCCCGGGGGGATCGAGGGTATCGGCGTTGATGCCCGCGGCGGCCATGGCGGCCCTATTGGCCCAGGCGGCGTGGCCGTCCACCCGACGCAGCCAAATCGGCCGATCAGTGACGCCCTCTAAATCGCTGGCTCGAGGAAAGCGCCCCTCCGGCCAGTGTTCCTGGTTCCAGCGACCCCCGGTGATCCAGCCGTCTCCCGTTTCCGCATAGCGGGCGATGGTAGCCACCGTAGCCTTTAGGCTTTGGAGCCCCGTGATGTTTAAGCGGAGCGCGTCGTAGCCTAGGCTAGTGAAGTGGCCGTGGGCGTCGATGAGCCCAGGCATGAGGAAGGCGCCTTCGCCGTCGATGCGCGTCACTGGCTCCCCGAGGCGGGCAGCCAAGGTGCGGAGATCATCGAAAGTGCCTGCAGAGACCACGCGACCTTCATGTATTAGCAGGGCCGAGAAGCGCTGCTCTTGCACCGTGGCGCCCGTATCCGCCGCGCTGGCCGTGGCGGTCCAGCCGTTCACGTTGTAAAGCAGAGTCGTATCGGCCATCGCGGCGCCCGTTAAGCTTGCGAGGCTGAGAGTGAGGGCGGCCCGGAGGGATCGAAGGGTCATGGGGCGCCTCCCTAGCGCGACATCAGGGTTTTGAGATCCGTTTCCGGATTGGCCAGGGCTTCCGCGGTCACCGGGGCCTTCTGGGCCACTAGCTGGCGCGCCGCCATGAATTCCCGGGGGCTGTTCACCGCATCCACGGCAATGAGCTGACCGCCCTTCAGGTAGAAGCGAGCGAAGGCGCCGCTATCCGGGTCCCCACGGAGCACGTCTTCCTCCGCCTCCCCGGAAAAGCCCACCATCTGTAGCTTGAGGTCGTACTGGTCACTCCAGAACCAGGGCACGGCGTCGTAGCGGGCGTCGCCGCCGCAAATATTCTTCGCAGCCACTCGAGCCTGGTCCATGGCGTTGGGGACCGATTCCAGGCGCAGGCGCCGACCGAGCCCAGGGTTGGGATGGTTAGTGCAATCGCCAATGGCGTAGATGTGCGGGGCGCTGGTCCGCGTACCCTCATCCACCTGAATGCCGTTCTCGCAGGTGAGCCCGGCGGCTTCCGCGAGCTCCGTGCGGGGTAGGATCCCCACGCCCACAATCACCACGTCCGCAGGAATTTCCGTGCCGTCCTGGCACTGCACGCCGGTCACCCGGCCATCGCCAGAGAGGGCGGCGGCGGCGGCCACCGTTTTGATGACTACGCCGTGGTCCGTGTGGACCTTCGTGTAGAAAGCAGACATGGCCGGGGTGGTGACCCGAGCCAGGATGCGCTTTTCCATTTCCAGCACGGTGACGTCCAGCCCGAGTTTCCGAGCAACCGCAGCCACCTCAAGGCCAATGTAGCCGCCGCCAATGATCACCAGGCGCTTGCCCGGGGTGAGGGCCGCGCGGATGCCATCGACGTCGGTCATGGTGCGGAGGTAGAACACACCGTCCTGATCGAAGCCGGGCAGGGAGAGGCGGCGCACCTGGCTGCCCGTGGCGAGCACGAGATCGCTGTAGCCAAGGGTTTCCCCGTCTTCAAGGGTGACCGTTTGGGCTGCGGCATCAATCGCCGTAACCTTGGTCCCGAGGCGCGTTTCGATGTTCTGATCGGCGTAGAACTTCCCCGGCCGGACCAGGAGCCGCTCCACGGGCAGTTCGCCGAGCAGGTAGGCCTTGGAGAGGGGCGGGCGCTGATAGGGGAGCTGGGGCTCCTCGCCGATCATCAGGATTTCACCGTCGTATCCTTCCTGGCGCAGGCTTGCGACCAGCTGTCCGGCCCCCTGGCCACCGCCCACCACGATCGTTCTTTTCATGTGCGATCCCTTATGCTCGCCGAATGCTGGTCCCATTGTACCGACTCCCTGCGCAGGAGGCTTTTCATGCATGCACCCTTAGCGTCACCCTTCGCTCTCTCCCAGGCGTCCCGAAATATGGGCGCAGTTTTAATCCTGTCCCTTCTGGGCGTGATGTTTGGTGGCAGCGTTTTGACCTGGCGCATCGTGAATCTGCCGGGCTATCTCGGGTCACCTTTGCACCAGGATCTGTGGCGGGCGGGGCATGCTCATGCGGCGCTCTTTCTCCTGCTGACCCTGGTGCTCTTGCCCTGGATCGATGCCGCTCGCGGGAGCGAAGGGCTGCGCTGGGCCATGCGCATTCTTATCTCCTCAGCCAGCATTACCTTTCCCCTCGCTTTTTTTCTTGGTGCCCCCAGTCCGGCCACGGCGAGTCCGGAGCCTGCCCTGGGGCTACTGATTCCTGGCGCTATACTGCTGACGACAGGTTTAACCATCTTGGTATGGGCGCTCCTTCGGGGCGCGCCTCCATCCCTGGGACAAGGAGACGCCGAATGATGCTGCGATCCCTCATGGGAGTTCCCCTGGCCATGGGCGCGATGGTCGCCCTGCTGAACGCCTGCGGGGCCGAGGCGCCGGAATCCCCGGCGGCGTCCTCGGTCGCTGGGGACAGCGCCGCCAACCCCTTACTGGCCCCGAGCCCCTTGCCCTACGGCCTGCCACCCTTTGATCAGATCGAACATGCGCACTTTGCGCCGGCCTTTGCCGCGGGCATGGCCGAGGAGCGGGCCCAGGTGGAAGCGATCCTGGCCAGCAGCGACGCGCCCAGCTTTGAGAACACCACCGTCGCCCTGGAGAAGACGGGGGCGATCTTGGATCGGGTATCGCGGGTGTTCTATGCGCTCTCCAGCGCCCATACCAACGACGATATTCGGGCCCTTCGCGCGGAGCTCGCCCCCCAGCTGGCGGCGCATCGGGATGCCATCATGCTGAACCCGGCCTTGTTCGAGCGGGTGGCGGCGGTGCATGGGCGGCGCGAGGCCCTAGGGCTAGAAGGGGAAGCCCTTCGCCTGGTGGAGGAAACTTACAAGGACTTTCAGCGCGCCGGCGCAGCCCTGGACGATGAGGCCCGGGCGCGGCTCAAGGAAATCAACAGCGCCTTGGCGAAGGAAAGTGCGGCCTTTTCCGATGCGGTGCTGGCGGAGGTGAATGCCAGTGCCATCGTCGTCGAAGACGAAGCGAAGCTGGCGGGCCTAAGCGAGGATCGCCGGGCTGCCCTGGCCCAGGCTGCGGAAGACGCGGGGCTGGGGCCGAACCGTTGGCTCATTTCTCTCCGCAACACCACGGGGCAGCCCGTCGTGGCCGACCTCACCCATCGCTCGCTGCGGGAGCGGCTCCAGAAGGCCTCCGAGGCCCGGGGCCATCGCGGCGGCGAATTTGATAACCGGGCTCGGGTCCTTGCGATCTTGAAGCTCCGGGCGGAGAAGGCGGCGCTCCTCGGTTTCGAGAACTACGCAGCCTATGCGGTGGCCAATCAGACGGCGCAAACGCCGGAAGCGGTGGCGTCCATGCTAAGTACCCTGGCCCCCCGGGCCGTGGCCAATGCCCGGCGGGAAGGCGCCGCGCTCCAGGCCCTAATTGACCGTGAAGGGGGTGGGCATGCCCTGGAAGCCTGGGATTGGAGTTTCTACACGGAGAAGCTTCGGGCCGAGCGCTATGCCTTCGATGCCGAGGCCCTGAAGTCCTATTTCGAAATGAACCGCGTGCTCCGAGAGGGGGTCTTCCACTTTGCGGGGCAGCTCTATGGGCTGCGCTTCGAAGCGCGCCCTGCCCTGCCCACCTACCACCCGGACGTGCAGGTCTTTGAAGTCTTTCTGGATGAGGCGCCCCTCGGGCTCTTCCTCTTCGATCCCTACGCCCGGCCTAGCAAGCGTGGGGGTGCCTGGATGAACGCCTACGTGTCGCAGAGCCGGCTGCTCGGGACCCAGGCCGTGGTCGCGAACCATCTGAACATCGTGAAGCCGGCCCCAGGGCGGCCCACGCTGCTCACCTTCGACGAGGTGAACACCATTTTCCACGAGTTCGGCCATGCGTTGCATGGGCTCTTCTCAGACGTGACCTATCCCCGCTTCTCCGGCACCCGCGTGCCCCGGGACTTTGTGGAGTTCCCCTCCCAGGTGCACGAGATGGGGGCCACCTGGCCGAGCATTCTGAAGAACTATGCCGTGCACTATGAGACCGGTGAACCCCTTCCAGAGGCGGAGCTGGAGAAGGTGCTGGCGGCCCAGCGCTTCAACGAGGGCTTCCGCACCACCGAGTACCTCGCCGCGGCAAGCCTCGATCAAGCGCTGCATCGCCTCCCGGTGGATGCCCTGCCCGAGGCGGAGGCGCTCATGGGTCTTGAGGCCTCGCTCCTGATCGATCTTGGCTTTGACTACGCGCCGGTGCCGCCGCGCTACCGGACCCCCTACTTCTCCCACATCATAGGAGGCTATGCGGCGGGCTATTACAGCTATATCTGGAGCGAGGTGCTCGACGCGGACACGGTGGCCTGGTTCAGGGCGAACGGCGGCCTGACCCGAGAGAACGGAGACCGCTTCCGCCAGCGCCTGCTGTCCAAGGGGTCGAGCGAGCCGGCGCTTACGCTTTTTGAGGATTTCCGGGGGGCGCTGCCGAGCCTCGAGCCGCTCCTGGAGCGCCGCGGGCTGACGGACTAGGGCGTTGCCTGGGCTTGGGTCGAGGTTTGGCCTAAGCTCGCCAGGACCTCTTCGCGTAGGCTGTGCTTGGCCAGCTTCCCCGTGGGGAGGCGAGGTAGCCGTTCGTGGAAGCGCCAGCTTTTAGGGCACTTCAGGTGGGCCAGCTGGGCCCGGCAATGTCCCCGGAGGGCCGCTTCCATGCCCGTCGGGTCGACCCCGCTTACCAGCTCCACGGAAGCGTGGAGCCGCTCGCCGAACTCCTCGTCCGGGAGGCCAAAGACCGCCGCGTCGGCCACCCGGGGATCTGCAAGGAGCACATCCTCAATCTCCCGAGGGTAGATATTTACGCCCCCGCTAATCACCGTGAAATCGCGGCGGTCTGTCAGGTAAAGAAAGCCATCCTTATCGAGGTAGCCCAGATCTCCCACGGTGGAGAATCCGTCGTCGAGGTAGGCCCGGCGAGTTTTCTCCGGATCGCCTAGGTAGGAAAACTTCGCACCCCCGCGCAGGTAGACCGTGCCCGCAACGCCTCGCGGGCAGGGCTGGCCCTGCTCATCGCGAACGCTCACTTCCCCGATGAGGGGCCGGCCCACGCTGCCCCGATGGGCAAGCCACTCGGTACTATCGATGACGGTCTGGCCATTGGCCTCCGTGGCGCTGTAGTACTCGTAAAGAATCGGACCCCACCAGTCGATCATGGCGGCCTTTACCACCGGCGGGCAGGGCGCAGCGGCGTGGATCGCGTAGCGATGGGTCTGGGCGCGGAAGTCCTGGCGCCGAGCCTTGGGCAGGCGGAGGAGGCGCACGAACATGGTGGGCACCCACTGGCTATGGGTGATGGGCTCGGCTTCCAGAATCGCGAGCGCCGCTTCGGCGTCGAAGTGGGTCAGCACCTGCGCCGTGCCCCCGAGGCGGAGCACCATGTCGATGTAGCGCAGGGGCGCGCTGTGGTAGAGCGGCGCCGTGGAGAGATACACGGTGTTCTCGTCCAATCCGTGGGCCCGGATGCGGGCGACGGCGAGGGCGCTTTGGGTGCCCAGGGGCGCGCCCGGCTGGGTCGTGATCACGCCCTTCGGCCGCCCCGTGGTGCCGGAGGAAAAGAGCAGGGCGGCCCCTTCCTGGGCATCGTCGGGGCACCGCTTGGGTAGATCGGCACAGCGCGCCCAGAGCGTGGCTGTGTCCTCTCGGTATTCTAATCCCGGCGGGGGCAGCTGGGCGGCATGGGCGGGGCGGTAGAAAAGCGCCTTTACCCCCGCATCCTCCACGATCTGCCCGATTTCCTGCGCCTTCAGGTGCATGTTGAGCGGGGTGTACCAGAGCCCAAGGCGCATGGCGGCGAAGTAGAGAACCAGAGCCTCCCGGTGGGTGCCCGTGAGGGCCGCGATGCCCGACCCTGGGGCGAGCCCGAGGCCTCGAAGGCCTTGGGCGATCTGATTAACCTCGTCGTTTAATGCCGCGTAGGTGAGGGGGGCGCCCCGTCCCGTTTCCGGATCGTGAAACACCAGGGCGGGATGCTCGGGCCGGCGCTGAGCCTGGGCCTCAAGGTGAAAGAGGCCGGGGGCCATTTAGCTGTCCCGCTTGGGAGGCACCGGGAGGGTCGGGAAGGGGGTGACCTTATCACCCTTGATTTCCTTGATGCGGGCCTGGCCTTCTTTCTGCACTTCGTCGATGCGAATAATGGCGGGCATGGGAATGTAGCTGCGCTCCACCCCTTCGAATTCCGTTTGGAGCTTTTCCTCCGCGGGATCCACCACCATCTGGGTGCGCTTCCCAAAGACGTAGCCCTCCACTTCGATGAAGCCGTAGAGCTCGCTTTGGTAGATATCCCGCGCATAGAGCTCGTAAACCTGCCCCTGGCTTTGGAAGATCACGCGATAGAGGTGGGTGGGTTCGGCCATGGCGCCGGTCTCCTGCATCCGAAGGAGCGCAGTTTGGGCATTGTGAGCCGCTTTGCAAGGGGGCGGGACGGATTTTCCCCCGTGCTGGTTTTTGCATCGCCCGTCGAGCCGGTATGATCGCCGCCCCGGAGGGGTTTGTGAGGTGAGCCATGGCAAAGAAAGTCTTTATCCGTACCTACGGCTGCCAGATGAATGAGTATGACTCGGCGCGCATGCTCGATGCGCTGCGCGAGGGGCAGGCCATGGAGCCCACGGATCGCCCCGAGGACGCCGATCTCATTCTGCTGAACACTTGCTCCATTCGGGAGAAGGCGCAGGAGAAGGTCTTTAGCGAGCTGGGGCGCTACCGCACCCTTAAGGCCGATAAGCCCGATCTCCTCATCGGCGTTGGCGGTTGCGTGGCCAGCCAGGAAGGGCACGCCATAGCCGATCGGGCCCCCTTCGTGGATTTGGTGTTCGGCCCCCAAACCCTTCACCGACTGCCGGAGATGATCGACGAGCGCCGCGCCGGCGCGACCCCGGGGGCCAAGCGCCTGCCGCCCCTGGTGGATATCTCTTTCCCGGAAATCGAAAAGTTTGATCGCCTCCCGGAGCCTCGGGCCGAGGGGCCCACGGCCTTCGTCTCCATCATGGAAGGGTGCTCGAAGTACTGCAGCTTCTGCGTGGTGCCCTACACCCGTGGGGAGGAGATCAGCCGTCCCCTGGAGCCGGTGCTGGCGGAGTGCGAGGCCCTCGCCCGGGGCGGGGTTCGGGAGATTAATCTTCTTGGGCAGAACGTGAATGCCTACCGGGGTCCAGCGGCCGATGGCGCCGTGGCCGACCTTGCGGAGCTCATCACCCATGTGGCGGCCATCGATGGCATCGATCGCATTCGCTTCACCACCAGCCACCCCGTGGAGTTCTCTGAGAGCTTAATTGAGGTGTACGGCGAGGTGCCGGAGCTGGTGAATTATCTGCACCTCCCGGTGCAGTCGGGCTCCGATCGCATTCTGGCGCTGATGAAGCGGGGCCACACCATCCTCGAATACAAGGCGAAGGTGCGGAAGCTCCGGGCCCTGCGCCCCGATTTGGTGATGTCCACCGATCTCATCGTGGGCTTCCCCGGGGAAACGGCCCAGGACTTTGAGGCCACCATGAATCTTGTGGCGGCGATCAACTTCGACCATTCCTTTAGCTTTATCTATAGCCGTCGCCCGGGCACGCCCGCGGCCGATCTCCAGGACCCGATTTCGGAAGAGGAGAAGAAGGCGCGCCTTTCGCTCTTGCAGGCGCGGCTTCGGCAGCAGGGGATGAACCGCAGCCAAAGCCTCATTGGGTCCCTGCAGCGCATTCTCGTGGAAGGTCCTTCGAAGAAGGATCCGGGGGAGCTGGCCGGGCGCACGGAGTGTAATCGGGTGGTGAACTTTCGCAACGCCGATCCGGGGCTCGTCGGCACCTTCGTTGATGTGCTGATCTCCGAAGCCCTGCCCAACTCCCTGCGCGGGGAGCTGATTGCCTATGAGGATGGCACGCCGCTTTAGGAGCCGAACCCCTCTTCTCTCAGGGCAATAGAGAGCTGAAGGCTTTCCCCGGGGGCGAGGGTAACCACACCGCGGGCCTGAGGGTCCGCTGCGGTCAGGGCGTTTGGACATGCCGTGACGGGCTCGCAGCAGAAGAAATCGGCCGCTTCCGGTAGGTACAGCACGGCCCCCCGGAAGGGCGAGCGCGGCGTGCTGCTCCAGGCCATGCGAAGGGCGTGGCCGGGCCAGGCCAACGCGGCCTGGGCTGGGCCTTCAAAACAGTGATCCCACACCGTTTCCTCCACGGCCCAGCGCCCGTTGGGCAGGGGCACGGGCTGGCTTGGAAGGTCCCGGTCATCGCTCTCCCAGCGCTGCGTGAAAGCCGTACCGAGCCTCGCGCCGGCGCTCGGGAAATAGGGGTGCCATCCAAGCTGGGCCGGCGCGGGCGCGCCATGCTGATTGGTGAGCCTCATGGTGAGCGCAAGGCCCCAGGCGTGGAGCGCGAAGTGCTGCTCCGCTCGAAAGGCAAAGGGCCAACTATCGTCCCCGGGATGGTCCAGGAACACGGTGAGGGCGCTGGCGGCGTGGGCAGCAAGGGCCCAGCGCCGTTCCCAGCCCACGCCATGGAGCGCATGGGGCGCCGCCAGGGGGTGGGAGGGCAGGGCGTGGTCCACCCCGGCCCAGGCCAGGCGCCCGTCGGCTAGGCGGCCGATAAAGGGCAAGAGCGGATAGGCCCCGTGATAGCGCGCTGAGGTCGCCGAGGCTGCTGCCCCATCTCGCGCCGCTTCGCCCCCGGCCTTGAGCCAGGGCTGCTCGCCCTTTCGCAGGTCCGCCACCACCCCGCCCTCGAGGCCAAGGGTGAGCGAGAGGGGGCCGGCGGTGCAGGAAACGAAATCCATGGCGGGCGTCACTCTCCTGTCATCCCGGGCCTGCAGCCTACGAGGTCTAGGGTGGGCGCGCGAGACCCTGCGTTGACTTCTCCGCCCCTCGGCAGGTATGAAGCGCCCATGGGGAAGGTTCCTGAGCTGGCCCTAGCCCCTAGGACACCCCAAGGAGGCCACAGCGGTGACCCGAAGAGCAGCGCAAGGCGGTGTGCGAGGGGTTGCCAGCCGGCGACGACGAACGGTTAGCACGGAGCAGACAAACGGCTTGAGCACCGTAGAAACCCTTACCCTAGAACCTAATGAGCCGCAGCGCCTCGCGCGCCTCTGCGGCCCCTTCGATCAAAACCTAAAGCAGATTGAAAAGCGCCTCGGGATCGAGATTCGAAACCGCGGAAATGCCTTTCATCTTGCCGGGGATGGGGATGGGGTCGCCCGTGCCGGGCGCCTGCTTCATCGCCTTTACCGGGAAACCCTGGGCGAGGAGGGGGTGACGCCAGAGCAGGTGCATCTTCATCTTCAGGAAGCGCGGGCGGAAGCGCCGCTGCCCCCCGAGCCACCGGCCCCGGGGCTGCCCGCTCTGTCCCCGGCCGGGGGCATCGTGCGCGAGGCCCCGGTGGAAGACGGCTCGCTCATTCGGACCCGTCGGAAAACGGTGAAGCCCCGAGGGGAGAATCAGCGGGGCTACGTGCAGGCGGTGCGCAATCACGATGCCTGCTTTGGCATTGGGCCTGCTGGCACGGGGAAAACCTACCTAGCCGTGGCCTGCGCCGTGGAGGCCCTGGAGACGGAGCGCGTGGCGCGCATTCTCCTGGTCCGCCCGGCGGTGGAAGCGGGGGAGAAGCTCGGGTTCCTTCCCGGCGATCTGTCGCAAAAAATCGACCCCTACCTGCGCCCCCTCTATGACGCGCTCTACGAAATGCTCGGTTTCGAGCGGGTCCATAAGCTCATCGAGCGCAACGTCATCGAGGTCGCGCCCCTCGCCTATATGCGCGGGCGAACCCTTAACAACGCCTTCGTGATTCTGGATGAATCTCAGAATACGACCGTGGAGCAGATGAAGATGTTCCTCACGCGCCTGGGCTTTGGGTCCACCGCGGTCATTACGGGGGATGCGACCCAGGTCGACCTGCCTCGGGGCACGCGCTCGGGCCTCGTGCAGGTGGCGGAAATTCTCCGGGACGTAGCAGGCATCCACTTCACCCACTTTGGGTCCAAGGACGTGGTGCGCCATCCCTTGGTACAGCGCATTGTTGAGGCCTACGACCGCTTCGAGGCGGAAAGCGAGGGGTGAGCAGTCCCCCCTTTCTGACCGTTCAGCGCGCCTGCGCCGGACGGACACCCACCAATGGCGCCTTTCGCACGTGGATTGAAGCCGCCCTTCGGGGCGCCCAGGCGGCCCCCGGGGCCCTGGTGCTGCGCATCGTCGAAGAAGCGGAGGGCGCCGAGCTGAATCAGGCCTGGCGCAACCGCAGCGCGGCCACCAACGTGCTGAGCTTTCCCGCGGAGCTGCCGGAGAATCCTGCGTTCCGCGTGCTCGGGGATTTGGTGCTCTGCGCGCCGGTGGTGCGCCGGGAAGCCCGGGCCCAGGGAAAGCGCCAGGCGGCGCACTGGGCCCACTTGGTGATTCATGGCACCCTCCATTTGTTAGGGTACGATCACATCGTTGAAAGCGAGGCTGAGGCCATGGAGGCGCTGGAGTGTGCGGTGCTTGCGGGGTTGGGGTTTCCGGACCCCTACCAGACGGATTAGAGAGAACGCAGCGTTATGTCGGACAGTAGCAACAGCGAAGGGTCGAGTCCTAGGGGCTGGCTTGAGCGCCTGACCCAGGCTTTCTCGAGCGAGCCCGCAAGCCGAAGAGAACTCATGACGATCATCCGCGACGCCGCGGAACGATCGCTCCTAGACGCGGAAGCGCTCAGCATTATCGACGGCGCCATGGCCGTCTCGGAGATGCAAGCCCGGGACATTATGATCCCCCGCAGCCAGGTCGTCTTCGTACCCGACGATGTGGCCCCCCGCGATTTCCTGCCCTTGGTTATTGATTCCCAGCACTCCCGCTTTCCCGTGCTCGACGAAGAAGCGGACGATGTGAAGGGCATTCTCCACGCGAAGGATCTGCTCCCCCTGCTCCTGAGCGGCAAGGTGGACCAGTTCAAGCTTCGGGACCACATGCGCCCGGCCCCGATCATTCCGGAAAGCAAGCGCTTGAACGTGCTGCTTACGGAGTTCCGGGAAAACCGCAATCACATGGCCATTGTGGTGGACGAGTACGGCGGGGTGGCGGGGGTGGTCACCATCGAAGACGTACTGGAGCAGATCGTCGGGGAAATTGAGGATGAGCACGACGTCCACGACGACAGCCTCATCAAGCAGCTCGACGCCAGCGCTTGGAGCGTGAAGGCCGTTACCCCCATCGAGGACTTCAACGAGCGCTTTGGCACGCAGTTTTCCGATGAAGAATTCGACACCATCGGGGGGATCATCACCCAGCGCTTTGGTCACGTGCCCCAGCGGGAGGAAACCATCACCGTGGGGCGGCTGCGCTTTCGAGTGCTGAACGCTGATAGCCGACGTATTCGGCTTCTCCACGTGGTGCGCCTACCGGAGCGCTCGGCGGAGTGAAGCGCTGGGGGGCGGGGGGGCTTGCCCTCCTCAGTGGCGTCCTAATCCCCCTGGGCCTTGCCCCCTTTTCCTGGACCCTGGTCGGGCTCGCGGCGCCGGTCTGCCTTTTCCTAGCCCTCGAAGGGGCGTCCCCGCGGCAGGCTCTTGGGCTCGCCTATCTTTCGGGGCTCGGCCGCTACGGGCTAGGGGTTTCCTGGGTCTATGTCAGCATTCAGCAGCATGGCGGCGCGTCCCCCGCCCTGGCGGGGGCCTTAGTTGCCCTCTTTGTGGCATTCCTCGCGCTCCTGCCAGCGGTCTTTGGCGCCCTCTATGCAGCTCTGGCGCCCCGCGAGGCCCTGGGCCGGGGCAGCGCCTTTGTGCTGGCCTGGCTCGGCCTTGAGGCC